>NZ_CP032229.1:6037488-6339363 GCF_004328625.1 Streptomyces seoulensis
GTGGGGGAGCACCACGGCGGTGTCCTTGCGGGCGCCCACCGCGTCGAGGCCGGTCAGCGCGAAGGTGTGGCCGTGCAGATGCAGCGGGTGCCACATGTCGGTGGCGTTGATCAGGGTCATCCGCACCCGCTCCCCGGCGCGCACCGCGTGCCGTTCGCGCACGTCGTACTGCTTGTGGTCGAAGCCCCAGTCGTACTTCGCCATGGTGCCGGTGACCTTGATGCGCATCTCGCGGTCCGGCTCGCGGTGGTCCAGGGCGACGGAGTCGGCGGGCACCAGACGGCGCGCCGGGAGCACCTGGCGGTCCAGCTCCGGCAGCTTCACATCCGCAGGAGGAACGGTTCTGCCGTTGTCCGTGCGGAGCACCGCGAGCGCCTGTCCGGACTTGCCCTCGGCCAGCGCGACCAGCGGGAACACCCCGTCCTTGGCCGTGATCAGCACGTCGTACCGCTCCGCCATGCCGACCAGCAGCGCGTCCGTCTCCCGGTGCTGGACCGGGTAGCCGTCGGTGTGCGTCACCGTCAGCTTGTGGCCGCCCAGCGCCACCCGGAAGGCGGTGTCCGAGCCCGCGTTGATGATGCGCAGCCGCACCCGCTCGCCGGGACGGCACTTGAACGAGGTCGGCGCGCCCGGCCGGCGCCCGTTGATCAGGTAGATCGGGTACGCGACATTGCCGCCGACCCCGTCCAGGACGCGGCTCTTCGCCCCGTGCAGCATGCGGTTGGGGCCGGTGTTCTTCGGCGGGTCGGGCATCGCCGTCATCGGGGGCTCGTGCGGGTGGGCGGTCGGGCGGCCCGGGTGTTCGGGGCCCATCATCGCCATGCCGCCGCCCGGCTTGAGCTGGCGCAGCACCTTCTCCGGGGTGGAGCCGTCGACGCCGTCCACCCAGTCGTCGAGGACGACCACCCACTCCTTGTCGTACTTCAGCGGCTCCCTGGGGTCGTCCACCACGAGCGGCGCGTAGAGCCCCCGGTCCGGCTGCATGCCGACGTGGCTGTGCAGCAGGTAGGTGCCGGGGTCGGCGACGGTGAAGCGGTAGTTGAAGTCCATCCCGGCCGGGATGGAGTCCTGGGTGAGGCCCGGCGCGCCGTCCATGTCGCAGCGCAGCCGGACGCCGTGCGAGTGGAGCGTGGTGGTCTCCGGGAGCCGGTTGGCGAGCGTGATGCTCAGCACGTCACCGGCGGTCGCCCGCACCAGCGGTCCGGGCAGCGCGTCCTGGTACGCCCAGGTGCGCACCGACCGGCCCCCCAGGTCCAGCGTGGTCTCACCGGCCGTGAGCGTGAACATGCGCACCCGGCCCGACCCGCGCCGCCGTTCGGCGGCCCGGACCTCCGGGCCCGACGGTTCGACGTAACCCGCGGGCCCCGGCGGGACGAAGTTCCCCGCCGCCATCATCGTGCCGCGCGGTCCCGGACGGGGCCGGGGGCCCGAGTCGGAGCAGGCGGCCAGGAGTCCCGCGCCCGCGGCAGCGAGCGGGACGCGGAGGAGAGTACGCCGCGAAGGTGTATGCATAAAGGAAATAAGACACTTTTTGTGCTCATATGTGATGGATCTGAGGGCGGCGCGTCTGCTGGTGTCGGCCCGGCGAGGGGTCCCCGACGCCGGGTACCCGGGGGGCGCGCGGCTGATCTGGCTCGATTTACGGGTGAGTACCCTCGCGGTACCGTGAGGGCATGCCAGCTCTCAACGTGGAGTTCAGCGAGCGCGAACTAGCGGACCTGCGGCAGATCGCCAAGGAACGCGGTACGTCGATGAAGGCCCTGGTGCGGGAGGCGGCCGCGGCGGACATCGCCCGGCACCGGGCGCTGAAGGAAGGCGCCGAGACGTTCCGGGCCTTCTTCACCGCGCACGCCGAGGAGTTCGCCGCCGCCTTCCCCGAGGACGAGGCCGTAACAGCCAGGGGAGAGGCCGCCTGACCGGCGATGTCCCCCGTCATCCACATCGACGTCCCCTGGCTGCTCCAGCGTCATGAGGACGTCCTGCCCGAACAGCCCTCGGTGGACGACTTCTCCGCCCTGGTCGCCGCCGTCGCCCGGCACCGCGTCGACCCGCCCCGGCTCGGCGTCGACTCCGACCCCGCCTGGCGGGCCGCCGCCCTGCTGCACACCCTCGCCGTGCTCCGCCCGCTGCCCGCGGCCAACGCCCGCTTCGCCTGCGCCACCGCCGTCGCCTATCTGCACATCAGCGGCGCCGGCATCGACCCGCCCTACGGCGCCCTCGTCGACCTCGTCCGCGACCTGACCGACGGCCGCGCCGACGTGTACGGCGCGGCCGACCGGCTGAGGTCCTGGCGGATCTGACACCGCCCCGGCGGACGGGGGAAGCCGTCACGGCGATCGGCCGGGGGGTCTTCCGGGCGGGACCTGGCCCAGTCCACACCGGTGCCGTGCGCGGGGAGAAGCGTGTGCGGGCGGCCGTCGTGTGCGCGGGCTTCACACGGGGCGCGCGAAACCCTCCCGACTCCGACTTCCCTGCAAACCCGGCGATGTGGGACGCTCTCCTTGTTGCGTGTGGAGAAGTTGTGCGAGGGTTGACACTCCCGCGCGGGGGGTGAAGTCCGAAACCGTTTCGGCAGTTTGGCCACCGGGACGGGGGACGCCGGGGCGGAGCCGTGGGTCCCGTTCACTCCGTGCGCACCCCGGAGGACCGCTCCCACGCTCCGCACGCGCCAAAGGAAACCGCTCAGTGACCACCCCTCAGCCTCCCCTTCCCCCCTACCTGCCCGGCATGGCGGCGGGGGAGTCCGACGAGTCCACGGCCGCCGCGCTGCGCGCCGGTTCGGACCCGGAGGCGTCCCGGTCGGCCGCCCTGCTGATGGCCCGGCACTGGCAGCCCGCCGCCGACTACGCCGTGATCTGCCTCGCCGGTCCCGGCCCGCTCGCTCACATGGTCACCGCCGCCGTGTTCCACCAGACCCTGGACCGCCTCGCCCTCGGCGAGCCCGCCGAGGCGCTCCGGCCCCGGCTGCTCGTGGCGGTACGGGACACCGTCCTCGACTGGGCGGCCACCGACCGCCTCACCGCCGCCCTGCCCGGCCTCGCCAAGCCCGCCGGGGGACGCGGGATGCGCGCCGCGAACTCGCTCACCCCGGACAACCGGGTCCTCGCCGAGCGGGCCTTCCATCTGCTGCCCCGGCTGGAACAGACGCTGCTCTGGCACACCGAGGTCGAGGCCGAACCCGTCACCGTCCCCGCCGCGCTGCTCGGCGTGGACCCGGTGGGGGCGGCCGCGGCGCTCGAACAGAGCCGGGAGAAGCTGCGCGCGGGTGTGCTGCGCGCACACCGTGAGCTGGCGCCCAGTGGGGAGTGCCGCCACTACAACCGGCTGCTCGATGTGCCGGTGCGCCGGGGCGGGGGCGTACTGCCCGACGTCCGCGAGCATCTGGACGCCTGCTCCTACTGCCGGTACGCCGCCGAGCAGCTCGGGCAGATCGACAGCGGGGCCGGACTGCTGCTCGCCGAGGCGGTCCTCGGCTGGGGAGCCCGCCGCTATGTCGACTCCCGGCCGGGGCGGGGTCAGGCCGCCGCCGTGCCGAGCGAGGCCCCGCGCTCCGGCGGGCGGCGCAGGGCCGGGAGGCGGGGCGCCGGGCGGCGTGGCGGCGGATGGTCGCTGCGGGCCGGGGCGGGTGTCGTCTCCGCCGGGCTGCTGGCGACCGGGCTGGCCTTCGCCGTCTGGCCCGAGGCGGAGGGCGGCCGCACCCCGGTGGCCTCCGCCGGTGCCGCGCCCGCCGCCGATCCCCGTACCGCCGGGCCGTCGGCGACCGCCTCGGCCACTCCGCCCCTGGCCGGGCGGCCCATCCGGCTGCGCAACGTGGGGGCCGCGCTCTGCCTCGGCATCAAGGGCGAGCCGGAGCGCGGCGGGCTGGTGACGCTCGCCCTGTGCTCGGACACCGTCACCCAGCAGTGGACGTACGACGCGGACGGCCTCCTGCACAGCCAGGCCGACCCCGAGCTGTGCCTCGACTCCCACGCGGACGCCGCCGTCGTCATCCTCGGCACCTGCGACGACGCGGGCACCGAGCGCGGGGAGGACGTGCGGTACGACCTCACCGTGCGGGGCGAGCTGCTGCCCCGCTGGGACGAGACCCTCGCGCTGGCCTCGGCGGACGCGCGTCCCGGCGCCGACATCGTGGTCTCGCTCCGGGACCGCTCACCCGCCCAGCACTGGCTGGCCGACACCGCCACGGCCACCCCCGGCACGCTCTCGGCGGCAGAAGCCTCCGAGACCCCTGCGTGACCGACGGGCCGCACCCTAGTCTTGGCCCGTGATCACATGCGTGGTGCGGTACACCATCGACCCTCGGAAGATCGCGGCCTTCGAGCGGTTCGGCCGGCGCTGGATGGAGCTGGTGCGGGCCCACGGCGGGGTGCACCACGGCTACTTCCTGCCGGCGGAGGGCGCGAGTGACGAGGCACTGGCCCTGTTCACCTTTCCCGGCCTGGCCGCCTACGAGGAGTACCGGCGACTCTTCGGCCGGGACCCCGAGTTCATCGAGGCGGACCGCATCCGCGACGAGAGCGGATGCGTGCTGCGCCACGAGCGCACCTTCATGCGCCCCCTGCTCCCCGGTGACCTCACATCCGAAGGGCCGGGAGAAGCCTCCTAGTCGGACCCTTCCGTCAGCACGGACGGGTCCAGGGTGGCGGGGGAGGCGTGGCCGGAAAGGGCGAGGGTGAGGTCGAGTTCCGCGAGGACGCTCCGGACGACGTGCTCCACGCCCGCCTGTCCGTCCAGCCCGAGCCCGTACGCGTAGGGGCGGCCGAGCAACACCGCGCGGGCGCCCAGGGCGAGGGCCTTGGCGATGTCGTCGCCGGTGCGGATGCCGCTGTCGAACAGCACGTCGAGCCGGTCGCCGACCGCGCCCACGACACCCGGCAGGGCGTCGGCGGCGGCGACGGAACCGGCCACCTGACGGCCGCCGTGGTTGGAGACCACCACCCCGTCCATCCCGGCGTCGGCGGCCGCGCGGGCGTCGTCCGGGTGCAGGATGCCCTTGAGGACGATCGGGCCCTCCCAGTGCTCCCGCAGGAACGCCAGGTCCGGCCAGGTGTGCGCGGCGTCCCCGAAGAGGCCGAGGAAGCGGAGGACGGCCGCGTTCGGGTCCTCCTCCACCGGCTTGTCGAGCCCTGCCCGGAAGGCCGGGTCGGTGAAGTAGTTGGCGGTGCCGACCCCGTGCAGGAACGGCAGATACGCCCGGTCCAGATCGCGCGGGCGCCAGGACAGCAGAGGGGTGTCCAGCGTGACGACCAGCACCGAGAACCCGGCCGCCCGCGCCCGGCCCAGGAAGCTCCGGGTCACCTCGCGGTCGCTGCCCCAGTAGAGCTGGAACCACCGCTCGGCGTCTCCCATCGCCTCCGCGACGGTCTCCATCGGCGTGCTCGACGCCGACGACAGGATGAACGGCACGCCCTGCGCGGCGGCGGCCCGCGCGGCCCCGCACTCCGCGTCCGGATGCATGATCGACAGCACCCCGACCGGCGCGAGGGCCAGCGGCGCGGGCAGCGTACGGCCGAGCACCCGTACGGAGAGGTCCCGTTCCTCGACGTCCCGCAGCATGCGCGGGACGATCCGGCGGCGCTCCAGCGCGGCACGATTGGCCCGCTCGGTGCTCCCGTTCCCGGCGCTCCCCGCCACATACCCGACCGGCCCCGGCCCGAGCCGGTGCTCCGCCAGCTCCTCCAGCCGCGTCAGATCGGTGGGCAGCCGGGGCACCGTCCCGTTCATCCCGTTCAGATAGATCTCATACTGAAAATCAGCCCACCGAGCACCCACGCCGCCGCTCCTCTTCATTGGGATGTCATGCTCGGCTCAGTCTGCCTCAGGAGGCGGGCGCGACCGGAGCCTGGTCGGCGGCGGGGCTCCACCGCCAAGAAGGCAACACTCAGGCCGAGTTGTCCCGGAGCCAGGTGAGGCGTTCGGTTGTGGTGCGGGTCAGGGGGTGGTGGGGGCCGAAGGTGCGGGTGTAGTCCGTGTGGCAGCGGGTCAGGAGGGTCGCGGCCTCCTGGTGGTCGCCGTTGTCGATGAGGACGTTGGCGAGGTTGTCGCGGGCGTGGAGGGTGTCGGGGTGGGCGTCGCCCTTGTGCTGGGTGGTGAGGGCGAGGACTTCGCGCAGGATGCGGGCCGCTTCGGCGTAGTGCTCGCGGGCGTGCAGGACGGCGGCGAGGTTGTTGCGGGTGGTGAGGGCGTCGGGGTGGGCCGGGCCCTTGGCCCGCTGCTGGGCGGTGAGGACCGAGCGCATCACCGCCTCCGCCTCGTCCAGCCGGTCCAGCCGGCACAGCGCGGCGCCCAGGTTGGACCGGGCGGCCAGACCGGTGTCCTCGTCCTGGAGGCCGCGCCGCTCCAACCTGGCCACGAGCGTGCGTAGTTCGCGTTCAGCCTCGGCCCAGTGGCCGGCCTTGACCAGGGTCGCCGCGTGGCTGCTGGTGGCGGAGAGGACCGCCGGGTCGTCCGGGCCGAGCAGGCGCTTGCGGCGTTCGAGCACATCCCGGCGCAGGGCGGCCGCCTCCGGCTCGCGGCGCAGGTCCTCCAGGACCGAGGCCAGGGAGGACGCGCTGTCCAGGGTGTGGGGGTGGTCCGGCCCGAGGAGTTCGGCGCGGCTGGTCCACACGCTGCGCCACACCTCCTCCGACTTGGCCAACTCGCCCGTGACGTGCATCAGTCCGGCCAGGTCGGCGGAGGTCGTCAGGGTGTCCTCGTGGACGTAGCCGAGGGTCCGGGACTGGGTGTACACCAGGGCCATCAGCCGCTCGCGCGCCTCCTCCTGGCGGCCCTGCATATGGGTCAGCACCCGGGCGTAGTCACGGAACGCCCGCAAGGTCTCCGGGTGTTCGGGGCCGAGCCGCTGATGGGCGGAGTTCGCGCGCAGGCCGTAGAACTCGTCCGGGGGCAGACCGACGCGGCTGATCTCCTCCTCCGTACCGTCGTCGTTGAGCATCGTGACGACCAGATCGGCGGCCGGGGGCAGTCCGGGCCCGGGGGTGTCCCGGCGGCCGTCGTCCCCGCGTTTCCTGCGCCATCCGAGGGCCATGTTCCGACCCCTCCTCTCGTCGTCCGGCTCCGGCGGCCCTACGCCCCGGAGTGCACATGGGCGGCCCACAGGCTGGGGCTGCCGGGGAAGGCCGCCCGGCACTCCCGTACGGCGTGGTGCAGGGCGAGGGCCGCGTCCAGCTCCGCCGTCCCGGAGAGGGCGTCGCGCAGCCCGCCGTACAGGGTCCGCGTCACGCGTACCGCCACCGCGTCGTGCACCGGCCAGAGCGTGCCGATCGCGTGCGGGTAGCCGGCGGTCTGGAAGGCGGAGGTGATGTGGATCGACTCGTCCGCCAGCAGCTCCGAGCCCCGCGCGGTCTCGCAGGCGGACAGCACGGCGAGCCGGGCGTCCGGCAGCTCGAGGCGGGAGATGTGACGTACCGTCAGCGGGTGCTCCCGGTGGTCGTGCACCAGCAGCCGTGCCCCGGAGGGGTCGTCCGGCTCGCTCACCCCGTGGCAGGCGAAGTGGACGTACGGATGGGCGGGCAGCGCCGCCAGCACCGCGGCGAAGGTGGCGCGCGGGCCCGCGATCACCTCGGCCGGCAGCAGCGCGCTCAGCTCCCGCACCTCCCGGCGCACCCCGCCCAGCCTGCGGGCACCGGGCGCGTCGGGCACGACCACCGCGAGCAGGCGCCCGGCGGGCGGGGGACCGGCAGCGCGGGCGCGGGCGTACACCAAGGCGCGGACGGTCGGCGTGTAGGAGGAGACCGCGAGGTCGAGCACCGTACGGGAGGGGTCGCCGTGGTGCCCGGCCGCGTGCAGCGGCAGCGCGGCCAGCGGGCCGCCCGGCGACCACCACAGCCTCGGCCGGGCACCGTCCGCCGGCGGAGCCGACAGCCCCAGCGCGCCCAGGACCGGCCCTGTGACGTGGTCCCACGTCCAGGCGAGCACCTCCGCGACCGTCGCCTGCGCGGCCCGCTCCCGCTCCGGCACGGCCGCCTCGGCGAGCGCGGTGCCGAGCCGCCGCGCCCGCGCCTCCACGGCCGCGAGGCCGGCACCCGGCAGCGGGACCGGCAGCACCCGGTCCGGCAGCAGGACCAGCGCGTCACTGCGGTACGGGCTCGCGTACAGCAGCACCACCGGCCCCCGCCCGGCACACGCCCGCACCTCGGCGGCCGTCGGCCCGTCCAGGAAGCCGCCGAAGCCGGGCAGCGCGCGGATCTCGGCGACCAGATCCTCCCAGCGGGCCGCGAGCACGTGCCGTTCGTCGGTGTCCTCCTCGCCGGGGTCCAGCGCGTCGATGAGGTCCCGCAGCTCCATGAAGCGGTCGGCGGCGTCCGGATGCGCGGCGCGCAGCCGCTCCAGCTCGGCGCGGGCCGCGATGGTCTGCCCGAGCAGCACCCCGCGCCCCCGCTCCAGCAGCAGCACCGCGTGGTCGGGCCGGCCCAGGTGCACCGCGCACGCGGCGGCGTCCGCGGCGAGCCCCTGCACACCGGTCAGCCCGTGCTCCTGGTCGTCGCGGGTCAGCCGTCTGCCGATGCTGAACGGCAGCAGCGCGAGGGCGAGTTCGAACCCGGCGAGCGCCTGCTCCCAGCGGCCCGCGTCCGCCGCCGCGATGCCCCAGGAGTACGCGGCCCGCACGCGCCGCGCGGCGGGCAGCACCGTGATCCCGGCGACCTGCCGGTAGGCGTCCTCCGCCGCGAGCAGCACGGCCGGGTCCTCGGTCACCGCGTGCAGGGCGCGCAGCGCGGACGCGTACGACTGGAGCCGGTTGGCGGTCGGAGCCGTGCCGGGCGCCGACGCCCACACGGACCGGCCGAGCGTGGTCACCGCCTGGTTCAGCAGAGTTGGGTCCTCGGCCGCGCGGGCGCCCGTGAGCTGGGTCAGGCCCAGGTTGTGCAGATAGTCGGCATGGTCCGAGGTGCCGTACGCCGTCCGCTCCACGGCCTCGGTCAGCATGGCGACGGACTCCGCGAGGTCGGCCGGGTCACCGCCGGACCCGTACCGCTGGAAGAGGGCGTTGCCGAGGTGGTTCAGCCGCATCGCCCGCTCCGCGCCGCCCGGCGGGGTCCGGGCCAGCACCCGGCGGGCGGCGTCGACGGCCTCGGCGGCGGCGCCCGCGTCGCCGGTGCGGTCGTGCCAGGTCTGGAGGACGACGCCGAGGTTGGCGAGCTGGGTGTCCGAATCCCCGGCCGTACGGGGGGCGTTCAGCGTGAGCCGGGCCAGGCGGGCCGCCTCGCGCAGGGTCTCCAGATCGCCCGTCTGGTGGTAGCGCTCGCGCAGGGCCAGGGCGAGGTTCGCCACCCGGCCCACATGGCCCTCCTCCCGCGGTGACGGCTCCGCGACGGCGGCGCGCAGGACGCGTACGGACTCGTCCAGCAGGGCCGCGTCGCCGGTGCGCTCGCCCAGCCGGTGCAGGGCGTTGCCGAGGCTGTTGAGCCGGTGCGGTCGGGCCCGGCTGCCCTCCGGAGTCTCCCCGACGGCCTCGTCGAGCAGGGCCACCGCTACGCGCAGCGGTTCGGTGTCGTCGGTGTGCTCGGCCGCCAGCCGGAGGGCCACGCCCAGGCCGGTGAGGGCGCGCGGCCGTAGCGGATGGCCCCTCGGGATCGCGGCCAGGGCGGCGTCATGGGCGGTGACCATGGCCTCGACGTCGGCCGGGAAGCCGGTGAGTTCGGCCGTCGTCCGCCAGGCCGTGGCCAGGTGGAGGAGGGCCTGCGGGCGGCGGGGCGCCGGGGTGTCCGCGAGGGCCGCGCCCAGCAGTTCGACGGCCTCGCGGGCCCGGTCGGGGTCCCGGTGCAGCGCGGCGGTGTGGCGGAGGCTCGCCGCCAGGTTGTTCCGTACGGTCGGCAGCTCCGGGGAGCCTTCGGGGAGCAGGGTCAGGGCCACCCGGCGCAGGTGCTCCGCCTCCGCGAGGTCGGCGGTGTCGCCCGTCGCCTCGCCGCGCTCGGCCAGCAGACCGCCGAGGGTGTCCAGGACGAACGGCCGGTGGTCCCCGCCGCGTCCGGGCAGCTCGGCGGCACGGCGCAGAGCGGTGATACCGGCCGCCAAGTCGGCGGGATCGCGGGTGAGTTCATGGCGGTCGGCCAGCATGCGGCCCAGGAGACGGAAGTCCTGTTCGTCGGGGCCGGGTCCGGTCGTGAGGGCGTTTCCCTCGGTGATCGACTCGTCCAGGTCCCGCCGGTCGCGGAACTCCGACCAGCGCATCACGAGGGTGCTGCGCAGCGCGGCCCGGCACACGGTGTGTACGGGGTCCCCGGGGGGTGCCGCGCGAAGGGCCTGCCGACAGATCCCGACCGCGTCGTCCAGCGGGTGGCGGTCACCCGACCGGTTGAACTCATCGATCAGCGCCGCGACTTGGCGGAGCGCCTGCCCAGCCGCTCCGTGCGCGTCCGACATCGACCGGCCCCCGTGTGTGACGCCATGGGCTCTGGAATCCCGAGAAGTCCCGAGCCCGATTTTACCCAAGTGGTCCCCCGGGCGCCCTCGTTATGCTGAGTCGCCGATCGGCCGGTGCGGGAAGGTACGACGATGAGCGGACTCGGGGACGACGAGGGTGACGGGGACGGCGTCCCGGGGCACGAGCGGCTGGCGGCGCTCTGCCACCGGTCGGCCGAGCTGGCGCGCGAACTCGGGACTGAGGGGCGCCGGTTGGCCGACCACATCGCCACCGAGCTGCGCGGCGGCCGCTCACCGGGCGAACTGGAGGACTCCTTCGACGAGTTGGAGGACCTCCTGCTGGCCGCCGGCCTCACCGCGGGCCTCGGCTCGTACCGCACCGACTCCCCGCCCGTCTACCGGCGCTTCCCCGGCGCCGGGCACCCGCTGCTGCGCGTACTGGCGTGTCCCGGCGGCGGCTGCGCCCGCGTCGAGGCACCCGAGCCCGAAGGGCCGCCGGCGCAATGCCGGATCTTCGGACGGCCGTTGCGCGAGATCGGGCTGCGTCCGTGACCGCGTTCCTCAACGCGCTCGGCGGCAAGCTGGCCGAACGCTGGTTCGCCCTGCTGGCCGTCCCTGGCCTGGTGTATCTGGTCGCGCTGGCCACCGCCGTCACCCTCGGCCGGCGGCACTGGCGGGACACCGGGCGGCTGCGCGAACGCCTCGACGCCCTCGCCGCCGCGCCGGGCGCGCACAGCGCGGGTGTGCTCGCGGTGTGCGCGGTCGCCGTGCTGGCCGGGGCCGCGCTCACCGGCACCGGGGTGCAGGCGATGGGCGCGCTGGTCGAGCGGGTCTGGCTGACGGCTCCGCGCGGACCGGTGACCCGGTGGCTGACGGAGCGCCGGTCGCGCGGCTGGCGGGCCGCCGACGACGCCTACCGTACGGCCCTGGTCGCGGCCGGCCGGGCCCGGCTGAGCGGCGCCGCAGACGCGGACGGCCTGGTGGCGGAGGCGGAGGCGCGGTACGCCCGGCGCAATCGGATCGGTCTGGTCGCCCCGCGCCACCCGTTCTGGACCGGAGACCGGGTCACCACCCCGGACCGGCGCGTCTGGCGGGCGTACCGCCTGGACCTGACCGCCGCCTGGCCCCATCTCTGGTTGCTCGCCCCCGACAGCACCCGCGCCGAACTCGGCACCTCGCGCACCGCGTTGACCGCCGCCGCCCGGCTCACGGCCTGGGGCGTGGCCTACCTGCTGCTGGCCCTGTGGTGGTGGCCCGCCGCACTCGTCGGCGCGGCCACACTGGCGACGGGCGCCGTACGGGGCCGTACGGCGGCGGCGTCCTTCGCGGAGCTGGCGGAGGCCCTGGTGGACCTCCAGGGCGCCGATCTGGCCCGCGCCCTCGGCCTGGAGTGCGAGGGCCGGCTCACCCCGGACACGGGGGAAGAGCTGACCCGGCTGCTGAGCAAGCCCGACTGAAGGCCGGGCGGCCGGAACAGCGCGCCCGCGTCGCGGGGGTCTCGGGGCCCGATCAAGGCTTCAACCATCCGCAGGGCGCGGCGAAACCCGTGCGAACGCAAGGAATCGTGAAGGTGTCACGAGCGGATCGTGAAGGCGGCCCCGGCATGGGCGGGCGGAATGTTTCAGGCCGATTGCTCAGGCGGTGATTTCCGGCCATCCGGCCGATCGGAGTGTTCGGAAAGCCCGGCGTTGAGGGGCCGACCTGTTCGAATTCCGTGACTTCACGCCACTGATTCAATACGCAATGTTACTGAAAGTCATGGGTGGGATGTGTGTTCCGGCTGCGGACTCGGCAGAGTGGCGCTCGCCGTCGCGGCGCCCCACCGGGCAACGGACGGCACACCCTCGAATCGAGCGGAAGGATGCACACCATGCGGAACACCGCGCGCTGGGCCGGGGCCCTTGGCCTGACCGCCGCCGCCGTCTGCGGACCCCTGACCGGGTCCTCCGTAGCCGCGCCCGCCTCCCTGTACGCACCCTCGGCACTGGTCCTCACCACCGGGCACGGCGACGGCGCGACCACGGTCACCCCGGAACGCGCCGTCACCCTGAGCTGCGCGCCCACGGCCAGTGGCACCCACCCCGCGGCGGCTGCCGCCTGCGCCGAACTGCGCGGGGTCAGAGGTGACTTCACCGCTCTGAAGGCCCGCCCCGACGTGTACTGCACCCGGCAGTACGACCCCGTGGTCGTCACCGTCCAGGGTGTCTGGCAGGGCCAGCGGGTCGCCTACGAGCGCACGTTCGGCAACGCTTGCGCGAAGGACGCGCTCGACAGCAGCGTCTTCGCGTTCTAGACCGGGATCGCACGGGCTCCGTGCCGCAGGGTCGGTTTCGCAACTGGGGAGTGCGGCCCCTGGGGCGGAGCGACCGGCGATCCCGTACCGGGAGGGTGTGGCGGAGTGGGGCCGCCGCCTTCCGGACCCACAGCCGCTTCCCGGCCAGGCCCGTGGGGGGCCTCGCCGGGAAGCGGCACATCCGTTCCTACGCGAGCTGGCGGCGCACCAGTTCGTGCAGCCGGCCACCGGTGTCGGCGAGGAGTTCGGCGGGGGAGCCCTGCTGGATCACCTTGCCGTCCTCCATCACCACCACCCGGTCCGCGTCCATCACGGTGGACAGCCGGTGCGCGATGACCACCCGGGTCGCGTTGAGCTTGCGGGTGGACTCGATGACCGTGCGCTGGGTGTCGTTGTCCAGGGCGCTGGTCGCCTCGTCGAAGAAGAGGATGCGCGGCCGGCGGATCAACGCCTGGGCGATCATCAGCCGTTGGCGCTGACCGCCCGAGACCGCCCCGCTCCCGGCGACGATGGTGTGCAGCCCCATCGGCATCCGCGCCACGTCCTCCGCCAGGCCCGCCAGCTCGATGGCCGCCATGACCTCCTCCGGCGTGTACGGCTCGGTGCCGCAGACCACGTCCATGATGGAGCCGTTGAACGGCTGTGCGTGCTGGAGCACCACCCCGCACTGGCGTCGCACCGCCGACTGGTCGAGCGCGCCGAGGTCCTGGCCGTCGTACAGCACACTGCCGGAGACCGGCTTGTCGAAGCCGATCAGCAGGCGCAGCAGGGTGGACTTGCCGCAGCCGCTCGGGCCGACCACCGCGACGAACTCGCCGGGCCGCACCGCGAAGGACACGTCGTCCAGCACCAGCGGACCGTCGTCGGAGTACCGGAACGACAGCCGCCGGGCCTCCAGCGCGCCGGTCAGCGGGCCCGGCCGGGTGCTGCCCGCCCGCACCTCCGGGGTGGCGTCCAGCACCGGGCGCAGCTCCTCGAACAGCGGCAGCGCCGCCACCGCCGACACGAAGGCGCCGGTCAGCTGGGTGACCGAGGTCAGCACCATCGTCACCGCCGTGCTGAAGGTGAGGAAGGACGCCGCCGACATCGCGCCCTTCGCGGGGCCGGCCAGCAGCATGAACATCACCAGCGTGCACACCGGCAGATACACCGCGCCCAGCACCGAGCTGAGGTTCTTGATCCGGCCGACCCGCTGCTGGAGCTCCCGGCTGCGCGCGAACTCGGCGGCCCAGGCGGCGTAGGCGTAGTTCTCCGCCGACGCCACCCGCAGCTTGGGCAGCCCGCGCAGGGTCTGGAACGCCTGGTTGTTCAGCTTGTTGCCGAGGGTCACCAACCGCCGCTGCCAGCGCACCTGCCACAGCCCGAGCCCGGTGAAGACGGCACCGATCACCAGCAGCATCCCGATCGCGGCCAGCGCCATCGGCACGCTGTAGTACAGCAGCAGGCCGACGTTCATCGCGCCGATCGTCACCGACTGCGCCACCACCGGGCCGACGCCCGCCAGCAGCCGCCGGATCGAGCTGATGCCCATCGCGGCACTCGCCAGCTCGCCCGTGGACCGCCCGCTGAAGAAGCGGGTCGGCAGCCGCAACAGCCGGTCCCAGACGGCCGGTTGCAGCGAACCCTCGATCCGCCCTTCAAGACGCAGGATGGTGAGGTTCTCCAGCAGCGTGAACGCCGCCGACACCACCCCGCTGAGCATCACCGCGAGACACACCTGCGCGATCAGGTTCTCCCGCGCCTGCGGCACGTACTCGCCGAGCACCTTGCCGGTGGCGATCGGCACCAGCGCGCCGATCGCCACCGTGACCAGCCCCGCCAGCAGCAGGTTCAGCACGTCGCCGCGGGTGCCGCCCAGGCTGAACCGGAGCAGGCCCAGCGGGCCGAGCCGTTTCTCGGGCAGCGGCCGGTAGAACATCACCGCGCGCGGCTCGAACTCCTCCGCGTTCGCCTTCTCCACCGGCGTCTCCCGGCCGTTCGCCGGCTGCACGGCGACATAGCCGCCACGCCGCCACAGCAGCGCCACCGGCGCCCCGGACAGCGCCCGGTGACCGACCAGCGGGCCCACGTTCTCCCGCCACCAGTGACCCTCAAGACGTACCGCCCGGACCCGGACCCGGGAGGCGAGCGCCACCCGCTCCACCGGGTCCAGCCGCTCGCTCTCGCCGATCCCGCGCGCCGGGTCGGCCAGCGTGATCCCGGCCGCCCGCGCGACCAGCTTGCAGGCCGCGTACCCGGCGTCCGCGTCGGCCGCCGTGCTCCGCCGGTCCGAACGCTTGCCGATGGAGGCGAGCAGGGTCCGGTCGGCCTGGGCGCGTACCGCCTCCCCGGCCTTGATACCGGCCGCCGCCCGCGTCTCGTGGGTGCGCTCCAGCTGCTCGATCCAGCGGTCCAGCGCGGTCAGCAGCCGGTACTGCTGGTCGACCAGGCTCTGCCACAGCCCCGGGTCCATCAGCAGGTCGGCCGCCGCCTCCGCGCCGTACACCGAGCCGTACTGCACGCTGCCCGGCGGCACCTGCATCCAGAACACGTCGTCGTCCGAGGGCGCCACCGACCGGTCCTCGGCGAGCGGCGCCTGGAACAGCACCGACAGGCCCCGGCCGACGCCGAGGGCGAGGGCGTACTCCAGCGGGCTGGAAGAGGGGGGCACGTACTGCGGGTTGCCGTACTCGTCGTAGGACCAGGTCTCGGTGGGCGCGCCCTGGTACAGCTCGCGCAGGTTCACCCGGTGCACCACACAGTCCCGCACCGGGCGGGCCACCAGGGTGTGCTGGGGTCCCGCGACCGGGCCGAGCAGCAGCGCGCCCGCCTCCAGCCGGCCCAGGTGGTGCCAGTGGCCCTGCTCGGCGGCGTCCACCGCGAACAGGTCGAGCGCGCCGGCCGTCACCAGCCAGAGCACCTGGGGCCCCTCCAGGTCCAGCCGGTTCAGCCCGGCGCAGTCGACCCGCGTACCGAGCGAGCCGAGGGCGCCCAGCACCAGATCACCGTCGTGCGTGGTCGTCATCTCACCGCTCCCTGACCAGCGCGGCGTACGCGCCACCGCGCGCCACCAGCTCCTCGTGCCTGCCCCGCTCCACGACCGTGCCGTGCTGGAGCACCACGATCTCGTCGCTGTCGCGGACCGTGGACAGCCGGTGGGCGATCACCACACAGGCGCAGCCGCGCCGGCGCAGGTTGTCCATCACGGTCAGCTCCGTCTCGGCGTCCAGCGCGCTGGTCACCTCGTCCAGCACCAGGATGCTGGGGCGGCGCACCAGAGCCCGCGCGATCTCCAGCCGCTGGCGCTGCCCGCCGGAGAAGTTGCGGCCGTCCTGCTCGACCTTGCTGTGCACCCCGCCCGGCCGGCGCGCCACCACGTCGTACAGCGCCGCGTCCCGCAGCGCCTCCTCCACCGCCTCGTCCGGGATCGAGGGGTCCCACAGCGCCACGTTGTCGCGGACCGAGCCCTCGAAGAGGAACACGTCCTGGTCCACGAAGGACACCGAGGCGGCGAGGGCGCCGCGCGGGATGTCCTCCAGCCTGCGGTCGTCGATCCGGATCACGCCTTCCCAGGGCGAGTACAGCCCCGAGATCAGCCGGGACACCGTCGACTTGCCGCTGCCCGAACCGCCCACCAGGGCCACCTGCTGCCCCGGACCCACCGTGAGGTCGAAGTCGGTCAGCAGCGGCTTGTCCAGCGGGCTGTAGCCGAAGGTGACCCCCTGAAGCTCGACGTGCCCGCGCAGCCTGCGGGTGTCGTCGGCGCCCTGGGGACGCGCGTACAGCGGGTCGGCCTGGAAGTTCTCCACGTCCTTCAGCCGGGCCACGTCGGCCGCGAAGTCCTGGATGCGGCCCGCCACGCCGTTGAGCCGGGTGAGCGGCGCGGTGAAGCGGGCCACCAGCGCCTGGAACGCCACCAGCAGACCGACCGAGATGTGCCCCTCGACCGCCCTCAGGCCGCCGATCCACAGGATCAGCGCGCTGTTGAAGGTGGCCAGCGTCGGCGCGACCACGCCCAGCCAGGCGCTCGGCACCCCGAGCTTCTGCTGCTCCTCCAGCGTCGCCGCGTGCTGCCCGGCCCACTTGCGGAAGTAGCCGTCCTCCCCGCCGGTCGCCTTCATCGTCTCGATGAGCTGGAGCCCGGTGTACGAGGTGTTGGTCAGCCGCGCGGTGTCCGCCCGCAGTTTCGCGGCACGGGTCGCGCGCAGCCGGATCACCAGCCGCATCGCCACGATGTTCAGCAGCGCCACGCCGATGCCGACGAAGGTGAGCTGCGGGTCGTAGGTGTACAGCAGCACCGCGTACAGCACGACCACGATCGCGTCCACGCCCGCCGCCGCGAGGTCGCGGGCCAGGGTCTCGGCGACCTGGTCGTTGGACTGGAGCCGCTGGACGAGGTCGGCGGGGGAGCGCTGGGAGAAGAAGGTGACCGGCAGCCGCAGCAGATGGCGCAGGAAGCGGGCGCTGGACAGGGTGGAGGAGATGATCCGGCCGTGCAGCAGGTTGGCCTGCTGGAGCCAGGTCAGCACCAGGGTCAGCGCCACACAGGTCGCCATCGACGCGAACAGCACGCCGAGCAGCGAGGTCTGGCCGCCGATCAGGAACATGTCGATATAGGTACGGCTCAGCGCGGGCACCGCCGCGCCCACCGCGACCAGCAGCAGGCTCGCCAGCACCGCCGCGGGCAGGGTGCCCGCCGTCCCCCGCAGCCGGGCGGGCATCGCGCCGAGCACACCGGGTTTGCGGCCGCCCTTGCTGAAGCCGTCGCCCGGCTCCAGCACCAGCACCACACCGGTGAAGCTGCCGTCGAACTCCTCCATGGGCACGAACCGGCGGCCCTTGGCGGGATCGTTGATGTACACCCCGCGCCGGCCGAAGCGGCGCCCCATGCCGTCGTAGACGACGTAGTGGTTGAACTCCCAGAACAGGATGGCCGGGGCGCGCACCTCGGCGAGCGCCGCGAGGTCCATCTGCATGCCCTTGGCGGTCAGGCCGTAACTCCGGGCCGCCTTCAGCAGGTTGCTCGCGCGCGAGCCGTCGCGGGAGACACCGCAGGCGATGCGGAGTTCCTCCAGCGGGACATGGCGGCCGTAGTGGCCGAGCGCCATGGCGAGCGAGGCGGCGCCGCACTCGACGGCCTCCATCTGCAGCACGGTGGGCGTACGGACCGTGCCGCCACGGGGTTTGGGCACCGGGCGGCGGGCCGGGGCGGCCCGTCTGCGGCCTCGGTTCTCCTGCGCGGTGTCGGTCGGGGTGGTCACGGGAGCAGCCAATCGATCGGGCGCTGGTCGCTCAGATGGACCGCGCCGGAGGCCAGGGTCATGGAGTCGAGCCCGAAGGGCGGCCCGCCCGCCGACGACCAGCGGTAACCGCTCTTCGAGGAGCCCGACTTGTCGAGCGCGACGAGGACGGCGACCGGGCGGCCCTTGCTGGTGAACTGCCGGCCGAGCTGGCTGTCGCCGAGGAACGCGCCGATGGACTGGGCGCTCTGCGCCGCGCGGTCCACCGACTTCACCGTGCCGCGCAGCACGCCGTAGCGCTCGGCCGGTACGGAGGACACGGTCAGGTCGACGGTGGCGTGCGCGGGGATGGAGGCGGCGTTCTCGGCGGGGACGTACACCGTCGCGTACAGCGGGTCGGAGTCGTGCGCGACCTTCTCCACGGCGGCCACGTCGGCGCCGGTCTGCACGATCTGCCCGATGGTCGCGGCCAGCGCGGTGATCCGCCCGGCGGCGACGGTACGGATCAGCGCATCGCCCTGCGCGGTACGGACCTTGAGCACGGGGGCGTTCGCGGGCAGCCGCTGCCCCTGCCTGGCGAGCACTCCGGTGACCTGACCGGCCACCGGGCTCTGGAGGACGTAACTGCCCTGCCCGTGGTTGAGGATGGCCGGGGCGCTCACGGTGGAGGCGACCGAACCGGTCACCGCCCACACCGAGGCGGCCGCCATCACGACGACGGTGATGCCCAGCACGAGCCACCCCTGCGGGCGTGCCAGCCGCACCGGGAGGTCGAGATCCTCCGGCGACTGGAGTTTGGCGAGGGCCTGTTGGCGGAACTGCACGGAACTTCCCTCACCTGAGGAGAGACGACGGCACGGAACTGTTTCGGGACGCCCGAAAGTCCCGGACCCGCGAGGGGGTCCGGGACTCTCGGTGACACCGAGGTGCGGTCAGAGACCGGCGACCAGGCCGGTGACCGGGGCCGTGTTGAGGCCGGTGACACCCTCGACGGTGCCGACGACGGTGTCGACCAGGCCGGAGACCGGGGCGATGCCGTTGACGGCGCCGGTCACGGTGGAGAGGGCGTTCACGGACAGGCCGCCGGAGACGTTGTCCAGCTCGGCGTCCGAGATCTCGACGGTCTCGACACGGGGGGTGGAGTTCATGATGGAACTTCCCTTCCTATGGGTCTTCACAAGGGGGGAGCGGCCCCCTCTGGGGACAGATGACGGCCGCGGCCGCGAGGAGTTCCAGACCTTCGGGCCGCCGTCTCCGGCAGCCCTGGGGCGGTTCCTGCGATGCGATGGATCAAAGCACGCACGTCGTGCCCGATTCCACTTGCTCAGGGCTCTCACCAGCGACTTCGGTCCGTGGTGCGGTTCATTCGTGCAGGGGCGCGCACGCCGTGAGTGGTTCTCCTTCACAATCCCCGCGCCGCCGTCGCGCCGTCTCCACTACCGCCGGTAACGCGAATCCGGCACTCCTCCCCAAAGGCGTGTCCGGGACATGCGCGCCGGTGCGCGGACCTCCCGGTCCGTGCCCTGCCTGGGTGCGGGATGTGCAGATTCCCTGAAGCGGGGATTCCGTTACCGGTGTTGGACGCGGTGCTACGTGCCAGTGACGCGGGGTGACCGAGGTGGCGGTGTGTCAGAAGAGGTGCGGGCGTGGCCGATTCCCCACCCGCGCAACGAAGTTGGCAATCGGGATTGAACGCGCCGGGCCGGACGCCCGTACCTGTAGCCAGCCGGCACCCCCCTACGAACTGCCCGACAGCGGCAGACCCCCGCACCCAGGAGGTCGAGAAGTTGAGTCACAAGCGCATGCCCAAGAGGAAGGCCGCGATAGCGGTCGGCGGTGTCGCGGCGCTCGGAGCGGCGGCCCTGCTGCTGCCCAACGCCAACGCGTCCCAGGACAAGGACACGGCCGCGGCGGGCACCGCGAGGACCCTCAAGGCCACCGACGCGACCACGCTCGCCGCCCAGTTGAAGCAGTCCCTCGGCGGCCAGTTCGCCGGCTCCTACTACGACGGCGCCAAGCAGCAGCTCGTCGTGAACGCGGTCGGTGACGGTGCCGCCGTCGCACGTGCGAAGAGTGCGGGCGCTGTCGTGCGGCAGGTGGAGAACAGCACCGCCGACCTCCAGTCCGCCGCGAAGACGCTGCGCACCAAGGCGGCCATCCCCGGCACCGCCTGGGCCGTGGACCCGCGCACCAACAAGGTGATCGTCAGCGCCGACTCCACGGTGACCGGCGCCAAGTGGGACCGGCTGGAGTCCACCGTCGACGGCCTCGGCTCCGGCACCGCCACGCTGAAGAAGACCGGCGGCACCTTCAAGACCTTCGTCTCCGGCGGCGACGCGATCTTCTCCCAGGTGCAGGGCGGCGGCGTGCGCTGCTCCCTCGGCTTCAACGTCACCGCCTCCGACGGCAGCCCCGCCTTCCTGACCGCCGGTCACTGCGGGGTCGCGGCCAAGCAGTGGTCCGACTCGCAGACCGGGCAGCCCATCGCCACCGTCGACCAGGCCACCTTCCCCGGCGAGGGCGACTTCTCCCTCGTCAAGTACGACGACCCGGCGACCGAGGCGCCCAGCGAGGTCAACGCGGGCAACGGCCAGGTCGTGGCGATCACCCAGGCCGCCGAGGCCACCGTCGGCTCCACCGTGTTCCGCATGGGCTCCACCACCGGGCTGCACGACGGCCAGGTCACCGGCCTCGACGCCACCGTGAACTTCCAGAGCGAGACCGACCCGGGCGGCGTCGACACCGTCACCGGTCTCATCCAGACCGACGTGTGCGCCGAGGCCGGCGACAGCGGCGGCTCGCTGTTCACCCAGGAGGGCGCGGCGATCGGGCTGACCTCCGGCGGCAGCGGCGACTGCGCCAGCGGCGGCGAGACCTTCTTCCAGCCGGTCACCGCCGCCCTCGCGGCCACGGGCGCCACCCTGGGCGACGGCGGCGCGGGCGCGGGTGCCGGTGCGGGCGACGACCAGGCGGGCGCGGGCGACCAGGCGGGCGCTGGGGACCAGGCAGGTGCGGGCGACCAGGCAGGTGCGGGCGACCAGGCCGGTGCCGGTGCCGGTGACCAGGCGGGCGGCGACCAGATCGGCGGCGCCGACGACCAGGCCGGTGCCGGTGCGGACGCGGGCGCGGGTACCGCGCAGGAGAAGGGCACCGAGCACCACCACCGCAACCGTCACCAGGACGGAAGCTCCGCCAACTGACCGGCCGGGTCCGGCCCTTCGGCGGAAGGGCCGGACCCTCCGCGGGCCGGGCGCTCATCTGCCGTCCCGAGCCCGCAGCAACAGCACCGCCACGTCGTCCACCCGCTCCCGGCCCGCCGTCCCGTGCCGGACCAGCGCGTCCGCCACGTCCTCCAGCGGACCGTCACCCGCCTCGGAGAACAGCGCGCCCAGGTCGACCAGCGCGTCCTCGATGTCCACACCGGGCGACTCCACCAGTCCGTCCGTATAAAGAGCGAGCACCGAACCCGGCGCCAGCGTCACCTCCGTCGTCGGGTACACCGCCTCCGAGTCGATGCCGAGCAACGGGCCCCCGGCCAGGTCCAGCACCCGTACCCGCCCGTCCGGACGACGGAGCAGCGGCGGCGGATGACCCGCCCGCGCCATGACGGCCCGGCCGTGCGCGGGGTCGAGGCGGAGATAGAGGCAGCTGGCGAACAGCTCGGTACCGAGGTCGATCAGCAGCCGGTTGATGCTCCCCATCACCTCGCCCGGCGCCTGCCCCACCGCGCTGTAGGCGCGCACCCCGGTGCGGATCTGGCCCATCAGCGCCGCCGCCGTCACGTTGTGCCCCTGGACGTCGCCGATCACGGCGGACGCCTGCGGCCGGGTCGGCACCAGATCGTAGAAGTCGCCGCCGATCTCCATGCCCCGGGTCGCAGGGAGATAGCGCGCGGCGGCCTCGATGCCGGGCGGCGGGCACAGCGAGTGCGGCAGCAGCGCCTCCTGGAGCCCGTGCGCCAGCCGGTGTTTGGCGTCGTACAGCATCGTCCGCTCCAGCGCCTGGGCGATCAGCCCGCCGAGGCTGGTCAGCACCGCCCGCTCCTCGGCGGGGAAGGAGTGCGGCTCGGCGTACGCCAGGACACACGTCCCCACCGGGCGCCCGGAGGCCACCAGCGGCAGATACGCCCAGGCCGCGAAGCCGTCCCGGGTCTCGCGCCGGACCGGGTACAGCCGCTCCATGTGCTCCACCGACTCGAAGAACGCGGGCACCCCGCTCGTCAACGCCTGCGCGCCCGGCGTCCGTTCGGTCAGCGGCATCCCGTCGAACCGGTGCACCACCCGCTCGTCCGGGAACCCACGGTGCCCGAGCACCCGCATCCGGCCCTCCTCGGCGGCGAGCAGGACCAGCGCCCGGCTGCCGACCGCCGGACCCACCTCGTCCGCGACCAGCTGCACCAGGTCGTCCACCGCCACCGCCTCGGTCAGCGCCCCCGTCAGGCTCAGCAGCCGCGAGATCGTCACCAGCCGGTGCGGCGCGCCCGCCGGTACGTCCGTGCGCTCGGTGAGCACCCGGACCCGGGTGATGCGCACGCTCAGCCCGGTGCTGCCCGGATAGAGCCGGAAGGACAGCCAGTGGCCGGGCGGCCGCAGCGCCACGAACGAGGTCGGCATGCGGCTGATCAGCGCGGCCCGGTAACGGTCCTCGTACAGCGGGTCGTTGAGCCACGGCACCGACACCCAGGGCAGGGTGCCGAGGAGTTCGGTGGCGGGCCGGCCGAGGAGTTCGGCGGCCGCCGCGTTGACGTGGCCGATCCGGCCGTGCAGGTCGAGCGAGACCAGCCCGTACGGCAGCCGGGCCACCATCCGCGCCGCCTCCAGCGGACCCAGCTCGTCCGCGACTGCCGCGTCCGGAGTCGCCACGAGGTCCCGCTCGGCGCCCAGGGGCCGGTGCTCGGCCGACGCCCGCGCCAGCAGCCGGGTCAGCCGCTCGCCCCCCGCCGTCAGCAGCGTCCGCTCCCGCTCGGTCAGCTCCGGGCCGTGCCCGGCCGGCCAGGTCACGAACACCGAGCCGAGCACGGCGTCGTCCGTGGCCAGCGGCAGCGCGGCCAGCGCGAACGGGTACGGCAGCACCACGGCGACGCGCGGGAAGCGGCGCGCCATCTCCTCACCGCCGCCGACCCACACCGGCCGCCGCTGCCGCACCGCCTGCGCGACCGGGATCGGCGCGCTCACCCCGACCCGCTCCCACGGCGCGGCGAACGCCCTCGGCAGGCCCGCCATCACCGCCATCTCCAGCACCGGCACGTCCGGCCGCAGCAGATAGACCGCACCGGAGTGCGCGCCCACGTCCTCCATCATCGCGGCCAGGGCGACCGAGAGCAGCGGCCGCCCGGCCTCCGGGGGTTCCCGCGCGGGGTCCGGCGTGTCGGACACGCCGACCACCTCCTCGTACGGCCCTCGTGCCCCGGCCTGCGGACGAGTCCCACCTCTGGGAATTCGCCGAGTACCCCCTCCCGACACCGCTCATGCCGAGCGGAAAGGACCGATACGCGCACCCGGAAGGCTTTCGGGGCAATCGCGCGGTAGGGAAAAACCACGTGCGGTCGGTGCACAGGGGCTGCGCCGCGCGCCCGTACGCGCTGTAATGGCCAACGTGGCGAGTGAGGGTGCTGCGGTGCGCAGGACGGGAGCCGGGCGTGCCGAGCACGTCCTCGCCACACTCATGGCCGCGCCCGCCTCCGACGACCGGCTCCGCCGCGTCCTGGAACAGGCGCTCGTCCTCGCCGGCGCCTCGTTCGCCGGGGTGTACGCCCCCGGCGACGACCCCGCCGTGCTGTGCCTGGCCGAGTCCGCCGGCCTGCCCGGCTCGCTGTACGGCCTGCGCGACGGCTACCCCACGGGCGGCGGCGCCCCGGTCGCCGAGGCCCACCGCACCGGCCGTCCCGTCTGGCTCGCCCCCGCCGACGTGGCCGACCGCGCCGAGGGCCGCCGCACCCCCGCACCGGACTTCTCCCTCGCCGCCCTGCCCCTCGCCGGACCGGGCGGCGGCGCGCTGCTGGCGGTCGCGGAGCGGCCCGGAGGGTTCGACGCGGGGGAGCGGGCCACGCTGGAACTGATCGCCCGCGCCGTCGCCGTCCCCGAGCCCGGCCCCGCCGACTCCCGCGAACCGGCCGCCGACGCCTTCAGCCTCGCCATGGACACCGGCCGGGTGGAGGTCGGCGACGAGATCCTGCGCCTCTTCGGGATAGGGCGCGACGAGTTCGACGGCAAGGTGGAGACGCTTCTCGGGCTCACGGTGCCCGAGGACCTGCCCTCGCTGATGTCGGTGGTGGAGCCCGACCACATGTCCCTGGACGAGCGCGAGCTGGAGTTCCGCGTCCGCCGGCCGTCCGGGGGGCTGCGCTGGCTCCGGCTGCGCGGGCGGCTGGTGCCCGGCGGGGAGGGCAGACCGGCCCGGCTGGTGGGCACCGTCGCGGACGCCACCAAGCTGCGCTCCGACGTCACCGACGTGGCCCGCGTCCAGCGCCTCGCCGCCGACCTCGCCACCGCCGGCACCGTCAAGGACGTGGGGCACGCCGTCGTCGACGCGCTGCGCAAGCCCCTGCGCGCCGACCGCATCGCGCTGGCCGAACTGGAGAACGACCGCCTCGTCGTCACCGTCCTCGACCCGCCCGAACCCGAGGCATGGCCCGAACTATGGCGGGCCGAGTGGCGCGGGGAGTGGCCCGACGCCCCCGTACGCGCCATGCCCGCCCTCGCCGCCGCGCTGCGCGACGGCCGCGCCCACATCTGGCCCGCCGGCTCCGTCCTGGAACCCGGTCTCTCCGGGGTCGGCCCCGGCGGGCTCGCCGTGCTGCCGCTGCCCGCGGGCGGACGGATGGCCGGGGCCTGCCTGATCGGCTGGGACCGCCCGCACGAGTTCGCCCCCGACGAGCGCGCCCTGCTCACCGCCTGCGCCGCCCTCGCCGGACAGGCCCTGCGCCGCGCCCACGCCTTCGACGCCGAGCACGAACTCGTCGGCATGCTCCAGCGCACCCTGCTGCCCCACCGGCTGCCCCGGCTGCCCGGCGCCAAGGCCGTCGCCCGCTACCTCCCCGCCACCGAGGGCCTGGAGGTCGGCGGCGACTGGTACGACGTGATCCCGCTCGCCGACAACCACGTGGCCTTCGTCATCGGCGACGTCCAGGGCCACAACGCGGGCGCCGCCACCCTCATGGGCCAGATGCGCACCGCCCTGCGCGCCTACGCCGCCGAGGGCCACCCGCCCGACGTGGTCGTCGCCCACGCCAACCGGCTGCTCCTGGACATGGAGACCGACCTCTTCGCCACCTGCGTCTACGTCGACATCGACATGGAGCAGGGCACCGCCCTCTGCGTACGCGCCGGGCACCCGCAGCCGGTGCTGCGCCACCCGGACGGCAGTACGGAGACCGTGCAGGCCGAGGGCGGACCGCCACTCGGGGTGCTCACCCGGGCGGAGTACCCGATGACCCCGCTGAAACTCAGGCCCGGCACGGTCCTCGCGCTCACCACCGACGGCCTGGTGGAGTCGTCCGGCACCGACCTCGACACCGGCATGGACCGGCTGGCCCGCGACCTCGCCGCCGCCGACCCCGCCCACCTCGGCCGGACCGCCGACGCCCTGCTCGCGGGCGCCCACCGGGGCGACGACGTGGCGCTGCTGCTGGTCCGCTACGACGGCATGGCCGTGCGCCCGCGCCGCGAGAGCTGGAGCGTGTGGCGGGTCCCGGAGGCGGTACGGCACGCCCGGCGGTTCGTCCGCCGCACCCTGCGCGCCTGGGAACTGCCGAAGGACACCGCCGACACCGCGCTGCTGGTGGTGTCCGAGCTGGTCACCAACGCCCTCGTGCACACCGAGGGGCAGGTACGGCTCGACCTCAGCCTGGTCGGCCACCGGCTGCGCATCGCGGTCACCGACTCCTCGCCGCGCGGACCCCTCAAGCCGACCAGCGTCGGCTGGGAGGCCACCGGCGGCCGGGGCGTCCTGCTGGTCGAGGCGGTCTCGCACGCCTGGGGCACCGTCCCGGTCAGCGGCGGCAAGCAGGTGTGGGCGGAGCTGGTGACCGACGGGACGTGAGGAGCGGGTGGGGGATGAGAGAGCTCGACGAGGCGGGCGACGAGGCCCGGCGACAGGCAGCGGCGGACGGCGCGGACGGCCGTCCCGAGTGGCGGGTTCGCCCGGCGTGCCTAGGGTCGGTTGGTGTGGCACACACCTTCGAAGAACTGGTCCAGAAGCAGCGCGCGGCCGCCGCGGCACACGCCATGGTGGACGAGCTGCGGGAGACCTACGGGCCCCCGGCCGAGCGGGCCATGACCGGCGCCCAGTCCGGCACGTACGAGACCGCCCTGCGCGCCTGGCGCGACCTGGCCCGCGATGTGCAGACCGCGCTCAGCGAGTACGCCCGCGACACCGGGCGGGCCCGCGCCGAGATCGAGGCCGAGGTGGAACGGGCGGCGGCCGCCGGGGACTGACCCGGACAGCGGGCACGCGAAGGCCCGGCACCCGTGCGGGTACCGGGCCGTCCCGCCGTGCTCAGCCGTGGGTCTTGGCCAGCAGTTCGAGGATCTCCGCCGTCGTACCGCTCTCCCCGAGGCGGGGGAAGATCCGCTCGACGCTGTTGGTGTGCGCCTCCGCGTCGGCGTCGGCCATGGCGTCGATGGCCAGGGTGACGTTGTAGCCGGCCGCGTACGCGTCCCGGGCGGTGGACTCCACGCCGATGCTGGTGGCGATGCCGGTGAGCACGATCTGCGTGACGCCCCGGCGGCGCAGCTGCACCTCCAGGTCGGTGCCGAACAGGGCGCTCCAGTTGTGCTTGGTGACCAGGACGTCACCGGCGTGCCCGGTCAGCTCGTCCACGATCACGTCCCAGCCCTCGGGGAAGGACAGCCCGCGCGCCTGGCGCTCGGTACGGCCGGGCACCGCGTCCGCGCCGTCGGCGGCGAAGGAGACCCGGACCAGCACCACGGGCAGGTCACGGGCGCGGAAGGCGTCGGCCAGCTCGGCACTGCGGGCCACCACATCGGCGGCGCTGTGCGGCTGGACGGGCATCGCCGTGATCCCGGCCTGGAGGTCGATCACGACAAGGGCGGTACGGGGGTCGAGCGTGGTGACGGACATGCGTCGGCCTTTCGAGAAGGGTGGGGGGTGTTCAGGGGCGGGACAGCCGCTCCAGCAGCTCCAGCGCGGTCAGCACCGTCTCCCGCTCGTCCTCGGTGAACCGGTCCTGGAAGGCGCGGGCCAGCCACTCCTCGCGCAGTTGCCGGTTGCCCTCCACGCGGGCGCGGCCCGCCTCGGTGAGGGTGACGAGCTGACGGCGGCCGTCGTCCGGGTCGGGGGCGCGGCGGATGAGTCCCTGCTGGTCCAGCGCGGCGAGGGTGGCGGCCATGGACTGCGGGCGTACGCCCTCGGCGGCGGCGAGCGCGCTCGCCGTGGCCGCGCCGTGCTTCCCGACCAGGGAGAGCGCGGACTCCTGCGGGGGCGTGAGATCGGCGTCCCGCGCCACCTCACGGATACGGCGCCGCAGCCGGCTGAACACCACCCGCAGGTCGCGTGCCGCGCGGGCGGCCGAACCGGAGATGTGGACCATGCCCGCCACCGTAAGGAGAGGCAGCCCAGCCTGTCCAGTTCGGACTGTTCAGTTTTACCTGTCTATTGCGCTTGCCTACGCTGGAGCCGTGCGCCTCCTGCTGATGTCCGACACCCACCTGCCGAAGCGGGCCAAGCGGCTCCCGGACCGCCTGCTCGCCGAACTCCCCCACGCCGACGTGGTGTTCCACGCCGGTGACTGGGTGGACACCGCCACCCTCGACCTGCTGGAAACCGGGAGCCGCCGCCTGATCGGGGTGTACGGCAACAACGACGGCGACGACCTGCGCGCCCGGCTGCCCGAGGTGGCGTACGCCGAGCTGGGCGGCCTGCGTTTCGGCGTGGTGCACGAGACCGGCCCGGCCCGGGGCCGCGAGGCCCGCTGCGCCGAGCGCTTCCCCGACCTGGACGTCCTCGTCTTCGGGCACAGCCACATCCCCTGGGACACCACCGCCCCCGGCGGCCTCCGCCTGCTCAACCCCGGCTCCCCGACCGACCGCCGACGCCAGCCGCACGCCACCTACATGACCGCCACCGTCGCGGACGGCGCGCTCACCGACCTCACCACGCACACGCTTCCGTAGCCCCCGCGTCGGCGCGCGCGATCCGGGTACTGCTGTTCTGCTGGAGCGAGGGCCCGCGCGGGCTCTTCGTGACGTTCTCCGGAGAGGCGTATGAGTACCTATCGAGTGGCGCAGGTGACGGAACCCGGCGGCGGCTTCGAGCTGGTCGAGCGGGAGGTGCGGCAGCCCGGCCCCGGCCATGTGCGGATCGCCGTGGAGGCGTGCGGGATCTGCCACAGCGACGCCATGTTCGTCGAGGGCGGGCTGCCCGGCATCTCCTTCCCCGAGGTCGCCGGGCACGAGATCGCCGGGCGGATCGCGGAGCTGGGCGAGGGCACGGCGGAGCGGGACTGGAAGGTCGGGGACCGGGTCGCGGTCGGCTGGTTCGGCGGGAGCTGCGGCTGGTGCAAGCCGTGCCGCGAGGGCGACTTCATCACCTGCGTCCGCCTCCAGGTGCCCGGCTGGGCCTACGACGGCGGCTTCGCCGAGCAGGTGATCGTCCCCGTCGACGCGCTGGCCCGCATCCCCGAGGGACTGGACGCCGTCGACGCCGGGCCCATGGCCTGCGCGGGCGTCACCACCTTCAACGCCCTGCGGCGCACCGACGCCCGGCCCGGCGGGGATCTGGTCGCGGTCCTCGGGGTCGGCGGGCTCGGGCACCTCGGGGTGCAGTACGCGGCCGCGATGGGGTTCGAGACCGTCGCCATCGCGCGCGGCGCCGAGAAGGAGGACTTCGCGCGGGAGCTGGGCGCGCACCACTACATCGACAGCACCTCGGGGACACCGGTCGCCGACGCGCTCCAGGCGCTCGGCGGGGCCAAGGTGGTGCTGGCCACCGCCGGGAACTCCGACGCCATGTCGGCCACCGTGGACGGCCTCGCCCCGCGCGGCCAGCTCGTCGTCATCGGCGCCACCACGGAGCCGCTCGGCATCAGCCCGGTCCAGCTGCTGATGGCCGGCCGCGAGGTCAAGGGGCACCCCTCCGGCACCTCCCAGGACGTGCAGGACACCATGGAGTTCAGCGTCCTGCACGGCATCCGCCCGATGAGCGAGTCCGTACCGCTGGACGACGTCGGCTCCGCCTTCCAGAAGATGCTCGCGGGCAAGGCCCGCTTCCGGATGGTCCTCACCACCGGCTGATCACGGAGTCCGGGCCGGTCATCGACCGGCCCGGACCCGCCCCGCGCCTACTCGTCCCAGGCCTGGATGAGGATCTGGTCCGAGATCCGGCCGTCGCGCAGCGTGACCATCGACTCGGCGTAGACCTTGTTGCCGTCGGGGTACTGGCACGACTCGGTGAAGGCCGCGTGGTCGCCGTCGATGACGCACTGGTCGAGCCGGTGGATCATCTCGCGGCTGTAGATGTCGGCGAGCATCTCCTCGATCTCGCCCCGGCCGCGCAGCACCTTGGGGTGGCTCGGCTGGTCGGCGTGGTCGATGACGCGGATCTGCGCGTCGTCCTCGTACAGCGCGAGCAGGCCCTCTCCGGAGTCCGCTTCGATGGCCTCGCGCAGTACCTCCGTGGTGAAGCCGGAGTCCTTCTTGCTGCCCATGGTGACCTCCTTCGTCCGCCCGCGGCCCGGCGGGCGGCGGACCGTGGGGGCCCACATCCGAGACTCCTCCGCCCCGGCGGCGACGGCAAACGCAGGCGACCGGGTCCGCCTCACGGGTGAGCGACGGCCACCGCCCGTGTCCGGCGCGGGGGTACGGGCGTTGCTCACGGCATGATCTCAACACGACGTATCGTCGCCGCCGTCGGTCTGGCCGTCGGTGTCACGGGCTTTGTCGCCCCCCTGGCCGACGCGGCCGACGCGAGCGCTCCTGCAGGCGGGCAGATCAACCCGATGACCATGCTGGACGACGTCGCCGTCAGCGAACTCCCGCCCCAGGCCCAGAGCCAGGTCCCGCGCGTCGGCGAGCAGGTGCGCGGCCTGAACCAGGTGAGCGAGCTGAACCGGCTGAACGAACTGCACCAGCTCACCGACCTCGCCGCCCCCGTCACCGGGCTGCTCCCCGGCCTCTAGAGGCGGCCGTATCTGAACAGCCGTACCCGTGAGGGCCGTCCATGACCGGGCGGCCCTCACTCGTGCCGGGAAACCCGCTGGTCCACGCCCTCGCGGAGCCCTCCCGGGGGCCCGTGGTGGCGTAGGGTCGAAGTGACAGGAACACCGACGGAGAGGGGCCTGACCATGGCGCAGGAAGTACGCGGCGTCGTCGCACCGGGGAAGGACGAGCCGGTACGGATCGAGACGATCGTGATCCCCGATCCGGGCCCCGGTGAGGCCGTCGTGGACATCCAGGCGTGCGGGGTCTGCCACACCGACCTGCACTACAAGCAGGGCGGTATCTCCGACGACTACCCCTTCCTGCTCGGCCACGAGGCCGCCGGTGTCGTGGAGTCGGTGGGAGAGGGCGTCACCGACGTGGCGCCCGGTGACTTCGTGATCCTCAACTGGCGTGCGGTGTGCGGCAATTGCCGTGCCTGCCTGCGCGGCCGCCCCTGGTACTGCTTCAACACCCACAACGCCGAGCAGAAGATGACCCTCGCCTCCACCGGCCAGGAACTCACCCCCGCGCTCGGCATCGGCGCCTTCGCCGAGAAGACCCTCGTCGCGGCCGGCCAGTGCACCAAGGTCGACCCGTCCGTCTCGCCGGCCGTCGCCGGGCTGCTCGGCTGCGGTGTCATGGCGGGCATCGGCGCCGCCATCAACACCGGCAACGTCGGCCGGGGCGACTCCGTCGCCGTCATCGGCTGCGGCGGCGTCGGGGACGCGGCCATCGCCGGTGCCGTGCTGGCCGGGGCCGCCAAGGTCATCGCCGTCGACATCGACGACCGCAAGCTGCGGACGGCGCGCACGCTGGGCGCCACCCACACGGTCAACTCCAAGGAGACCGACCCGGTCGAGGCCGTCCGCGAACTCACCGGCGGCAACGGCGCCGACGTGGTGATCGACGCGGTCGGCCGCCCGGAGACCTACCGGCAGGCGTTCTACGCCCGCGACCTGGCCGGCACCGTCGTCCTGGTCGGCGTGCCCACCCCGGAGATGAAGCTCGAACTGCCCCTGCTGGACGTGTTCGGCCGCGGCGGCTCCCTCAAGTCCTCCTGGTACGGCGACTGTCTGCCCTCGCGGGACTTCCCGATGCTGATCGACCTGCACCTCCAGGGGCGGCTGCCGCTGGACGCGTTCGTCACCGAGACCATCCAACTGGACCAGGTGGAGCAGGCGTTCGAGCGGATGCACCACGGCGACGTGCTGCGCTCGGTGGTGGAGTTCTGATGACCGCCCGTATCGAACGCCTCGTCACCTCCGGCCAGTTCACCCTCGACGGGGGAACCTGGGACGTCGACAACAACGTCTGGATCGTCGGCGACGACCACGAGGCCGTCGTCATCGACCCGGCGCACGACGCCGAGGCCGTCCTCGCGGCCGTGGGCGACCGCCGGGTCGCCGCCATCGTGTGCACCCACGCGCACAACGACCACGTGAACGCGGCCCCCGCCCTCGCCGACCTGACCGGCGCCCCCATCTGGCTCCACCCGGACGACCTGCCGCTCTGGCAGCTCACCCACCCCGACCGCGAGCCCGACGAGCACCTGGTCGACGGCCAGGTGCTGGAGGCCGCCGGAGCCGACCTGACCGTGCTGCACACGCCCGGCCACGCCCCCGGCGCCGTCTGCCTCTACGACCCCGGTCTCGGCGCGGTGTTCAGCGGCGACACCCTCTTCCAGGGCGGCCCCGGCGCCACCGGACGGTCGTACTCGCACTTCCCGACGATCATCGACTCGATCCGCGACCGGCTGCTCACCCTCCCCCCGGAGACCAAGGTGCTCACCGGCCACGGCGACCCCACGACGATCGGCGAGGAGTCGGGCCACCTCCAGGAGTGGATCGAGCGGGGCCACTGAGCCCCGCGACCTGAGCGGGGACCATCGCGGCCGGACAGCCTCTGTCGCGGCGGTCCCCGCTGCCCTACCGTCGGCCCATGACCGATCTCATCCATCGCTTCACGGGCCACGGCGCCCTCGTCACGGGCGCGGGCCGGGGCATCGGCGCGGCCGTCGCCCGGCGCCTCGCCCAGGAGGGCGCCCAGGTCCTGGTCACCGACCAGGACGCGCCCGAGGCGGAGCGGACCGCCGCCGCGCTGCGCCGACAGGGGCTCACCGCCGAGGCGTTGGTGTGCGACGTGGCCGACCGGGCCTCGGTGGAGGCGGCCGTCGCCCGCGCCGTCGACGCCTTCGGCTCGCTCGACGTGCTGGTGAACTGCGCCGCCCACTGCTCACCGGACGCCGGCACCAAGTTCGAGGACGACCCGGACGACTCCTGGGCCCGTGACCTCGACATCACCCTGGGCGGCGTGCGTCGCTGTTGCCAGGCCGCGCTGCCCCACCTCGCCGCCTCCGGACGCGGCGCCGTCGTGAGCATCGGCTCGGTCAACGGCCTGATGGACTTCGGCAACCACGCCTACAGCGCCGCCAAGGCCGGCCTCGGCTCCCTCACCCGCACCCTCGCCGGGCGCTCGGCCGCGCGCGGGGTCCGGGTCAACATGGTCGCGCCGGGCACCGTGCGCACCTCCGCCTGGGAGGGCCGCGACGACGACCTGGACGCCGTACGCGACTGCTATCCGCTCGGCCGGGTCGGGGAGCCCGAGGACATCGCGGCGGCCGTCGCCTTCCTCGCCTCCCGCGACGCCGCCTGGATCACCGGCACCACCCTCGTCGTCGACGGCGGCCTGACCTCGGTGCACACCGGGTTCCGGACCGCGATGGACGGCAGCCGTGGCGGGCCGGGTTAAAGTTCACCGTTTCGTCACAGCATGCCGGAAACACAACCTTCCGGCCGATGAGCCGGTCTAGTAGACCGAAAGCCTCGGGAACGAGCGGGGCCGTGAACCCCGGGGGACCTCCCCGGGGCCCGCAGGGGAGAAGGGATGGGGCCGACCATGGGTGACATACGCAGACGGGGAGCCGTCGCACTCGGGGTCGGCGCGCTGGTCGCGCCGCTCACCATCGCCGCCACCGCAACTCCGGCCCAGGCTGCGAGCTGCACCGCCACGACGGGCCCGTACCAGAAGCAGGTCGAGCGGTTCCTCGGCCGCACGGTGGACGGCAAGCAGTCCTCGGGGGACTGCTCGGCCATCCGCAGCTTCCAGACCAAGCACGGCATCACCCCCAACATCGGCTACGCCGGACCGGTCACCTGGGGTGTGATGGACCTCATGAACCGGCAGAAGGCCGTGGGGAAGAACCCCAACAAGGACGGCAAGTGCCCGACCAACAAGGGCCGCATCGCCTGCGTGAACCTCACCCTCCAGCTCAGCTGGGTACAGGACGGCAAGAAGCTGGTCCACGGCCCCGTCCCGGTGCGCACCGGCCGCGACAAGTACGAGACGCGAACCGGCCTGAAGAAGATCTACTGGCGTGACATCGACCACGTCTCCAACCTGTACGACGTGCCGATGCCCTACAGCCAGTTCTTCGACGGCGGGCAGGCGTTCCACTCCGTCGGTCTCAGCATGTGGAACCCGCCGGGCTCCCACGGCTGTGTGAACATGACCACGAAGGACGCGAAGAAGTACTGGTCGCTGCTGAAGAACGGCGACGACGTCTTCGTCTACGGCCGCAAGCCCGGCACCTGAACTCGCCCTCCCGCGCGGCTTCTTGACGTGATGAGCAACACGGTCCGAAATGCCCGGATCGCACCTACTTATTCACGGCGCCTTCACGGGGACCGGCATATGCTTCACACCATGTCCACCACTGCTGAAGCCTCCTGCGGGCGCTCGGCCGCGGAGGTCAACGAGGAGATCCGGGCCCTGTGGCGCCGGTCGGGTGGCATCCTGACCAGCGACCAGCGCGCGGAGTACCAGCGCCTCGTGATGGAGTGGGCCGCCGCGGCCCCGACGCCGCGCCGCCCGGTCTGACCGGACCCCGCAGAGCCGTCGCCGAACCGCCCAGAGGGCACCCGTGACCGGGTGCCCTCCTTTGTCGTGCTTTCCCTGGCGCCGGGCTCAGCCCCAGGTCGCCGAGTAGTACCGCTGGTACGCCTTGCGGTCCTGCTCGGCGCGGATGTACCGGGTGGCGACCAGCGCGATCACGCTGCCCGCGATCACCAGCAGTCCGGGGCCGACGTTACGGGTGTCGGTGAGGCGGGCCAGCAGCGTCTGCCCCTCCACGCCGGTCACGGGGGCCGAGGAGCCGGGGCGGGCCGCGCTGGGCGTCATCCCGCTCTGGCCGGCCGCGGTCGCGGGGGTGGGGGCGGCGCTCTGGGCGCCGGGGGGCGGGGTGGCGGTGATGAGCTTGACGTTCAGCGCGGTGAGCGCCTTGGTCACCGGCTGGAAGAAGGTCGTACCGCCCGTGGTGCAGTCGCCGTTGCCGCCCGAGGTGACGCCGAGCGCGATTCCCTCGGAGAACATCGGGCCGCCGCTGTCGCCGGGTTCGGCGCACACATTGGTCTCGATCAGGCCGGTGACGGTGCCCTCGGGGTAGTTCACGGTCGCGTTGAGCGCGGTGACCTGGCCGTCGTGCAGGCCGCTGGTGCTGCCGCTGCGGAACACCTGCTGGCCCACGGCCGCGTCGCCCGCGCCGGTGATCCGGACACCCTTGCCGCCGCCGACCGCGACGACGTCGGCGCCCTGCCCTGCCTTGTCGGTGTCGTACTGGACGAGGGAGAAGTCACCGCCTGGGAAGCTGCTGTTGACCGTCGCGCCGAGCTGCCGGGTGCCCTGGCCGTCGGCGAACCAGATCGAGCCGGTCGGCCCGCAGTGCCCGGCGGTGAGGATGAAGTCCCGTTGTCCATTCGTCACGTTGAAGCCCGCCGAGCAGCGGCCGCCGGTGGAGAGGATCGGCTGGGCGCCGTTGAGCCGCGTGGTGAACCTGCCCTCGGTCCGTTCCATGCTGACGAAGTCGCCGATGCGGGAGGCGACTTGGGTCATCCTGGTCCAGTCCCCGGACGACACCGTGCGGTCCCCGCTGACCACGATCCGGTTGGTGCGGTAGTCCACCGCCCAGGCGGTGCCCGGCACCCGGGGAGCAGAACGGAGCGCGCCGGTCGCCGACTTCAGCTCGTTCATGCTGTGCCCGACGACCTTCGCCTGCGCGCCCGCCGCGCGTACCTCGGCGGCCGCCCGTTCGTCGGTGACGGCGACGACCGGACGGCCCTGGGCGTCCACCCAGTTGCCCGCCGAGCGGGCCGTGCCGAGTTTCTCCGCGAGCGCCGCGCCCCTGGTCCCGGCCGTACCGGCGGCGCTGAACGTGGTGGCCGGCGCGGCCGGGGTCTCGCTCGCCATGGCCGCCTGCGCGACCATCCCTCCTCCCAGGAGGAGTCCGCCGACCGCCGCCAGCCGTGTCACTCGCCGGACGACCCGCCGTCGTGCGTGCCTCATGCCAGACTCCCGAACCCCGAGCGCGCACCGCCCGTACCGGCGGCACGGGGCCCTCCGGTCGTGAGCGCCCCCCGTCAGTACGGGGGAGGGGCCGGGAGCGTTCACCGGACGGCGCGATTCCGCCCGGCCGGCGGGGTCAGTCCTTGCGGGCCACCCCGCCGAACATGGCGACCTCCTCCGGCTCGGTGTCCCCGCTGTCCTCGGGGCGCCAGCGCGAGCAGGAGACCACGCCGGGCTCCAGCAGCTCCAGGCCGTCGAAGAAGCGGGTCACGTCCTCGGGGGTGCGCTGGGTGAGCTTGGGGGTGCCGTGCTCGTTCCAGAACTTCACCGCCTCGTCCACGTCCGGCATCGACGGGCTGGTGACGGTGTGCGACAGCACCAGATAGCTCCCGGCCGGCAGCCGGTCCACCAGCTGCCGCACCAGGCGGTACGGGTCCTCGTCGTCGCCGAGGAAGATGACCACGCCCAGCAGCATCAGGGCCACCGGCCTGCTGAGGTCCAGGGTCTTCGCCGCGTGCTCGAAGATCGCGTCGATGTTGCGCAGATCCTCGTCGAGATAGTCGGTACGGCCCTCGGGGGTGCTGGTGAGCAGGGCGCGGGCGTGGGTGAGGACCAACGGGTCGTTGTCGACGTAGACGACCCGTGTCTCGGGGGCCACGCTCTGGGCGACCTCGTGCGTGTTGTCGGCGGTGGGCAGGCCGGTGCCGATGTCCAGGAACTGCCGTATTCCGAGGTCGCCGACCAGATGACGCACCGCGCGGCCCAGGAAGAGGCGGTCGTGGCGGGCGTACTCCCCGATGCCCGGGTGCAGTTGGCGGATCTGGTCGCCGGCCGCGCGGTCGACCTCGTAGTTGTCCTTGCCGCCGAGCCAGTAGTTCCAGATCCGGGCGGTGTGCGGCTGGCCGGTGTTGATACGGGCGCGCAGGGACACGGCGACGTCATTGGTGGCGGCGGCCGGGTTGTCGGTCACGGGAGTCAGCTCCTGGGGTGCCTGGGGCGGGCGGTACCGGTCAAGACGCAATCTAGACGCCGGAGTTGCTCCGCGCCGAAGGTCCGCGGCATTGGGGGTGTCCGCGCGACCGCGGCGAGATCCCCTCGTAGACTCGAAGGCATGGACGACGCGCTTGTGACCCGGCTCGGCTCGGGCAAGTACCTGCTGGTCACCAGCTACCGCAAGGACGGCTCCCCGGTGGCCACCCCGGTCTGGGTCGTCCCCGACGGCGACGACGCCCTAGGGGTGTGGACGGCCGCCGACAGCTACAAGGTCAAGCGCATCCGCCGCCGCGCGGACGTCCTGGTGGGCCCCTGCGACATGCGCGGCCGCCCGACCGGCGCCCCGCACCCCGCGCACGCCGAGATCGCCGACCCCGCCACCACGGCCCGCTACCGCACCCTGATCGCCCGCAAGTACGGCCTCTTCGGCCGCCTCACCCTCCTGGGCAGCAAGCTCCGACGCGGCACGGAGGGCACGGTGGGAATCCGGGTGACGTTCCCCGCCTAGCGGGCCGTCGGCCTCAGGTCCACGCCCGGCACGACTCGTCCAGGAGCTGGAAGACCGGTTCGCCGCGTACCGGGTCCTTGGCGGTCGAGAGGCGGACCCGGTCGCCGCTGTGGATGCCGATCGGGGGGCCAATGACGCGGCCGCGTACGACGAAGCCCTCGGCGAGTTCGACGAGGGAGACGTTGCGGGCGGCGGGGCTGTTGCGGTGGACGGTGGTGGAGTGGCGGACCGTGCCGATGCCCTCGCTGCGCTCGGTGCGCAGGTCGCTGCCCTGGCAGACCGGACAGAGGAGCCGGTGGTACATCGCGGTGCCGCACCAGCCGCAGCGCTGGTACTCGATGGAGTCGGCGGGGCGCTCGGTGAGGAGGCCCGCCGAGCCTGCCGGCGGCTGGGCCGTTCCGCTTGAGTGGTGGTACACGCTCGTCAACTCCCCGCACTGGGCCGGAATCCGCTCGTGCCCGATGCCGTGCCACCGTGCACGAGCGACAGCGTATGGCACTCAGTGTCACTCGTAAAGGCACTGCGTACCCTTAATTACCGGCTCTCGCCCTGTGTCGCCTCGAACTGCCGGACCACCTGCCACAGAGGGGTGTCCCGGCGGGCCACCAGCACCACCACGTCGTCGGGGCGCGGGGATTCGGGCGGGAACGGGGACGCGGGCCGGGCCGGCGCGTCGGCGAACGCCGTCTGCACGCAGGCGAGCGCGTGGTCCACGGCCGCCTCCGCGTCCCCCTTGCCGTCCGAACGCAGCCAGGAGCGCAGGGCGTTGTTGTGCGCGGCGACCACCGCGGCCGCGATCACGTCCGCCCGCAGCGTGCCGTCGGGCCGCCCGGCGAACCGCCCGCGCAGATACGCGGCGAGCGCGCGCTCGTAGCGCCAGACGACCGACAGCTCGTACGCCCGCAGCCCCGACACCCGGCGGGTCAGTCGGTAACGCTGGACCGAGAACGCCGGGTTCTCCGCGTACATGCGCAGCACCAGCCGGGCCGCGTCGCACACCCGCCGTACCGGTTCCGTGTCGCTCTCGCCCGCCGCGAGGAACGCGGTCATGTCGGCGAGGCAGCTCTCGTGGTCGGGGAAGACCACGTCCTCCTTGGAGGGGAAGTAGCGGAAGAACGACCGCCGTCCGACCTCCGCCAGCGCCACGATGTCGTCCACCGTGGTCTGCTCGTACCCGCGCTCCATGAACAGCTGGAAGGCGGCCGCCACCAGGGCGTCGCGCATCGGCGGCTTCGCGGGCGGCGCCGCACTGCTGGTGCTCATGGACGGGAACGTAGCATTCGGAAGCTCGCTCTGGCACTGAGTGCAGCCGACAGGCACCCGTGAGGGAACCGAGTGCTTCGGACCGGCCCGGCGATCATCGTCCGTCCTCTGCGACGTAACCTTTCTCCACCCTGTCGGCACCCGGCCCGTACGAGGAGATCCCGTATGCCCTCCGCCCGCCCCCGCCTGCTCTACGTCACCGACCTGGCGTACCCGGCCCGCGGGCGTCGCTACGGCGACGAGGACGTCTTCCTCACCTCCCGGCTGCGCGACCGCTTCGACCTCGCCCTGTGCCACCCGAAGGACGCGGCCGCGCTGATGGACGGCTTCGACGCCGTCGTGGTCCGCAACAGCGGCCCGGTGCTGGGCTACCGCACCGAGTACGACGCCTTCCGCGCCCGCGCGCTGGAGACCGGCACCCTGGTCTACAACCCGCTGACCGGCAAGGCCGACATGGCAGGCAAGGGGTATCTGCTCGACCTCACCGAGGCCGGCCTCCCGGTCATCCCGACCGTCGACCGCGCCGAGGACCTGCACCGGCTGCCCGCCGTCGACCGGTACGTGGTCAAGCCGGCCTACGGCGCCGACTCCCTCGGCCTGCGCACCGTACCGGCGAGCCGCGCGGCCGAGGCCCCGGTCGCGGACGGCTCGGTCCTGGTCCAGCCGCACATCGACTTCGTCCACGAGGTGTCCTTCTACTTCGTGGACGACGACTTCCAGTACGCCCTCTACGCCCCCGACCCCCGCGACCGCTGGGAGCTGAAGCCGTACCGGGCGACCGCCGCCGACCTGGAGTTCGCGCGCGGCTTCATCGACTGGAACGGGCTCGGCCACGGCATCCAGCGCGTCGACGCCTGCCGCACCCTTCAGGGCGAGCTGCTCCTGGTCGAGCTGGAGGACCTGAACCCCTATCTCTCCCTCGACGTCCTCCCCGAGGAGGAGCAGGACGCGTTCGTGGGCACGCTCACCGCGTCCCTGAGCCGCTTCGTGCTCGCGGGCGCCCTGGCCCCGGCGTGACGGGGGCCCGCTGAACGGCGCCGCCCCGCGCTCCGTAATCCCCGGCGAGGGACGGAAGGAGAGCAGCGTGCCGACACCCCCCGATCCCGAACGCCCGCGCCCCGCACGGGTCGTGGAACCCGTACGCGTCCTGCGCGCCCGCCCCACCGACGCACTCGCGGAGCTGATGCGCGAGCTGATGCCGGAACCGGGGGAGGGGGCGTGGAACAAGCCGCGCGCCGAGGCCGAGGAAGACACCGAGGAGCTGCCGCCGGTCCCGGCCGAGGACCCGGCGGCCGCCCCGAGGCCACGCCGTCGGAGCTGGGCCGTGGCAGCGGCCCTGGCGGCAGCCGTCCTCGTCGGCTTCGGCTGCGCCCTCCTGCTCCCCGGCCGGCAGGAACCCACCGCGCACCCCGCGCCGTCCCCCGTCCCCACCACTCCCGCCGCTCCCTCGACGGCGGACCCGGACGGCCCCGGCACCCTCCGCCAGGGCGACTCCGGCCCCGAGGTCACCGAGCTGCGCCGCCGCCTCCTGCGCATCCCCGACGTCTTCCACGACGGCCCCGCCACCGGCCCGTACGACGCCCGACTCGCCGCAGCGGTGGCCCGGTTCCAGCTCTGGTACGGCATCCGGGGCGACGAGACCGGCGTCTACGGCGACGACACGCGCCGCGACCTGGAGTCCCGCACCGGTCCCGGCTGAGCCCTCACTCCTTCGGCAGCCGGATGTCCACCACGCACACGTCGTCGCGGTGCTCGTCCACCAGCATCGTGGCGAGCAGCGAGTCCAGGCTGTCGCCGCCCTGGGTGCGGACCGCGTGGGCGAGCCGGGCGAAGCCCGCGTGGACGTCCTCGCCGGGGCGTTCCACCAGCCCGTCGGTGAACAGCAGCAGCCGGTCGCCGGGCTCCAGCCGGGCCTCGGCCGAGTCGTACACCGGGGTGGCGCTCGCGCCGAGCAGCATGCCGACGGGCCGGCCGAGGAAGCGGGCCGTGCCCCCGCGCACCAGCAGGGGCGGCGGGTGTCCGGCCTGGGCCCAGCTCAGTACGCGGGTCGTGGGGTCGTAGCGGGCCAGCACCATGGTGGCGGTGGAGCGGCCGTCCCGTGAGTCCAGCAGCAGGGTGTTCAGCCGGGTCAGAGCGCCGGTCAGCGAGGAGCCCGTACCCACCATGCCCTTGGCGGTGAACCGGAGTTGAGCCATGGTGGCCACCGCCCCGATGCCGTGCCCCGCCACGTCGCCCACCACGAACAGCGCCATGCTGTCGGAGAGTTCGACGGCGCTGAACCAGTCACCGCCGACCTGGATGCCGGACTGGGCGGGCAGATAGGCGACTTCGACCCGCAGCCCGGCCAGCCGGACCGGTCCGGCCGGCAGCGGGAGCAGCGCGTGCTGCAGCCGGTCCGCCAGCGCCCGTTCGGCCTGGAGCACCCCGCGCTGGAGCAGCATCGCCCGCTCGCTCTCGACCAGCGCGAGTTCGGCGCTGCGCTGGGCGGTGAGGTCCTGTACGAACCCGTGCACCTCGGCCGGTGTGCCGTCCGGCTCGGTCACCGCCTCCGCGACGATCCGCAGATGCCGTACCCCGCCCGGCGCGTCGACGCGGAAGGGTACGTCGAAGGCACGGGCGTGGCGTACGAGTTCGGTGATCGCGGCGCGCAGCGGAGCCGCGTCCTGCGGTGCCACCAGCGCGGGCAGCTCCGCCAGCGGGACCGGCCCGCGCGCCGCGTTGAGACCGAGCACGGCGTAGGTCTGCGCGGACCAGGAGGTCTCGCCGGTGACCAGATTCCAGTTGGCCCAGCCCAGGTTGCCCAGCCGCTGCACGTCCCACAGCCGCTGTTCCTGCCGGTCCACCGGGTCCAGTCGCAGCCAGGTCACCAGCAGCCCGTCGCCCAGCGGCGCCGCCCGCACGGAGTACGTGGCGGTCACCGGTGCGCCGTCCACCACGTCCTGGTAGGCGAACGGCGCGCTCTCGAAGGGCACGCCCGTGCTCAGCGCCGTCAGATAGCCGTGCCACAACTGCTCGCCCGCGACGGTCGGATAGCTCTCGAGGATCCGCCGGCCCAGCATCTCGCGCCCGGTGTTGCCGAACACGTCGACCGCCTCCGGGCTCGCGGCCTCGATCCGGTAGTCCTCGACCGCGCCGGACGCGGCACGCAGCGGGCGCAGCAGGATCGCGGCACCCGGCAGCGCGTCGAGCACCGTCTGCACGTACCCGGTGATCCCGCTCGCCTCGCCGGCCCGGTCCGCGTCGAAGGCCCGCAGCCGCCCCGCGCACAACCGGGCCGCGCCCAGCAGCAGTTGACGTTCGCGGGAGTCGAACGGCCCCTCCTCGGTACGCAGCACGCCGAGCGCGATGCCCGAGCCGGACCCGCCCGGCACCGGCAGCCAGGCCCGCGACAGCCAGCGCTCCGGCGGGTCCCCGAGCAGGTACTGGCGCCGGTCGTCGGCGAGGTTCTCCAGCCAGCGCGGTTCGCCGGTGCGCAGGCACTCCAGCGGGGCGAGCCTGTTCACCTCGGGCATGTGGTGCCAGCGCCCGCCGAGGGCGGCGTCGATGCCCGCGTACCCGATGAGTTCGAGGCCGTCCCCGGGGAGGCGCTGGTAGAGCAGGACCGCGTCGGCGGCCGCGTCCGGGCCCAGGTGGCGCAGCAGAACCCCGGCCAGCTCCTGCGGCGAGCCGACCCGCACCAGGGCCCGGCCCAGGTCGGCCAGGACGTCCGCGAGGTCACCGGGGGCGGTCGGGGCGGGCTTGCGGGAGACGGACGCCGGCTCCGGCAGAGCGGCCGGGTCCGCGTCCGGCGCGATCGGCTTCGGGGGCTCCAGCGCGCCCAGGGTGAGCCAGCACTCCTCGATCAGGGTGCGCCGCCCGGCCTCGGCGCGGGCGAGCAGCTCCTCGTGGGCGGCCTCGGCGGACCGGCCGGTCAGGGCCATCAGCGCGCCCTTGGCGCGTTCCAGCACCGCCGAGGACCCGGTGAGGTCGCGCAGCCGCTCCATCTCGGCGCGCTGCCGGGCCACGACCTTGGCCAGCGCCGCCACATCGGCGCCGAGGCCGGTCTCCACGGCAGGGGTGGGCTCGCTCGTCACGCGATGAGCATGGCACACCCCGGCCGTTCGCTCACTTGTCCGGCACAGCCGTTCCCATCAGGGACGGCGGGCGTCGGGCGGGGTGGGCGGAAGGCGGGGTCAGCGGCCGGTGCCACGGGTGCCCAGCGCCTCGGAGACGGCACGGACACTGCGCGCGATGTGCTGGAGCTGGAGCAGCTCGGCGGCGTACAGCTTGATGGTGTGCTCGATGACCGACTCCGGCAGCCCGAGCATCGGCAGTTCGGCGCGGGCGGTCTGGAGCGCGGTGCGGGCCACCCGGATCTCCTGCTGCACCTGGAGCCCGGCGTGCCGGGCCAGCAGGACGGGGTGCCGGATCAGCGCCGGATAGCTGGCGTAGCGCGCCGGGATCAGCTCGCGCAGCCACTTGGCCGCCGAGCGTTCCCAGTCGTAGCTGCCCGGCTGCTTGACCTGGCAGGGCCAGTCGGGGCTGATCCGCGTGGTGGTGATCGGCATGCTCATCGCTTCCGGAGTGCCTCGTCGTCCGGGAGCAGTATTTATATATGCCAACCGCTTTTCAAGACGGATGAAAACATTCATCCGCACCGATGCGGGAAGATCCGCGCCGGATCAGTCCCGCAGGAAGAACTGCTGCTGGTCGGCGACCTGCTCGTACTTCTCCAGGCGGGCCTGGGTGCGCCCGGGGTCGGCGTCGGTCATCGCCTGGAGCAGCGCGGCGGCCAGCAGGCCGGGAGCGGCGTAGGAGTCGAACACCAGCCGGGAGCCGGTGCCGGTGGCGAAGGTGACGTCGGCCTCCTCCGCCAGCGGGCCCAGCGCGAGATCGGTGACCAGCGCGACCTTCAGCCCCGCCTCCCGCGCGACCCGCAGCGCGGCGAGCGTCTCCTGCGCGTGCCGGGGCATGGCGAAGGCCAGCACCCAGCTGCCGCCCGCCTCACGGGACTGCAGCAGCGCGTCCGACGCCACGCTGCCGCCCCGCGTCACCAGTCGCACATCGGGATGGATGCGCCGGGCCGCGTACCCGAAGTACTCCGCCAGCGAGCCCGAGATCCGCAGCCCCAGCACGGTCAGCGGGGTGGAGCGGGACAGCTCGCGGCCCACCCGGACCACCCGGTCGGGATCGGCCAGGTCGCGGCGCAGATGCTCCAGGTTCTGGATCTCCGCGTCCACCGCCGCCTGCAGCTCGTTCGCCCGGTCCTCCTCACCGGGACCGCCCGCCAGCGCGCCCAGCGCGATCGACTGGAGCCGTTCGCGCAGCGCCGGATACCCGCTGAACCCCACGGCGGACGCGAACCGGGTCACCGACGGCTGGCTCACCCCGGCCCGGTCGGCCAGCTCGGTGATGGACAGGAACGCGGCCTCGGTGAGGTGCTCGATCAGGTACCGCGCCACCCGCCGCTGCCCGGGGGAGAGCCGGGGCCCGTCGAACAGCGCCCGGAGCTGGGAGGTCGGCGCGGCCCCGGCGCCCGTGGCGGGGCCGCCCGAGGTGATCGCAGATGCCTGGGCGCGTGCCTGCTGCGGCGAGGGCACCGGACCGTCGACTTTGTCTCCCACGACGCATCAACATAGCTCACCGTCCCTGGTGGCTCCGCGTGTTGGCCCGGAGGGTCAGCGCCGGTACACCGTGATCGAGTGCCCCACGTCGTCCACCGGCCGGCTCGTGCGGATCAGCTCCGCCAGCCGCCCCCGCGCCTTGGCCGCGGCCGAGTCCGACACCACCAGCAGCCCCCGCACCCGCTCCGGCGGCACCGCGAGCGGAGCCCCGGCGTGGATGCCGTAGTACGACGGGACCCCGCTGCCCTTGTAGACCAGCCACACCCGCTCGCCCGGATACCGCTCCCGCAGCCGGTCCGCTAGGGCGCCGAGGTCCTGGCCCCAGTCCACGTTGGAGTCGTGCAGCAGCCGGTGCGTCCGCGCGGGCCCGCCGAACGCCTCGTTGGCGTAGGGCAGGTAGTACGGGAACGTCCGCAGCGAACTCACCGCCACCCACAGCACCAGCACCCCGGCCAGCGCCTTCGTCCACCGGGGCCGCCAGAGCGTGACGCAGCCCCCGGCCAGCGCCAGGAACACCGGGACGAACAGCGCGTACCGGGTGCCGAAGTCCCGCGCGCCCGTCATCGCCACCGCCAGCAGCAGCGCGGGCGGCAGCAGCAGGTACGGGGCCGCGGGGCGGGGCCGGGGCACCGCCAGGACGGTCACCGCGCCGGCCGCGCCCAGGGCCGTGAGGCCCAGCGGGTTCTTCACCAGGAGGGCCACCGGCAGGTAGTACCAGAGGGCGCCGGTGTACACCCGGCCGAACAGGAAGCCCTCCCACGGGTAGTACTCCATGGCGAACTGCGCCCGCAGCCCGGCGCCGTACGCGGGCGGCAGCGGGAGCAGGTGGCTCACCAGCGCCCGCTTGCCCGCCAGGGGTGGGACGGGCTCGGCGGGCGCGAACCCGAGCCGGGGGTCGACGACCAGATAGGCGGCCCAGACGACGGCGAGCGCCACCGCCAGCACCGCTCCCGCGCCCCCTAGCGCCGACAGGACCCCGCGCCGCCGTCCGGCACCGGCTCGGGCGTGCCACACCGACCAGCCGGCCAGCACCATCAGCAGCGGGATCGCGGGCAGCGCGCTCATCTTCGTGGCCACCGCCGCGCCCAGCGCCGCCCCGGCGAGCGGCACGTACAGCCGGGGCCGGTCCCGGGCCCGCCAGGTCAGCCAGACCGAGGTGAGCAGGAAGACGGTCATCGGCAGGTCCAGCGTGGCCAGCGAGCCGTGTGCGACGACATCGGGGCAGAAGGCGAACAGAGCGAGCGCCACCAGGCCGGCCGCCCTCCCCGCCAGGTCCCGTGCGAAGGCGAACACCACCAGCCCGCCGAGCAGCGTCAGCGCGATCACCGGCAGCCGCGCCCACAGCATCAGCCGCCAGGGATCGTTGCCGGACTCGTAGAGCAGATGGCGGCCCGCCTCGCCCTGGGTGCCGGGGAGGGCGGGGTCGTAGTGCGGGTCGGCCACGGCGACACCGGCCGCGATCAGGAGTTTGCCGAGCGGCGGGTGCTCGGGGTTGTAGCGCAGCCGGTGCTCGTGGAGGTAGTCGGTGGCGGTGACCACGTACACCGGCTCGTCGATGGTGGGCGTCTGCCGGACGGCCGTGGTGACCATCGCCGCCGCCATCTGGGCCAGGAGCAGCGCCACGAGCAGCTGCACCAGCCACCGGCGTTCACGGCGGCGGGGGAGCGGGGGTGCCGGTGCGGGGATCGTCCCGGTCCCGAGGTGTGCGCTCGCCATCATCCGCCCCACGGTGGCACGGGCCGCACCGGTCCCGGTGCCGAACCGCCCCCGCCGGGGCCGTGTCCGCGCACCGTTCCCGCGACCGGCGGTGCCACCGCCCCCGCCGGTCCCCTCGGCGGACCCTCCGCCGCGCACCCACGGATACGAGCCCCGGCGGGCGCCGGTTCAGTCCCGGCCGGGCACGGGCAGCGCCGAGGCCGGTATCAGCAGGTCCGCCCGGTCCCGCGTGGTGGCGATCAGTTCGGCGTTGCGCTGGTCGGTGCCGAGCACCCAGGCCATCGCCGCCGCGTGCTCCTTGCCGAACTCCACGTGCCGGGCCACCAGCCGCCGTACCCGCTCCGGCTCGCCGACCTCGCAGTACCAGACCTCGTCCAGCAGCGGCCGTACCCCGGCCCACGAACCCTCTTGCAGCAGCAGGTAGTTGCCCTCCGTCACCACCAGCCGCGCCGACGGCGGCACCGGGATCGAGCCCGCCACCGGCTGCTCCAGGTCCCGCTCGAAGGCGGGCGCGTACACCACCTCGTCCGCGTCGGCGGGCGTCTCCCGCAGCCGCCGCAGCAGCGCCGCGTACCCGGCCGCGTCGAAGGTGTCCGGGGCGCCCTTGCGGTCCCGTCGGCCCAGCCGGTCCAGCTCGGCGTCGGCCAGATGGAAACCGTCCATCGGGACGTGCGCCACCCAGGGCGGGCCGTCCGCGTTCAGGGCGCGTACGAGGTGCCCGGCGAGGGTCGTCTTGCCCGCGCCCGGACCGCCCGCGATGCCGAGGATCGCGCGCCGCCCGTCCCTGGCCAGGTGACGGGCGCGGAGGAGAAGATCGTCGAAGGTCGGCGGCATGCAGCAGAGTGTGCCACCGGGCGTGCGCGGGGCGACCGCCGGGCGTCCCCATTTCCGCCCGGCACGGCGTGATCGCCGGGCCCGATCCGGGGAAGGGAGCAGGGTATGACTCAGCTCGGACTGCCCGACACCATCCAGGCGTGCCTGTTCGACCTCGACGGAGTCGTCACCAAGACGGCCGTCGTGCACGCCGCCGCCTGGAAGGAGACCTTCGACGCCTTCCTCCGCGACCACGAGGGCCCCGACGCGCGGCCGTTCGACAAGGTCGCCGACTACGACGAGTACGTGGACGGCCGCCCCCGCGCCGACGGCGTCCGCTCCTTCCTGAAGTCCCGGGGCATCGAACTCCCCGAGGGCGCCCCCGACGACCCGCCGGACGCGGGCACCGTGCAGGGCCTCGGCAACCGCAAGAACGAGCTGCTGCTGGAGAAGATCCGCACCGACGGCGTCGAGGCGTACGAGGGCACCCTGCGCTATCTGGCCGCCGTGCGCGCGGCCGGCCTGGCCACCGCGATCGTCTCCTCCAGCGCCAACTGCCAGGACGTGCTGCGCTCGATCGACGCCGAGGATCTCTTCGACGTACGGATCGACGGCGTGGTGGCCGCCGAGCGCCACCTGCCGGGCAAGCCGAAGCCGGACACCTTCCTCGCCGCCGCGAAGGACCTGGGCGTGTCCCCGGAGCGGGCCGCCGTCTTCGAGGACGCGCTCGCCGGGATGGACGCGGGCCGCGCCGGGGACTTCGGATACGTGGTCGGTCTGGACCGTACGGGGCAGGCCGACGCGCTGTACGCGCACGGCGCGCATATCGTCGTGAAGGACCTCGCCGAGCTGGGAGGCAAGCAGTGATCACTGAGCGGGCGTACACGGTCGAGCCCTGGCACGTGCGCGAGACCACCCTCGATCTGGACGTGCTCGCCCAGAGCGAGTCGGTGTTCGCGCTGTCCAACGGGCATGTCGGCTGGCGCGGCAACCTCGACGAGGGCGAGCCGCACGGCCTGCCCGGCAGCTACCTCAACGGCGTGCACGAGGTGCACCCGCTGCCGTACGCGGAGGCCGGCTACGGCTATCCGGAGTCCGGGCAGAGCGTCATCGACATCACCAACGGCAAGATCCTGCGCCTGCTGGTGGACGACGAACCCTTCGACCTGCGCTACGGCCGCCTGGTCTCCCACGAACGCGTCCTCGACATGCGGCGCGGGGTGCTGGAACGCACCTGCGAGTGGACCTCGCCGGCCGGCTCCACGGTCCGGGTGCGCTCCACCCGGCTGGTCTCCCTCACCCAGCGCGCGGTCGCCGCCGTCGCCTACGAGGTGGAGGCCGTCGGCCGCCCCAGCCGGGTGGTGATCCAGTCCGAGCTGGTCGCCAACGAGAGCCTGCCCGAGCCCAACGGCGACCCGCGCGCCGCGATGAGCCTGCGCTCCCCGCTGGAGCAGGAGGACGGCTTCGCGTCCGGGGAGCGGCTGCGGCTGGTGCACCGCACCAAGCGCAGCGGCCTCCGGGTCGCGGTCGCCGCCGACCACGTCGTCACCGGGCCCGGCCGCACCACCAGCCGCAGCGAGAGCGGCATCGACGTCGCCCGGCTCACCGTCACCTCCGTGCTGGAGCCCGGCCACACCCTGCGGGTGGAGAAACTGGTCTCGCACGGCTGGTCCGGCACCCGTTCGCTGCCCGCCATGGCCGACCAGGTGGACGCGGCCCTCGCCGCCGCCTCCCACGACGGCTGGGAAGGGCTGCTGGCCGCCCAGCGCGAGGCCCTCGCCGACTTCTGGGCCCGTGCCGACGTGGAGGTGCACGGCGACGAGGAGATCCAGCAGGCCGTCCGCTTCGCCCTCTTCCACGTCTTCCAGGCCGGCGCCCGCGCCGAGCAGCGCGCCATCCCCGCCAAGGGCCTCACCGGCTCCGGCTACGACGGGCACGCCTTCTGGGACACCGAGATGTTCGTGCTCCCGCTGCTCACCCACACCGCGCCCCGGGCCGTCGCCGAGGCGCTGCGCTGGCGCCACAACACCCTGGACGCCGCCCGGGAACGCGCGGCCCAGCTGGGGCTCGGCGGCGCCGCCTTCCCCTGGCGGACCATCGAGGGCTCGGAGGGCTCCGCGTACTGGCCCGCCGGCACCGCCGCCTTCCATGTGAACGCCGGCATCGCGGACGCGGTCGTGCGGTACGTCGAGGCCACCGGCGACCTCCGCTTCGAGCGCGAGGTGGGCCTTGAGCTGCTGGTGGAGACCGCCCGGCTGTGGCGCTCGCTGGGCCACCACGACCACCACGGCGCCTTCCACATCGACGGCGTCACCGGGCCCGACGAGTACAGCGCGGTCGCCGACGACAACACGTACACCAACCTGATGGCGCGGCAGAACCTGCTCGCGGCCGCCGACGCCGTCGAGCGCTACCCGGACGAGGCGCAGCGGCTCGGCGCCGACGAGGAGGAGAGCGCCGCCTGGCGGGACGCCGCCGAGGCGATGAACATCCCCTACAACGACGAACTCGGCGTCCACGAGCAGAGCGCCGGCTTCACCCGCTACCAGCGCTGGGACTTCGCCGGGACCCGCCCCGAGCAGTACCCCCTGCTGCTGAACTTCCCGTACTTCGACCTCTACCGGAAACAGGTCGTCAAGCAGGCCGACCTCGTCCTGGCGATGTACAGCTGCGCGTCCTACTTCGACGACGAGCAGGTGGCCCGGAACTTCGCCTACTACGAGCCGCTGACCGTCCGCGACTCCTCCCTGTCGGCCTGCTGCCAGGCCGTCATCGCCGCCCAGGCGGGCCATCTGCGGCTCGCCTACGCCTACACCACCGAGGCGGCGCTGATGGACCTGCACGACCTGGAGCACAACACCCGCGACGGACTGCACATCGCCTCGCTGGCCGGGACCTGGATGGCGCTGGTCGCTGGGTTCGGCGGCATGCGGCGGGTGCTGGACGGCCCGGCCGGGATGAGTTTCGCGCCCCGGCTGCCCGAGCGGCTGCGCAAACTCGCCTTCCACCTCCAGTTCCGGGGGCGGCGGCTGCGCGTGGAGATCAGCGGGGACAAGACGACGTACACGCTGCTCGAAGGGCCGCCGCTGATCATCGAGCACCACGGGGAGACCGTCACGCTGGAGACCGACGAGCCCGCCGTGCGGACCGTGCCCCCGCTCACCCCGCGCCCCGCGCCGGAACAGCCGCCGCACCGGGTGCCGAAGGGGCTCTGAGCCCTCGGCTCACCCCTTTCGTGCCCCAGCCGTGTGCCCGGCCACCGCCGTATGGCCGTACGCGGGCGGCGAGGGATGTGGTTCCGCGTTAGTTTGACCTTGATTTCGCTGTGGCGTCCGGTTTCCCCGGGCGTCGGCGACGGGTGCTTCCGTGGAGGGGGAGGGGTGCCGATGACCCAGGACGCTCCCGAAGTTCTTCCCGTTCCGGCCGGCCGTCCGGCGCCGCGCGTGCGGGGTCTCGTCTGGCAGGTGGGCCTGCTGGTCTGCGTCCTGCTCGTCCTCGCCTACCTCACCCAGCGGTACTGGCCCACCGTGCACGACGGCGCGGTGCGGCTCACCGAGGCCGACCGGGGCTGGCTCTGCGTCGGTGCGGTCGCGGCCGTCGGCACCTGGGCGGCCTCCGCGCTCGCCCAGCAGGGGGCCGTCGTCGAGCGGCTGCCCGGGGTACGGCTGGTCGCGGCCCAGTTCGCCGCGTGCGCCGCCAACCATCTGCTGCCCGCCGGGATCGGCGCCGGGGCGGTGAACCTGCGGTTCCTGCTGCGCTGCGGGCTGCCCATGGGCCGCTCCGCCAATGCGCTCGCCGTCAAGGGCGGGGCCGGGGGCGTGTCCAAGCTGCTGCTGATCGCGGCTCTGGTGCCGTTCTGCCCGGGGCTGCTGCGCGTACCCGAGGTGCCGCTGGTCTGGCTGACCGGCGCGCTCGGCGCGGCGCTGCTGGCCACGGCGGTCGCCGCCGGTCCGCTGTGGCCGCGCTGCCGTCGGCTGCTGAGCGCGCTGATGGCCGACGTACGGGCCGTGCACGCCCGGCCGGCGCGCGCGGCGGCCCTGTGGGGCGGCTCCCTCGGCTTCGCCGCGCTGCACTGCTGCGTGCTGGTCGCGGTGGCGCGTGCCGTCGCGCTGCCGCTGCCCGCGCCCGAGGTGGCCCTGCTCTACCTCGCCGCCAGCGGCGCGGCCGCCCTGCTGCCCACGCCGGGCGGGCTCGGCTCGCTGGACGCGGCGCTCGTCCTCGCGCTCGCCACGTCCGGCGCGCCCGCCGCGACGGCCGCCTCCGCCGTGCTCGGCTACCGCATGCTGACCGTCTGGCTGCCCCTGCCGCCCGGCCTGCTGACCCTCGCCGTACTCATGCGCCGCAAGGCGCTGTGACGGAACCTAGGGGAGCAGCTTCTCGATCGCGGCCGAACCCTCCGTCTCCAGCTTGCGGCGGGCCCAGTCCAGGGTCTTCGGCGTGACGTCCCTGCCCGCCGCCATCACCAGGTCCTCCGGGGTGACGTCCCTGGCCGGGGCGGTGTGCAGCAGGGCGTCGGGCGTGCAGTGGTCGTCGATCGACCGGGACTCTTCGGGCGTGGAACTCGACATGATGCCTCCTCCTCCGGATGGGCGCATCCGTGCCGGTGCCGCCGAACGGGGCACCCTCTCACCATCGGCCGCCGAACCGCCGCCCGCATCCGGAGCGGCCTACTCTGGACGGGCAGCCGTACACCACACCGGGAGGCCGCAGCGATGGCCGAGATGCCCTTTCAGCAGGAGACCCGGCAGAGTCGCCGGTATCTGCCGATCGCCGAGCACGGTCTCATCGGGGATCTGCGCAGCGTGGCGCTGGTCGGCAGTGACGGCACCATCGACTGGTACTGCTCGCCGTCCTTCGACGCCCCCAGCGTGTTCGCCGCGCTGCTCGACGCCGAGCGCGGCGGACGGTTCGAGCTGGCGGCCGCCGTCCCGGCGCACACCAAGCAGTTCTACTTCCCCGACACCAATGTGCTGATCACCCGCTTCTTCACCGAGGAGGGCGTCGGCGAGGTGCAGGACTTCATGCCGGTCGGCACCGCGCGCGGCGGGGAGGAGGGCCGGCACCGGCTGATCCGCCGCGTGGTGTGCGTACGCGGCACCGTCCCGTTCCGCGCCCTGGTCGCACCCCGCTTCGGGTACGGCGCCGACCCGCACACGCTGCGCGAGGACGAGGGCCGGCTGGTGTTCGACGCCGGGGAGCGTGCCCTCGCGCTCACCGCCACCGTGGCCATGGAGTGCGACGAGCGGGACGCGCGGGCCGAGTTCAAGCTCGGCGAGGGCGAGAGCGCGGTGTTCGCACTCGACCAGGCGGGCGGCGAGATCGCCCCGCGCGGCTGTGCGCACGCCGAGGCCGAGCACGAGTTCAACGCCACCGTCGACTACTGGCGCCGCTGGCTCGCCCAGTCCCGCTACCGGGGCCGCTGGCGCGAGATGGTGCACCGCTCCGCCCTCACCCTGAAGCTGCTCACCTACGCCCCCACCGGCGCCATCGTCGCCGCCCCCACCACCAGCCTGCCCGAACAGCTCGGCGGCGAGCGCAACTGGGACTACCGCTACGTCTGGGTCCGCGACGCCGCCTTCGCCGTCTACGCCCTGCTGCGGCTCGGCTTCACCGGCGAGGCCGAGGCGTTCATGCGCTTCCTCACCACCCACATCAGCCCCGGCGACGGAGCCGTCGAGGGCCCGCTGCAGATCATGTACGGCATCGACGGCCGCGTCGAGCTGCCCGAGAGCGAACTCCCGCACCTGGAAGGCTACTTGGGCTCCGCCCCGGTCCGCGTCGGCAACGCCGCCGCCCCACAGCTCCAACTCGACATCTACGGCGCCCTGATCGACTCCATCTACCTCTACGACAAATGGGCCCAGCCCATCTCCAGCGCCCAGTGGGACGACGTGTGCCACCTGGTGAGCTGGGTGTGCGACCACTGGGACCAGCCGGACGAGGGGGTGTGGGAGACACGGGGCGGCCGGAAGAACTTCCTGTACTCCCGGCTGATGTGCTGGGTCGCCATCGAACGCGCCATCCGCCTCGCCAACCGCCGCGGCCTGCCCGCCGACCTGCCCCGCTGGCGCCGCGCCCGCGACGACATCTACCGCCGCATCATGGACCGGGGCTGGTCCGAGGAGCGGGGCGCCTTCACCCAGTGCGAGGACAGCGACGTACTGGACGCGTCCCTGCTGATGATGCCGCTCGCCAAGTTCATCGCGCCGACCGACCCCAAGTGGCTCTCCACCCTCGACGCCCTCACCGAGGACCTGGTCTCCGACTCCCTCGTCTACCGCTACGACCCCGAGGCCAGCCCCGACGGCCTGCGCGGCGACGAGGGCACCTTCTCCATCTGCTCCTTTTGGTACGTCGAGGCCCTGGTCCGCGCCGGCCGCGTCGACGAAGCCCGCCTGGCCTTCGAGAAGATGCTCACCTACGCCAACCATCTCGGCCTCTACGCCGAGGAGATAGGCCGCACCGGCGAACAACAGGGCAACTTCCCCCAGGCCTTCACCCACCTCGCCCTGATCAGCGCTGCCTTCAACCTGGACAAGGCACTGGGCTGATCCGGGGGAGCGTCACGGCAGCGGCTGTTCCGCCCAGATGATTTTGCCGGTCGGGGTGTAGCGGGTGCCCCAGCGGTCGGAGAGCTGGGCCACGAGGAAGAGGCCGCGGCCGCCCTCGTCGGTGCTGGCGGCGTAGCGCAGGTGCGGGGAGGTGGTGGTGCCGTCCGAGACCTCGCAGATCAGGGCGCGGCCGCGCAGCAGACGTACCCCGATGGGGCCCCGGCCGTAGCGGATGGCGTTGGTGACCAGCTCGCTGAGGATCAGCTCCGTGGTGAAGGTCAGCTCCTCCAGGTCCCAGTCGGCGAGCTGGCGGGTCACCTTGGCGCGGATCTCCGAGACGGCCGCCGGGTCGGCGGGCACCTCCCACGTGGCGACCTGGTCCTCGCCCAGGACGCGGGTCTCGGCCACGATCAGCGCGACGTCGTCCGTGGGGCGCACCGGCAGCCGGTCCAGGACGATCCGGCAGGTCTCCTCCGGCGAGGCGCCCGGCGCGTGCCGCAGCGCGTCGCGCAGCAGGTCGAGCCCCTCGTCGATGTCCCGCTCCCGGTCCTCCACCAGCCCGTCGGTGTACAGCACCAGCCGGCTGTCCTCGGGCAGCTCCAGGTCGGCCGTCTCGAACGGCAGCCCGCCCAGGCCCAGCGGGGGACCGGCCGGCACGTCCGGGAACTCCACCGTGCCGTCCGGCAGCACCAGCGCGGGCGGCAGGTGCCCGGCCCGCGCGATGGTGCAGCGCCGGGACGCCGGGTCGTACACCGCGTACAGACAGGTCGCGCCGGTGACGGCGGCCGCGCCGTCCTCCGGGGTCTCGTCCTGGTCGAGCCGGGCCACCAGCTCGTCCAGCAGGCCCAGCAGCTCGTCCGGGGGCAGGTCGAGCGAGGAGAAGTTGTGCACGGCCGTACGCAGCCGGCCCATCGTCGCCGCCGCGTGCAGCCCGTGCCCGACCACGTCACCCACCACCAGCGCCACCCGCGCGCCCGGCAGCGGCAGGACGTCGAACCAGTCGCCGCCCACCCCGGACTGCGCGGGCAGATACCGGTAGGCGATCTCCAGGGCGTCCTGCGCGGGCAGCGTACGCGGCAGCAGGCTGCGCTGGAGGGTCACCGCCATGCTGTGCTCGCGGGTGTAGCGGCGGGCGTTGTCGATGGACACCGCCGCCCGCGCCACCAGTTCCTCCGCCAGCGCCAGATCCTCGGAGTCGAACGGCTGCGGCTTCTCCGCGCGCCAGAAGTTCGCCACCCCCAGCACCAGACTGCCCGCCCGCAGCGGCACCGTGATCAGCGAGTGCACGCCGTACGCCAGGATCTGCTCGGTCCGCTCCAGGTCCTGCGCCTGCCAGCCCGGCGCCTCGCCCAGGTCCGGCTCCACCACGGACTGCCCGGTCGCCAGGCTGCGCGCCTGCGGCGAGGTCGGCACGAACCGGATGCGCTCACCCAGCGGATACAGCGGGGCGTCCTTGCGGACACCGCTGAACGCCGACCGCCGCAGCTCGGTGCCCGGCTTCGGCTCCTCGCCCCTGAGCACCGGGTCGAACAGGTCCACCGTGACGAAGTCCGCGAACCGGGGCACCGCCAGCTCGGCCAGCTCCTCCGCCGTGCGGCTCACGTCCAGGCTGGTGCCGATGCCCACCCCGGCGTCGTACAGCATGTTCAGTCGCTCGCGGGCCACCTCGGCGCGGCCGGACAGGGCGCGCAGCTCGGTGGAGTCGCGCAGCGTGGTGACGCTGCCGGGCGGGCCGCCGTCCAGATCGGTGGGGCGCTGGTTGATGGCCAGCAGGCGGTCCTTGACCAGATGCACCTCGTCCGTGGCGACCCGCCCGGAGGCGAGCAGCCCGGCCGTCTCGTCGTCCAGACCCAGGTCCAGCACGCTGCGCGTCTCGGCGTCCTCGGGCAGGTCCAGCAGCCGGTGCGCCTCGTCGTTGGCGAGCAGCAGCCTGCCGCCGTCGCCGACGATCAGCACACCCTCCCGGACCGCGTGCAGCACCGCGTCGTGGTGCTCGTACATCCGGGTCATCTCGTAGGGGCCGAGGCCGTGGGTCTGGCGCAGCAGGCGCCTGCTGACCAGGGCCGTGCCCGCCGTGGCCAGTGCCAGGGCCGCCGCGGCCGCCGCGAGGAGGAGGGGCAGCTGCTGGTCGGCCGCGCCGCCGACGTGCGCGGTGGTGATGCCGGCCGAGACCAGGCCCACCACCTTGCCGCCCGAGTCCCGCACCGGGACGACGACCTGGACCAGCGGCCCGATCGTGCCGGTCAGCTCCTCGACCACCGTCTCCCCGCGCAGCGCGGGCCCGATCGTGCCGACGAACTTCTTGCCGATCCGGTCCGGGTCGGGGTGGGTGTAGCGGATGCCCTGGGTGTTCATCACGACGATGAAGTCGACGTTGGTCGCCTTGCGGGCCGCCTCCGCGCTCGGCTGGAGGATCGCCGTCGGGTCGGGCGTCCGCAGCGCGGCCGCCGTACCGGGGGCGTTGGCGAACGAACCGGCGGCCGAGAGGGAGCGGTTACGGGCCTCCAGACCGCTGTCGTGCCGTACCTGGAGCACCTGCGCCACCACGGCCGAGACGACCAGCAGCAGCACGATCACCACCTGGAGCAGGAACACCTGTCCCGCCAGGCTGCGCCCCGTCGCCTTGGCACGCAGGACACCGGGCGGACCGCCTTCGCCGGCACCGCCCGGATGCCGCGCGCCCAGGGGCGCGCGCGGGTGCCCGAAGGAACGGGGCGCCCGCGGATCGGGTCGGCCGGGCAGTCGCACCATGTGCCCATGTCTACACTGCCGCGCCCCGTCAGGCGAGGCCGTACCCCGAGGTGAAGGGCGTGCTGGCACTGATCCACGCTCACCTGCGCGGCCTCCCGCTCACCCGGTCGGTGGAAACCCGTACGGGATCACCCGAACCGTCCCGGGGGCGCCGGACGCCCGTGAGAAATCGCTCAGAAGTCGCCGGGCTTGTCAGGCAGCGGGCGTGTCGCGGCACGCATGCTGCGCAGGGCGAGCAGCAGGACGCCGATGTCGTCGAGATAGACCGGGTCGGGCAGCAGATCGGTCGGCAGCACCAGATAGAGGATCGCGCCCCAGAACACCCAGCGCGGCCCGGTCGGCAGCCCCGCGTCCCGCAGCGAGCGCCGCGCCTTCACCAGCCGCACCAGCAGGACGACGGCGAACCCCAGCACCACCGCCGCCGCGACGGCCGCGAGCACCAGCACGATCGTGGAGTTGTCCATGGGCCCTGTCCCCTCCCGACGCGCGGCCTGCCCGCGCCCTCTTCCTTCTGCCCGCTCCCGCGCGCGGCAGCCGCCGGGTCACACCCGGTCGCTGCCCTCGGGTTCCCGCTCCGGGTCGGGGTCGACCTCCGGGGCGGGCCCGGGGGTCTCGGTCCGCTGTCCCCGGCTCGGCAGCCGCAGCCGCTCGAAGGTACGGGTGAGCTGCTGCAACGGCGACTGATTGCGGGCCTGCTGCTGAGGCAGCACGGGCAACGGGGTGTCGCGGTACGCGGCCAGCGCCTCGTGGGCCTGCTCGGCGGCCTCGCGGTACAGATCCCGCGACTTCGTCATCGCCTCCAGCGCCTCCCGGTACCGCTCGACCCGGCGCCGCTCCCGTTCCAGCTCCTCCTGCGGGGTCATCAGCTTCCAGTTGTCCCGCAGCCCGGCCAGCGCCTCACCGAGCCCGCGCGGCCTCGGGCGGGACAGCGCGACGAAGTCCCGCAGGGCCGTGACCAGCTCGGCCGGCTCGGAGCCGTCCAGGAAGACGCTGCGCACGGCGTACGCCTGCCGGTCGTACCCCGAGGGCGTCGGGTCGGGCGGCAGCAGTACGGCACCGCCGCGCGGAACCTGGACCCCGAGGTCCTTCAGCGCCCAGTTGACCGCCCGGAACTGCTGCGGGGTGGCCCGGTGCTCGATCACCCGGTGCCGCAGCCCCGGGGGCAGCAGCCGGGCCAGCGGCAGCCTGCCGCGCTCGTCCGGGGTCATCGCCTCGTGCACGACCAGATTGACGCACCACGCCTCGCGGGCCGCGTCCCGCAGCCGCCGGCGCATCTCCTTGTCGTCCAACGGCAGCGCGTTGACCTGCCGGAACCGCAGCCCCGGCACGGTCGGATGGTGGTCCCACTCGCCGTCCTCGGCGGCGGAGCCGGACTCGGGCCAGAACAGGGTGGCCGGAGAGGGCCACGCCTCCTCCCACAACCGCTCGGCCTCCGCGACGAGCGTCCACTCGTGCTCCGGCCGCTCCGGCACGGAGACGAGGGTCAGCCGGGCCCGCACGGTGATCGTGCCCCCGGCGCGCCAGCGCGCCTCGAAGACGCGGTCGGTGGAGCCCTCGGGGGCGGGCGGCTCCGAGAAGTCGTCCAGATCCCCGCTCGCCCGGCGCTCTCTCAGGGTGCGGCGTACGACGTCCTCGGGGGCGGGACCGGTGTGACGGCCGCGGGCCGCCCAGATCGTCTGCGGGACGGGGGCGCGGTCGGTGGCGGAGTTCGACATGGGCCAATCAGCTGGTGGGGGCCGGTGCGCGTTCCAGTATCACCGGTATGCCCCGTCATCGGGGCGCCGGGTCCCGGGGCGGCGCGTCGGGCGGGGGCGCGCGCGGTCCTGTGCGCCCCTGACGCGCCTCGCACGCGCCCCGTGCCGGGCGGGTACGCGAAACCCCGGCGAGAACCAGGGGTACCGGTCTCGTCGGGGTTCCGTCGTCGGTCAGCGGTGCCGGGTGATCAGGCGCCGCTCTCCCGCAGCATGTCCTCGCGCTCGACGAGCTTCACGCGCTCGCGGCCGTGCGGCTCACCGAGGGCGCGCTCGGCGGCGTCCAGCTTGTACCAGCCGTCCCACGTGGTGAAGCGGACTCCTCGCCCGGACAGGAAGGCGTACACGGCCTCCGGGTCCGGGGCCGACGGCGCGTGCAGCCGGCCATTGGCGTGGTCGTCGAGCAGGTTGGCCACCGTCTCGTTGGCGTCACCCTTGGTGTGACCGATCAGACCGACCGGGCCGCGCCTGATCCATCCCGTGACGTACGTCGACGTCAGGTGGGCGCCGCTCTCCTCGATGACCCGGCCGCCCTCGTCCGGGACGGTGCCCGACTCCAGGTCCCAGGGCAGCTTGGGCAGCTTCTCGGAGAGGTAGCCGACCGCGCGGTACACCGACTGGACGTCCCAGTCCTTGAACTCGCCGGTGCCCTTGACGTTGCCGGTGCCGTCCAGCGCGGTGCGCTCGGTGCGCAGGCCGACGACCTTGCCGTTCTCGCCGAGGATCTCCACCGGGGACTCGAAGAAGTGCAGGAACAGCTTGTGCGGACGGTCGCCGACGTCGCGGATCGCCCAGTTCTCCAGCGTCTTGGCGACCATGTCGGCCTGCTTGTTGCCACGCCGGGTCTCGATGGAGCCCGCGTCGTAGTCGATGTCCTCGGGGTCGACGATGACCTCGATGTTGGGGGAGTGGTCCAGCTCGCGCAGCTCCATCGGGCTGAACTTCGCCTGCGCCGGGCCACGGCGGCCGAAGACGTGCACCTCAAGGGCCTTGTTGGCCTTCAGACCGTCGTAGACGTTCTGCGGGATCTCCGTCGGCAGCAGCTCGTCCGCCGTCTTGGCCAGCACGCGGGCCACGTCCAGGGCGACGTTGCCGACGCCGAGGACGGCGACCTTCTCGGCCTCCAGCGGCCAGGTGCGCGGCACGTCGGGGTGGCCGTCGTACCAGGACACGAAGTCCGCGGCGCCGTAGGAGCCGTCCAGGTCGAGACCGGGGATCGACATGTCGCGGTCGGCCATGGCGCCGGTGGAGAAGATCACCGCGTCGTAGAAGGCGCGCAGATCGTCCAGGTTGATGTCGCGCGGGTAGTCGACATTGCCGAAGAGCCGGATCTGCGGCTTGTCCAGCACCTGGTGCAGGGCGGTGATGATGCCCTTGATGCGCGGGTGGTCGGGCGCCACGCCGTAACGGATCAGGCCGAACGGGGCGGGCATCCGCTCGAAGAGGTCGATGGACACGCCCGGATCGGCGGCCGTCTCGGACTTCAGCAGGGCGTCGGCGGCGTAGATCCCGGCGGGGCCGGCTCCGACGATGGCTACCCGCAGGGGGCGCGGCATGATCAGGTTCCCTTCGAGCGTGGACAGGCGACTCGATCAGGAAGCCTAAGCTAAGGCAGCCCTAACTTAGTACACGGGTCCAGTCTATGGGCTCATAAACAGCTTTTATGTGTGTTCAGGCGGGCCTGATGACCCGGTGGATCGCGGCCTCTCCGGCGCCGTACACCGACTCCTCGCGGATGGTCGCGCCCGGACCCGGCGCGTGGATCATCGTGCCGTTGCCGACGTACAGGCCCACATGCCGCTCATCCTCGAAGAAGAGCACGAGGTCACCGGGGAGCGCGGCGGCGAGTGCCACCTCGGTACCGGCCGACGCCTGCTCGTGCGCGGCCCTCGGCAGCTCGACCCCGGCCGTGCGCCAGGCGCCCTGCGTGAGGCTGGAGCAGTCGAACGAGTCGGGCCCGGTGGCCCCCCAGACGCACGGCTTGCCGACCTGAGCGGCGGCGAACGCGATGGCCTTCGCGGCGCGGACGACGTGGGCGGACTCGGTGGCGGGGCGGGGGGCCAGGGGGGTGGTGGAGAAGGTGCCGGTCTGTGTGGCGGGGGCGGGGGGCGTTGGCGGTGCGGGCTGGAAGGCGGGCGCCGGTGCCGGGGCGGGCGCGGCGGTCGCAGGGGGCGCGGGCTCGAAGGCGGGGGCCGGGGCTGCCTGGGTCGCAGGCGGCGCGGAGGAGAAGGCGGGTGCCGGTGCGGGTGCCGGTGCCGGTGCGGAGGGCGCGGGCTGGAAGGCGGGGGCCGCCGGGAACACACCCGTGCCGTACGCAGGGGCCGGGGCCGCCTCGGCCACCGGAGGTACGCCCGGGAACGAACCCGTCCCGTACGTCGGCACCGGGACCGCCTCGGCCACCGGAGGTACAGCGGGGAACGACCCCGTGTCGTACGTCGGCGCCGGTGCGGCCGCCGCCGGGAACGAACCGGTGCCGTAGCCGGGCGCGAACGCGCTGGTGTCCACGGCCGGCAGCGTGCCCGTGTCGGTCTGCGGGGCCGGGGCCAGGTAGCTCAGACCGCCGGTGTCGCTCAGCGGGCCCGGGATCGGGTACGGCAGCGAGCCGGTGTCACCCAGCGCGCCCGGCATCGGATACGTCAGCGGGCCGGTGTCCGTGACGGAGGCCGGTACCGCCCACTGGCCCGTCGGGGCGGCCGGTGTCTGCGCCGCGCCGGAGCTGGCGATCCCCGGCGCGGCAGTCTGTGCGCCCCACGCCTGGGCCGGGGCGGCGTTCCAGGAGTGACGGGACAGCAGGTCCTTGGCGGAGGCGAGCTTGCGGCGGTTGCCCGCCTTGAGGTCGGCGGGGGAGCGACGGCTCGGCCCGGCGGGCCGGCCCGGCAACGCTCCGGGGGTGCCACCGGTCGGTGCCGGCGCGGGCGCGCCCGTGAGGTCCGGCCCACCGGCCGGCAGGGCGGGGAGATTCGGCTGGGGCGCGCTCGGCGGAGCCGGCAGTGCCGCCACCGGTGCGGCCGGCGGAAGCGCGGCCACCGTACCCGCCGCCTCCAGTGCCGGGGCGGCCGGCGTGCCAGCGGTCAGCTCGGCCACCGGACGCTGCGAGGGGCCCGCGGGCAGCGCGGGCGTCTCCGGTTCGAGGCTGGGCAGGCCCAGCTCGGCGGCGGTCCAAGTGCGTTCCACGGCAGGGCCGTTGTCGGGCATTCGGTCGGCCGGGAGCGCGGCGGCCACGGTCGGTCCCGCCTTGGCGCGGGCCGCGTCGAACCACTGGCGGGTCACGGCGTCGAGCGCCGGGTCCGGACGGCTGCCGGACCGCTTGGCCAGCGGGACACCCCGCCTGCGGGTGGCGGCCGCCATCGCGCGGGTGGCGTTGTAGTTGCCCGTCGCGGTCTCGGCCCGTGCGTAGAGGGAGTCGATCCGCTGCCGAACCTCTTCGTGACTCTCCGGCGCCATGGGAGACGACTCCTTCCTTGCCCCGCGGGGCAGTTGGGCCGGCGCGCCCGGAAGACGGTCGAACCTCCCGTACCAGGCGCCGCTGCGGGCTCCTGGGGACGGGGGAGCCGGGCGGCCTGCGGTCAACCTAGCCAACTTGTGTCACTCGTGTGAAGGTCGTCGGGTGGAATGTCCGATACGTATTTGTGATGTTCGCCGCCGTGTTCGGACGGGCAGACTGGGCGCCCGCATGCGCAACTCCCCTGTATGGGCGCCTGCGTGGCCTCGAATGCCTCATGTGGCCCGGTTTTCTTGAGAGTTCGCCATGAAATCCGGGCCGGGATGAACACACCGGCACCACCCCGCGTATGGGTGTGGGGCGCCACATGCCCCCCACCGACCACGACCCGCAGGGGACGATCTTGGAACCGAACAGGCGCAGGCGCCCGACCGGCGCACGACGCGTGACCCTCGCCGCGGTCGCGCTGATGCTCGGCGGCGGCGGCCTCGTCGCGGCGAACGTCTACGCGTCGGCCAGCGAAGGCGGCTGGAGCGGACAGGGCTCCGGCGACGCGGCCGGCGCGTCACTCAGGTCGGCCGGCATGGCCACCATCGACTGCCCCGACGTCGGCGCCCGGCTGACCGACGTACCGGAGGCGGCCCGGGGAGACGTCGACCGTGAACTGGCCCAGCTGGACCAGCAGATCGCGGAGGCGTACCAGCGGCTCCAGCAGTCGGCGGACGCGCTCCGGCAGGACCCCCAGGCCGCCGACAACTCGGTGATGAACCCGCTGAAGGACAAGCGGACCGCCACCCTGGGCCGTATCGCCGACGCCATCGGCCGGGCCGGCAACCGCCCCGACCAGCTCGACGCGCTCGCCCCCTGCACCCTGCGCCCCGCAGAGGCGGCGCCCGGCGGCGAGTCCGCCGCGCCCTCGCAGAGCGGCGGAGGCCAGGACCAGGGCGGCCAGGGCCAGAACGGCGGCACCGGCCAGGGCGGCAACGGACCCGTCGCCGCCGACTACGCGGACATCAACTCCGTACAGCCCAACGCCCCCAAGGCGCCCCCGGGCGGCACGTTCCGCACCGAGTGCGGGGTCAACGAGAACGGCCTGTTCAACTCGGACAACGTGATCGTGGCCCCCGGTGTCTCCAACGGCGCCCACCACTTCCACGACTACGTCGGCAACCAGTCCAACACCGCCTTCGCCAGCGACCAGGACCTCGCCGACGCCAGGACGAGCTGCGCCGACCAGGGCGACAGGTCCACCTACTACTGGCCGGTGCTGCGTCTGCAGAACGGCAAGCAGGAGCGGGACGCCGGGGCGCCGGGCGGTGGCACGGAGGGGAACGCGGGCCAGATCGTCACGCCCAAGGAGGTGACCCTGACCTTCGTCGGCAGCCCGAGCGGCAAGGTCACCGAGATGCCCCGGCTGCTGCGCATCATCACCGGTGACGCCAAGGCGTTCGTCAACGGGCCGGCCAACGCCAACGCCTCGTGGAGCTGCACCGGGTTCGAGGACCGGCAGCTCAAGGACAAGTACCCGCTGTGCCCGTCGGGCAGCGACGTGGTGCGCAGTTTCCACTTCCAGAGCTGCTGGGACGGCCGTAACGCCGACAGCGCCAACCACCGCACCCACGTGGCCTTCGCCGACGCCCAGGGCAACTGCCCCGAGGGGTTCAAGGCCATCCCGCAGCTCGTCCAGCGGATCGTCTACGACGTGGACGCGCCGAGTCTGGGCGACGGCGGGAAGGGCACCCCGCTGTTCGCGGTCGACTCCTTCCCGGAGCAGCAGCACAAGCCGGTCACCGACCACGGCGACTTCATCAACGTCTTCGACGAGGGCCTGATGCGCACCATGGTCGACTGCATCAACTCCGGCCGTGACTGCGGCCCCGGCGACGACGGCAAGGGCGACGGCGGGGGCGACGACGACAACGGCAACGGCGGGACGGCCCAGCCCAGCGAGCAGCCCGGCGGCGGACAGAACACCGCCGAGCCGAGCGCGACCGCCGAGCCGGAGAAGCCCGTCGAATCCCAGCCGGAGAAGTCGGAGCAGCCGGGCAAGTCGGAGCAGCCCGGCAAGCCCGAGCAGTCGGCCCGGCCCGCCGACACCGCCCCGGCCGGGCAGCCCGCGCAGTCCGACCCCGCCGACGCGCCTCGCGTCGACGCCACGACCGCGCCCGCCAACACCACCAAGAACCAGGGCGGAACCGCCCAGCGCGACGAGTCCAGCGCCCCGGCCACCGCCGCCGCGCCCCAGGTCTCCGAGTCCGCCCCGGCGCAGGCCGCCGCCGTCACCACGCCGCCGCCCGCGAACCTGGAGCCGCAGGCCGTGGGCAACGGCGGCCTCGCCGAGACCGGCGCCAACCTGTGGCCCGCCGCCCTCGGCGTGCTGCTCGCCGCTTCCGGCCTGGTGATGCTGCTCCGCGCCCGGCGCCTGCGGTACTGAGCCCCGAGCCCCCGGTTCCCTTGCCGGGACCGGGGGTTCAGTGCGCCGTACGCCGGCAGTACAGGAACAGATGCGGCTCCGGCCCGGCGTCGGCGTGGGCCGGTACGAAGGTGGCGTGCGCCTCGGACAGCACGGAGAACCCCGCGTCCGTGGCGAGCTGGGCGAAGTCGTCCGGGGAGAAGCTGCTCACCCGTACCGGCTGCCCCATGAACTCGACCTCCGCGTCCGCCACGTCCACCGGCACCGTGGCCAGCACCGCGAGCCCGCCCGGCCGCAGCGCCCGCGCCAGCGCGGACAGGACGTCCCGCTGTTCGTCGCGGGACATCTGGAGCAGCGAGAAGTACACGCAGACCGCTTCGAACGACCCTTCCTCCAGGTCGACCTCACGGATGTCGGCCACCTTGAACTCGGCGTCCGGCACCTGGCGCGCGGCCAGCTCGACCATCACCGGCGACACGTCGACGCCCAGCACCCGGTGCCCGGCCCGCGCGAGTGCCTCGGCGGTGGGCCGGCCGGTGCCGCTGCCCACGTCCAGCACCCGGCTGCCCGGCATCAGATGGTCCACCAGCCAGCTCAGCGAGGCCAGATGCGGCCCCGACGTGGCGAACGCCTGTTCATAGGCGATGCCCAGGGTGTCGAACACCACCGCCGCCGGTGCCCGCTGTTCTTCCTCTGCCAAGACGGCTCCTCTCACGTTCCCTACCGGTGCCCGGCATCGTCGCACCCATACCGGCCCTCCGGGCAGCCCTGTTTGCGGACCGGTTGGCCGGCAGGGCAGGGTGCGGGCGTGCCCACCTTGCTGATCATCCACCACACGCCGTCGCCGAACTGCCAGGAACTGTTCGAGGCCGTCGTGTCCGGGGCCACCGCGCCCGAGATCGAGGGCGTCCGCGTGGTCCGGCGCGCCGCCCTCGCCGCGACCGCCGCCGACGTGCTGGCCGCCGACGGCTACCTCCTCGGCACCCCGGCCAACCTCGGCTACATGTCCGGCGCCCTCAAGTATTTCTTCGACCAGATCTACTACCCCTGCCTGGACGACACCCGGGGCCGCCCCTTCGGCTACTGGGTGCACGGCGGCAACGACGTGACCGGAGCGGTCCGCTCGATCGAGACCGTCACCACCGGCCTCGGCTGGCGCCGCGCCGCCGAGCCGGTCACCGTCACCGGCACGCCGGGCAGGGACGCCACCGAGGCGTGCTGGGAACTCGGCGCGGTCCTCGCGGCGGGCCTGGCCGGCTGACGCCGGGGTCCCCCGTTCGGCGGTGCCCCGCACACCCCGCGCGGCCCCCGCCCCGCCCGGCGCCGGACCGGAGACCCGCTGGTCCCGGCCCCCGCCACCGGCCGGACGGAGGTGCGGGCCCGGGACCCCTGGCCGACGATGGGCACGAGGCCGCGTCCCCCCGGACGTGGTCGCGTCCCGTCGTACGTCGTCTGAACCGAGGGAGCGTCGGATGCGAGCGGACGGCCACGCACACCGGCGGCCCGCGCCCGGCGGGCAGGACACCGACCGGCGCACCACCGAACGGCTCTTGCGCGACGGCGCCCGCGAGATCGCCGAGGTCGCCGACGGCGTACGCGCCGTCGCCGAACGCACCGCGGACGCCCTGCTCGCCCCACCTCACCGACGCGCCGCCCGCCATCCCCGTACGGGACTCACCGCGCGCTGGGCGCTGCTGCGCGTCCTGACGGACCCGCGCGGTCTGGGCGCCCCCGCCGGGGCCGCGCGCAGAAGGCTCGCCCGGCTGGTCGGCGCCCGCCGGGGCGGGGAGCCGCTGGCCGCGCTGATGGCCGTCACCTCCCTGCGGCTGCGCATCGCCGCCGTGCTCACCGGCCACCCCGAACTCGCCCGCGACCCCGGCATGCGCCGCCTCACCGAGGCCCTCGGCACCAAGGGCGACCGCGAGGCCGTACGCGCCCTGCGCACCCTCTTCCGGGACCCCGGCGCCCAGCGCGCTCTCGCCGCGCTCACCCCCGTACTGGACGAACTCCTGCGCGTGCGAGCCCTGTTGGACGCCGAACCGATCGTCCGCGCGGAACCCGAGATCCACGCGGGCCAGGGCACGGCCGAGGCGGTGAGCCTCACCGACCGGGAGAAGCAGACACTCGCCACCGAGGGCTCGCTGCTCGGCTTCCTGCGCAACATCGACACCCTCGCCCCCGAGGGCCGCGTCCTCGTGCAGAACGTGCGCGGTCCCGACGGTGTGGTCCGGTACGTCGTCCAGGCCCCCGGCACCAGTTCCGGCCGCCCCCGGCACGGCTCCCGGCGCGATGTCGTCGGCGCCTGGCGGGAGCAGCTCACCGCCGACTCGCCGTACACCCGCGCGCTGCGGCCCGCCATCGAGGAGCACGGCATCCCGCGCGGCGCCGAACTCGCCCTGATCGGGCACGGCGAGGGCGGTACCGCACTGCTCAACCTCGCGCGGGACGCCGGATTCTGCCGCGCCTACCGGCTCACCCACGTCATCGCGGTCGGCGCGCCGGACCCCGCCGGACGCCCCGCCGACCCCCGCACCTGGGTCGGCCACGTCACCAACGAGCACGACCTCGTCCCGGCGGCCGCCCCCGCCGACCCGCACCCGAACCGGTACGACGCCCGCTACACCGGGCCGACCCGCGCCTTCCCGGAGTCCCACCTGCTGCGCGAGTACATCGGCCATCTGCGCACCGTCGCCCCCGAGGCCCGCGCGCACCTGGACGAGGCCCTCACACCGTTCCGGGGCCCCGTCGTGCGCAGCCAGGCGTACCAGCTCAAGGACCCGGCGCACCCCCCCGAGGGCCACCCCTTCCTCACCCTGCCGACCTCCTCGGTGCCGACCACCACCGGCCCGGTCGGCGTGCCCGTGCGCTACCAGGACACCGCCGCCGCCCACCTCTGCTTCCCGGTCGACACCGAGGCGGTACGGGCCCTACTGCCCGACGTGCCCTGGATGCGGCCCAGCGGCATCGGCCCGCGCACCCTCGCCGTGCTCTCGCTGTACGAGCACCGCTGCTCCACCCTCGGCCCGTACACCGAGATCGCGCTGTCCGTGCCGGTGGACGACCTGTGGCGGCCCCGCCCGGCCGACTTCGCCACCGACCTGCTGCGCCGCGCCGACCTGCGCCGCACCGGCCGCCACGTCCTCTCCCTCGCCGTCACCACCGAGGAGGCCCGGGTGGCGGCGCGCGAGCTGTGGGGGCAGCCCGCGATACGCGCCGCCGCCGAGGTCCACCTCACCGGCCCCCGGCTCCGGCTCAGCGCACCCGGCCTCGGCATCGCCGTCCTCGGCCGCCTCGGACCCGGCGTGCGCTGCCCCGAGCCGGACTGGGCGCTGTACGGGCGGCGCGGCGACAGCACCGTACGCACCGCGGTCCGCACCTCCGGGCGCCCCCGGCTGCACGCCGGGGCCGGGGTGCGGCTCCGGCTGGACACCGCCGCCGCCGAACCCATGGCCGGGCAGTTGCGCAGGCTCGGCATCGACACCGCCCGGCCGCTGTTCGTCGTGGCCTGCCCGCAGTTCATGGTCCACCGCGCCGCGGGTGCCGTCCTGCCGCGCTGAACCTCCGCCCCCGGGAGCCGTCATGGTGAGCCACTCCACGCCCACCCACCCGATCGCCGCCGAACTCCTTGACCGAATAGCCCAGTTGCGCACCGACGCCGACCTGATGGACGACTACGCCCGCCGCCTCCTCGCCACCGCGGCCGCCCTCAGCGGCCGGGTCGCCGCCCCGGAGTGGAGCAGACCCACCCTGGCCCGCCAGGCCGCCGCCTGCCGCACCACCGCCCGCCAACTCCGCCTCGCCGCAGAGACGTTGCTCAGCCAGAGCGGCCCCCGCCGGTCCCGGCCCCGCCGCCGCCCCGCCGTGCCCGCCGCGCTCCCGCCCACCGACCGTACCTGACGCGCCACGTCAAGGACGTTCGGGCATCCGGGTGGTAGCCCGTGGCGTCCTGGGCCGAACGGGTCGTGGCGGCCGGGGGAGTGCGCGCGAGGTCCGGATAATCACCGCTCATGCAGCTCGTGAACGCAGGTCAAGCGACCCGGCGCGCCCCCGTGGCCGTCACCGGACTCGGACTGGTCACCCCGGCCGGCGTCGGACAGGCGGCCGCCTGGGAGGGCCTGTGCGCCGGGACCTCCACGGCCACCGCCGACCCCGGACTCGACGGGCTGCCCGTGGCGTTCTCCTGCCAGGTGCCCGACCTCGACGCCCCCCGGCTGCTCGGCCACCGGCTCAGCCGCCGCCTGGACCGATTCACCACCTTCGCCCTGCTCGCCGCCCGTGAGGCCGTCGCCGACGCCGGACTCACCCCCGGCGACTGGGACGGCCCGCGCATCGGCATCGTCATGGGCGTCGGCACCGGCTCCATGCAGGGCTGGCAGGCCGAGTTCGACCGGCTCGCCGCCCGCGTCCCCGACCGGGTCTCCCCGCTCGCCCTGCCACGCAGCGTGCCCAACATGGCCGCCGCCGAGATCGCCCTCGACCTCGGCGCCACCGGACCCAACCTCGTCGTCTCGACCGCCTGCGCCTCCGGCACCAGCGCCATCGGGCTCGCCCGCGAGCTGCTGCTCTCCGGCGCCTGCGACCTCGTCCTGGCCGGCGGCAGCGAGTCCGCCCGGCTGCCGATGACCGCCGCCTGCTTCGCCCAGATGCGCGCCCTGTCCCGCCGCGCCGACGCCCCGCACGAGGCGTCCCGCCCCTTCGACCGCGACCGCGACGGCTTCGTGCTCGGAGAGGGCGCCGCCGTGCTCGTCCTGGAACGCACCGCCGACGCCCGCGCCCGCGCAGCCCGGCCCACCGCCCTGGTCGCCGGGTACGGCGCCTCCTGCGACGCCCACCACTTCACCTCCCCGCATCCCGGCGGCGACGGCGCCGCCCGCGCCATCCGCAGCGCCCTCCTCGACGCCGGGCTCGCCCCCGAGGACGTCGACCACGTCAACGCGCACGGCACCTCCACCCCGCAGGGCGACCTCGCCGAGCACAACGCCCTCCACCAGGTCTTCCACCGCCCGCCCCCGGTCACCGCCGTCAAGGGCACCATCGGCCACGCCATCGGCGGCGCCGGCGCCATCGAGGCCGCCTGCACCGCCCTCACCCTGCGCCACCAGCTCATCCCGCCCACCGCCAACCTGCACACCCAGGACCCGGCGATCGACCTCGACGTCGTCGCCAAGTCCCCGCGTCCCACGCCGATGCGCGCCGCCATCAGCAGCTCGTTCGGCTTCGGCGGCCAGAACGCCGTACTCGCCCTCACCGCCGCCGAGTAGCCACCCCCACCGGGCCCACCCAGCGCCCGTGTCCAGCCGAAAGGTCCCGCCCGTGCCGGAAGTCCCGGAAGCGCCGCAGATCCCGGACGCCGTACCGCCCCTCGGCCGGGCGTGGTCCTGGCCGAACGCCGAGCAGATCCTCATCGGGGTCTTCGTCGCCGTCCCCTTCCTCGCGCTCCTCGCCGCCGTCCCGCTGGCCTGGCGCAACGGGCTCAGCCCGGTCGACGTCGTGCTCGCCGCCGTGTTCTACCTGGTCAGCGGGCTCGGCATCACCGTCGGGTTCCACCGGTACTTCACCCACGGCTCCTTCAAGGCGCGCCGCCCGCTGCGGATCGCACTCGCCGTCGCGGGGAGCCTCGCCGTGCAGGGGCCGCTGTTCACCTGGGTCGCCGACCACCGCAAGCACCACCGCTACTCCGACCGCGACGGCGACCCGCACTCGCCCTGGCGCTACGGCCGCACCCCCGGCGCGCTCGCCAAGGGCATGTTCCACGCCCACCTCGGCTGGCTGTTCGACACCGACCACGCCTCCACCGCCCAGTACGCGCCCGACCTGGAGCGGGACCCGGCGCTGCGGCTGATCTCCCGGGGCTTCGGGGTGTTCGTGGTGCTCTCGCTGGCGCTGCCCGCCCTGCTCGGGCTGCTGGTCACCGGGACCTGGGCGGGCGCGGCGACGGCGTTCTTCTGGGCCGGGCTGGTGCGGATCTGCCTGGTGCACCATGTGACCTGGTCCATCAACTCCATCTGCCACGCCGCCGGTTCGCATCCGTTCCGCAGCCGGGACCGCTCCGGCAACGTGTGGTGGCTGGCCCCGCTGTCGTTCGGCGAGTCCTGGCACAACCTCCACCACGCCGACCCGACCAGCGCCCGGCACGGCGTCCTCACCGGCCAACTGGACGCCAGCGCCCGGCTGATCCGCTGGTTCGAGGGGCTCGGCTGGGCCTACGACGTGCGCTGGCCGGACGCCGGCCGGATGCGGGCGCGACGCCGCGAGGGCAAAGCGCCGGAACCGGGAACCGGCGCGCGAGAATTGCGGTCTTAGGCACCGTCAACGACCGGGATCGGCCCGGTCGCGTGGAATCCGGGGAATCGAGACACATGTCCATCCGCATTCGTACGACTCCGCTGACCGTCACCGCCCTCGCCGCGGGCCTCGCCCTGGCCGCCGTCACCCCGGCGCTGGCGGGCACCACCTCCACCCCGGCCCGCCCCGCCGCCGCGACCTCCGCCCAGGGCGACCCGCGCAATGTCACCCAGCGGATCACCGACTTCTACGGCGCCTACATCGACGCCGTCTGGGACACCGAGGACCCGGCGGCGGGCGCCGACGCCAAGGCCCTGCGGAACTTCTACCTCTCCGCGTCCGCCCGCAAGAAGGTCGACGCCTGGGAGAAGAGGAACCACGCCGACGGCATCCTCTTCGCGCAGAACGTCCCCGTGAAGTGGAAGGTCGCCTACACCGGCTCCGGCATGGGCCACGCCACCGCCAGGGTCACGCTGACCTGGAGCGACGGCAAGCACCCCGAGGTCAGCCGGATCGACGTCCAGTCCGACCTGACGACGCGCAAGATCACGGATCTGAAGCCGGCGAAGTGATTCCCGTTCTCTCCGGGTGTGCGGTGTTTCCGGGGGGTACCCGGGGCGTGTCAAATCCACATAAGGACGGGAAGTCCTGAGACTGGCGTCCCGTCCCGGGAGGCGCGATCATGACGGAACGAATGCACACCACGATGGAGACGCACCCGGACGTCCTGGAGATGCGGGAGCGCTTCGTGCTCGCGGAGCGGGCGGCCGCGACGCAAGCGGGACAGGCCGTCGAGGCGATGGCCCTGATCACGGGGCTGTACATGGCGGCGTCCCCGTGGATCACGGGGTTCAACGGCCTCACCACCCTCGCGGTGACCAACCTGATCGCGGGCGTCGCCTACGCCCTGCTGATGAGCGGCTTCGGCCATGCCTACGAGCGCACCCACGCCCGCGCCTGGGCCGCCGCCCTCATCGGCATCTGGATGATCATCTCCCCCTGGGTGGTGGCGGGCAACGTCATCACGACCCGCACGATCATCAGCAACGTCGTCGCCGGAGCGGTGGGCCTGTGCCTGGCTCTGGCGGCCACAGCGGCCAACCGGGCCGGCGGCCCCCGCCACCGGAACCGGGCGGCCGGGATGATGGGCCGATAGAGAACCACACCGGCCGGGACCCGCGACAGCACGCGGGTCCCGGCCGATGGAGTGTCACGTCTCCGCGCCCTTCGCTAGGCGGACCGGATGCCGAGGTCGGCGAGGAGACCGCGGACACGTCGTTCGATGTCGTCACGGATGGGGCGGACGGCGGCCACGCCCTGTCCGGCGGGGTCGTCGAGGGTCCAGTCGAGGTACCGCTTGCCGGGGAAGACCGGACAGGCGTCGCCGCAGCCCATGCTGATCACGATGTCCGAGGCGCGTACGGCGTCGGTGGTCAGGATCTTCGGGGTCCGGGCGGAGAGGTCGATGCCGGCCTCGGCCATCGCCGCGACCACGGCGGGATTGACCGCGTCGGCGGGGGCGGAACCGGCGGACCTCACCTCGACGCGGTTCCCCGCGAGTTGAGCGAGGAAGGCGGCCGCCATCTGCGAGCGTCCGGCGTTGTGGACGCACACGAACAGGACGGAGGGCTTGGTCTCAGGCACGGGCGGTGTCCCTGGGGGTGACGGCGGCGGGGGGCGTTGGGAAGCGGTGCCGGGCGGCGAGGGCGACGTGGACCAGGCCGATGAGGACGGGGACCTCGATGAGCGGGCCGACCACGCCGGCGAGAGCCTGACCGCTGGTGGCGCCGAAGGTGGCGACGGCGACGGCGATGGCCAGCTCGAAGTTGTTTCCCGCTGCCGTGAAAGCGAGCGTGGTGGCTTTGGCGTGGTTCAGGCCGACAACTCGTCCCAGCACCATCGATCCGGCCCACATCAGCGCGAAGTAGACCAGCAGCGGGAGCGCGATCCGGGCGACGTCGAGGGGCCGGGAGGTGATGGCGTCGCCCTGGAGGGCGAACAGCACGACGACGGTGAACAGCAGCCCGTACAGGGCGTACGGTCCGATCCGGGGGAGGAACCGGGCCTCGTACCAGGCGCGGCCCCTGGCCCTCTCGCCCAAGCGGCGGGTGAGGAACCCGGCGAGCAGCGGGATGCCGAGGAAGACGAGCACCGAGCGGGCGATCGCCCACCCCGACACGTCCAGTGCGGTCTGCTCCAGGCCGAGCAGGCCGGGCAGGACGGTGAGGTAGAACCAGCCCAGCACGCCGAAGGCGATGACCTGGAACACCGAGTTGAGCGCGACGAGGACGGCGGCCGCCTCGCGGTCGCCGCAGGCCAGGTCGTTCCAGATGATGACCATGGCGATGCAGCGCGCCAGCCCGACGATGATCAGCCCGGTGCGGTACTCCGGCAGGCCGGGCAGGAACAGCCAGGCCAGCGCGAACATCAGGGCTGGTCCCACGAGCCAGTTGAGGACCAGGGAGGGCACGAGCAGGCGCGGGTCGCGGGTGACGGCGTCCAGCCGGTCGTAGCGGACCTTGGCCAGGACCGGGTACATCATCACCAGCAGGCCGAGCGCGATGGGCAGCGAGACCCCGCTGACGGTGACCCTCGCCAGGCCGTCGCCGAGGCCCGGCAGGAGACGGCCGAGTCCGAGACCGAAGGCCATCGCGGCGAGGATCCACACGGCGAGGTAGCGGTCAAGGAAGGACAACCGCCCCGCAGGCGCCTCAAGTCGAGGCTGCCGCACGCTCACGATGCGGCTCCGGCGGGGCGGGTGAGGATCGCCGCGAGACGGTCGGTCGTCTCCGGCAGCAGGCGGTAGTACACCCAGGTCCCGCGCCGCTCGGAGTCGATGAGTCCGGCCTGCTTGAGCAGCTTGAGGTGATGGGAGATCGTCGGCTGCGACAGGTCGAACGCCGGGGTCAGGTCGCAGACGCACACCTCGCCGCCCGCCCCGGAGGCGATCATCGACAGCAGCCTCAGGCGCACCGGGTCGCCCAGCGCCTTGAACACCTTGGCCAGGGAGTCGGCCTGCTCCTCGTCCAGCGGCGTGGACAGCAGACCGGGGCCGCAGTCCCCGGCGCCCCGGCCCAGCGCCACGACTTCTTGTTTCGACATTCCTCTATGTTGACGTTTTTCGATCCAGGGCGCAAGGTTGCATCGACCGAGATCGATACAGCCTGACAGGGAGACCGGTATGTCCCGTGTTCAGCTTGCCCTCAACGTCGCCGACCTGGAAGCCTCGGTGACCTTCTACTCCAAGCTCTTCGGCGCGGAGCCGGCCAAGCGCCGCCCCGGCTACGCCAACTTCGCCCTCACCGAGCCCCCGCTCAAGCTCGTCCTCATCGAAGGCGACCCCGGCCAGGACACCCGCCTCGACCACCTCGGCGTCGAAGTCCCCTCCACCGCCGAGGTCGACGCCGCGACCACCCGCCTCAAGGACGCCGGACTCGCCGCCTTCGAGGAGAGCGACACCTCCTGCTGCTACGCCCTCCAGGACAAGGTCTGGGTCCACGGACCCGGCAAGGAGCCCTGGGAGGTCTACGTCGTCAAGGCCGACACCGACCGACTGACGAAGGACGCCGACACGACAGCCGAGGCGTGCTGCGACAACACCTGGGACCGGAGCCGGCGCCCGGCGGTGACGTCGTGAGCCGCGATCAGCGGTTGACGGCGCGCATTCCCGCCTCGTCGTACCGTTCGCCCGAGACCTCGGGCAACTCCGCGTCGATGGCGGAGAGTTCCTCGGGGGTGAGGACGATGTCGACGGCGGCGGCGTTCTGTTCGAGGTAGGAGCGGCGCTTGGTGCCGGGGATCGGGACGATGTGGTCGCCCTGGGCGAGGACCCAGGCGAGGGCGAGCTGGGCCGGGGTGACGCCCTTCTTCTCGGCGATCTCCTTGACCTTGGCCGCGAGGCGCAGGTTGGCCTGGAGGTGCTCGTCGGTGAAGCGGGGGCTGTTGCGGCGGTAGTCGTCCTTGTCCAGCTCCTCGGGGGAGGAGAAGCGGCCCGCGAGGAAGCCCCGGCCGAGCGGGGAGTAGGCGACGAAGCCGATGCCCAGCTCGCGGCAGGTCGGCAGCACCTCCGCCTCCACGTCCCGCGACCACAGCGAGTACTCGCTCTGCACGGCCGTGATCGGGTGGACCGCGTTGCCCCGGCGCAGCGTCTCCGCGCCCGCCTCGCTCAGTCCGATGTGCCCGATCTTGCCCTCGGCGACCAGCTCGGCCAGCGCGCCCACCGTCTCCTCGATCGGTACGTTCGGGTCGACCCGGTGCTGGTAGTACAGGTCGATGTGGTCGGTGCCGAGCCGCTGGAGCGAGCCCTCCACCGAGGCCCGGACATGCTCGGCCGAGCCGTCCTGGCGGCCCACGGTGGACATGTCGCCCGGTACCGCGTCGTCCATCCGGAAGTTGAACTTGGTGGCCAGCACGTACTGGTCACGGTGGCCCCGGATCGCCTCGCCGACCAGGGACTCGTTGGTCAGCGGCCCGTACATCTGGGCCGTGTCCAGGAAGTCGATGCCCAGCTCGCGGGCGCGCCGGATGGTCTCCACGCCCTCGTCCTGGTCGGCCGTTCCATAGAAGGCCGACATTCCCATACAACCCAGACCTATTGCGGAAACTTGCAGGTCACGCAGGCTGCGCTGTTGCATGTGTGTTCCAGCCTTTCGCACGCGCTCGATCGTCACGCCGGACGATTTCGGGCCCCTACATCCATCTAGCGACGGATCTGGCCGCCCGGCATCCCGTGGGGGACGCCGGGCACCGGAGCGACTGCGACGCTACGAGCTGAAGCGCGCTCGAAGTCAAGTCACCCGTTCAGGCGGACGGGCAGCTCGAACAGGTCGTTCTGGGTGACGACGGGCTTGTGGCGCAGCTCGGCCGCCGGGACCGCGAGGTCCAGCTGCGGGAAACGGGCGTACAGCGCGGGCAGCGCCACACCCGCCTCCAGCCGGGACAGCGCGGCGCCGGGGCAGACGTGCGGGCCGTGGCCGAAGGAGATGTGCCGGTTCCCGCTCTCCCGCGTGATGTCGAACTCCCCGGCGCTCGGCCCGTGCGCCTCCTCGTCGCGGCCGAGCGCGCCGTACGACACGATCAGCGCGTCCCCGGCCGGTATCACGCGGTCGCCGACCGGCACGTCCTCGGTGGCGAACCGGATCAGCACGTGCGAGGTCGGGGTGGACCAGCGCAGCGTCTCCTCGACCACCGCCGACCAGTCCGCCTGCCCGGACAGCACCAGCTCCCGCTGACCGGGGTGGGTGGAGAGGTTGACGACCGCGTTGACGATCAGCGAGATCGTCGTCTCGTGCCCGGCGGCGATCATCAGCTGGAGGGTGGCGACGATCTCCTCGTCCGTGAGGTGGTCGCCGTCCGCCGAGGCGAGGATCAGCGCGCTGGTGAGGTCGTCGCCCGGCTCGGCACGCTTCGCCGCGACGGTCGCCGCCATCATCCCGGCCAGCTCGGTCAGGGTGGCTATGACCTCGGCGGGCGGGGTCTGGGTGGAGAAGAACTTCTCGAACAGCACCTTCAGCCGGGGCAGCAGCGCCTCGTCGATGCCCATCAGCTCGGCCACCACGTACATCGGCAGCGGGTAGGCGAAGGCCGCCTTCAGGTCGACCACCCCGGCGTCGGCGGGCAGCGCGTCCAGCAGGTCCTGGGTGAGCTTGCCGATCCGCTCCCGCATCAGCTCCACCCGGCGCGGGGTGAGCGCCTGCGCCACCAGTGTGCGCATCCGGCGGTGGTCCGCGCCGTCCACGGTCAGCATCGAACGGCCCGGGTTGGCCAGCCCGATCAGCGGCCAGTCCGCCGGTATCTCGCCGCGCCGCCAGGCGCCCCACACATTGATGTCCTTCACCAGGCGCGGGTCGGTCAGCAGCGCCTTGGCCTCGGCGTGCCGGGTGACGGCCCACACCGGCACCCCGCCGGGCAGCTCCACGGCCGCCAGCGGTCCGGCCGCGCGCAGGGCCGCGCTCTCGCCGTCCAGGTCGGTGACGAAGGGGTCGAGCGCGATACGGGAAATCCCGGTACCGGTGGTCATCGTGACGTGCCTCCCAGGGCAGGGGTCGAAGTGAACCGCACGGGCAGCTCGGTCAGCCCGCGCAGCCAGGGCGAGGGCCGGCGGGTGAGGGACCCGGCGGACACCGCCAGGTCGATGTCCGGCAGCCGGTCGAGGACGACCTCGATGCCGGTGCGCGCGATGACCTCGGCGATCTCCTGCGCCGGGAAGGGGCAGCGGTGCTCGCCGTGCCCGAAGGAGAAGTGCGCGTTGTTGCCGCCGGTCAGCGCGGAGGCGTCAGTACGCACCTGGGGGTCGGAGTTGGCGCCCTGGAGGCCGAGCAGCAGCAGGTCACCGGCGCGGACCCGGCGCCCGCCGAGGTGGGTGTCGCGCGCGGCCCAGCGGCCCGCCACGTTCTGCGTGGGCGTGTCCTCCCACAGCACCTCGTTCATCGCCTCCGCGACGCTGTTGCGGCCGCCGAACAGGGAGGCCGCGAACCGGTCGTCGGTCAGCATCAGCCGCAGCGAGTTGCCGATCCAGTCGGCGGTCGGCTGGTGGCCGGCCGCCATCATCACCATCAGGTCCTGGACGATCTCCTCGGCCGTGAACCCGCTGTCGTCCGCCAGCATCCGGGAGACCACGTCGTCGGCGGGCTTCTCGGCGCGGTCGGCGACCAGGCGGGCCATGGAGGAGGCGAGGTGGGACTGCCCGGCCAGTGCCCGCTCCCGGCCGTCGATCATGTCGTTGAGCGCGGTGACCAGCCCCGGCCCCTCGTCGTCCGGGAAGCCGTAGAGGTGCGCGAGGACCCGTACCGGCAGCAGGGACGAGTACTGGGCGACCAGATCGGCCTCGCCGGAGAGACAGACGGTGTCGATCAGCTCGTCCGCGAACCGCTCGGCCTGGCGCCGGAGTTCGAAGGGGTCGACCGACTCCAGCGCGTTGCTGATCATCGCCGCGCGCTGCCGGTGCCGTTCGCCGACCGTGTAGAGGACGGAGGGCTGGCGGTGCCCGATCATCGGCAGCAGCGGCCAGTCGGCCGGGATGTTCTCCCACTGGTTCCACAGCTCGGAGTCCCGGCTGAACAGCGCCGGATCACCGGTGACCTGATGCAGCTCGCGGTAGCCCAGCACCAGCCAGGCCGGGATGCCGCCGTCCAGCTCCACCGGGACGACGGAACCGTGGTCGCGCCGCATCTCCCGGTACAGGCAGGCGGGTTCGGTCTGGAAGCGGGGTCCGCCGAGCGGAACGGCCTCGGACATCACACCAGTTCCCCTCTGACCCCGGCGGCCGTGGCGTACCGGGACTGCACATGACGGACCAGGGTGATCAGGACCTCCTTGGCCGACTCGCGGGACCGCGCGTCGCAGTCGACGAGCGGCACGTCCGGGTCGAGGTCGAGCGCCTCGCGCACGTCCGCGCCCGCGCGCACCGGGCCGCCGAAGTCGTTGCAGGCCACGATGAACGGCGTGCCGTGGTGCTCCAGGCGGTCGATGGCGTACCAGGAGTCGTCGATGCGCCGGGTGTCGACCAGGACGACCGCGCCGAGCGTGCCGGAGAACAGCCGGTCCCACAGGAACCAGAACCGCTCCTGGCCGGGCGCGCCGAACAGGTACAGCACGTTGTGCGCGTCCAGCGTGATGCGGCCGAAGTCGAACGCTACGGTGGTGGCCGTCTTGCCGCCCACCTGCGCGATGTCGTCCACCGACTCGCCCGCCTGCGTCATCGTCTCCTCGGTGTTGAGGGGACGGATCTCGCTGACCGAGCGGACCAGCGTGGTCTTGCCGACGCCGAAGCCGCCCACGACGACGATCTTCAGACCGTTGTCGGCGGAGGCACCCAACGGGGTGCGCGCGTCAGAGATTGCGGAGTCCAACGAGCACCTGCTCCAGGATGTCGGGGTCGGTGATGGCGGGGCGGCGCGGATGACGGGCGCTGACATGTCCGGTGGCGAGCAGGTCGGACAGCAGCACCTTGGTGATGCTGACGGGCAGGCGCAGCTCGGCGGCGATCTCCACCACGGAGGTGGGGAACTCCGTCAGCCGCAGGATGGCCACGTGCTCCGACTGCATGCCGGTGGCCGCCGCCGACTCGGCGACGATCAGCGTGACCAGGTCCAGCGGGCTGCCGGCGCCGGTCCCGATCCGTCCCCGCGTGATGGTGTAGAGACGGTCGGGAGCGTCGTCCCTGCCCGGACGGCTCATGACGAGCGGGGCGGCGCGGTCAGGTGTTCGCCGAGCTGCTCCACCAGTTCGCTCATCGTGTGGCCGACCACGCCCGGATCGGCGTCCTCGCTGGTGACCACGGCCAGATGGGCGCCCTCGCCGGCCTCGACGATGAACAGCACACCGCCGTAGAACTCGGCCATCGCCGAGCGGACGCCGCCGCTGCCGTCGCCGAACTCCATGGACGCCCCGTGCGACAGCGACTGGATGCCGGCGGCGATGGCGGCGAGCTGGTCCGCCTGGTCGACGGACAACTCCGGGGTGCGGCACAGCTTGAGGCCGTCGCGGGAGAGGACGAGCGCGTGCCGGGCGCCCGGAGTCTTCTCCAGCAGGCCCTCGAGGAGCCAGGTGAGCGTGTCGTCCGCGGTGGTCGGGCCGGTCATGAAGTGGTGTCGCCTTCCAGGTGCGTGTGCGGTTCGTTGCGGGGATGGGAGACAGCGGGGGTGTCGGCCGGGCCGCCGTCGCGCGGTTCCCCGGCCCGGGTGTGCGGTGCGTCGCCCTCGGGGGTCGTGCCGGGGCGTACCGCGTTGCGGAAGCTGCTGAAGCGGGCCGCGCGGACCCTGGCCTCGTCGGCGCCGGGTGCGGGCCGTGCGGTGTCGTCGCGCGAGCCCGACCGGGACCGCTCGGCCTCGGCCAGCGTGCGGCCGCGACGCCGCTTGGGCAGGCCGCCCACCTCCTCGGCGGGCGGCGCGGGGACCTCGCGCACCGGGGCGGCCGGGCGCTCGGGTTCCGGCGCGGGGGCGGGGGCGGGCGGGGCGGTGGGCGCCGGGCTGGTGAGGATCTCCTGCGGTACGAGCATCAGCACACCGGTGCCGCCGCGCGCCGAGGGCCGGAACGACACCTTCAGCCCGTACTTGCGGGCCAGCCGGCCGACCACCGTGAGCCCGAGCCGGGTGCCGGTCAGGCCGCCCAGTCCGGAGACGTCACCGGTCACCGCCTTCTCGGCGCGCCGCAGCTGGACGTCACCCATCACCAGGCCGCTGTCCTCCACGGAGACGATGACCCCGGCCGGGACCTCCTCCACGTAGACGTGGACCTCGGCGGTGGGCGGGGAGAAGTTCGTGGCGTTGTCGAGGAGTTCGGCGAGCGCGTGCATCACGCCCTCGGCGGCATGCCCGGCGACGGCGACCTCGCTGACGGAGTGCACCCGCACCCGGCGGTAGCCGCCGATCCGGCCCATGGCCCCGCGCAGGATGGACTCCATGGCGATCGGCCGCGCCCAGCGCCGCCCCGAACGCGCCCCGGTCAGCACGGCGATGGAGTCCGCCAGCCGGCCCGCCTGCGCGGTGCGGTGGTCCAGGTGCAGCAGGTCGGTGAGCACGTCCTCGTCGCTGTGCCGCTCCTCCATCGCGCGCAGGTCGGCCAGGGTGGCCGTGGCCAGCGCCTGCATCCGGCCCGCGGTGTTGGAGGTGGCCGACACGGCCGCCGCCCGATCGCGCCGGGCCTTCTCCAATTCGCCGGAGAGCCGCAGCACTTCACGGCGCAGCCGGTCCGCCTCGCGGGCGCCGTCCTTCTCGGTCCTGGCCTGCTCGGTGCTGAACTCGGCGCGCTGAGCGGCCAGTTCGTCGATGAGCCGCTGCTGGTCCCGGCGCGTCTCCTCGGCCGCCGAGGTCCGCTGCCGCTCCAGCCGCTCCACCTCGGCCAGCGCGCTCGCGAGGCGCCGCCGGGCCCGGCGGGCGGTGCCCCGGGCGTGGGCGGCCACGGTCACCGCGACACAGAGCGCGACGGCCGCCGAACTCCCGGCCCACAGCAGCGCGTCGTGCGCCGCGTGCGGGGCCACCGCCACGGCCGCGCCGAGCGCGAGCGCCGACAGGACGGCGGTCGCGGCCAGGGCGAGGGCGGGCGTACGGAGGGCTGGGCGGTCGCCGGGAGGCGTGGGCGCGGTCATCGGTCCGGTCTGGTCCTCGCGGAAATCGGGGGTGGTCGGGAGACGAGAAACGACAAGAAACAGCGTCTTGGGTGAACCGGCGGTCACTATACGAGAGTTGATGATCAAAATGGAAAGAAAGCAGCGGCCTTCCATGAAGTGGACGTCCAAATGGTGGCGTTGGCCGTGAACCGGGCGCCGACGGCGTATCCACCGAAGCCGTAGATCTTGACTCCCGGCCCCCGGCCCGCTGGACTGTGACCGCATGCCCCGGCGGGGTGACGGCGGAGGGGGAGCGGCACGTGGCGGGGGAAGCGGGGGCATGGAGCCTCCTCGTGCGTGCGGCCCGGTTCACCGGCCGCACCCTGCGCGGCGAATGGCACGCCGTCGTGGTCGACCCCGTACGCAGTCTCGCCCACCGGGGACTGTCCGGGCTGCTCCTCGCCTTCGTGGCCGCCTTCGGCGTCATCTTCTTCCACGACCTGGCCCAGCACCCCGCCGGCGCCGCCTGGGTCCGCCGCCTCGGCGGCGTCACCGCCGACCTCCCGCTCTGGCTCTCCCTGCTGCGCACCCCCGTCTCGCTGTACGTCCCCGCGCTCGACCTGCCGGTGTGGGCGGGCATCACCCAGCTGTTCCTGGCCTTCGCCCTCGCCGAACTGGTCCTCGGTCGCGCCCGCACCCTGGCCGTCGCCTACGTCACCACCCTGGCCGGCACCCTCACCGCCCGGCTGATGATCCACCTGGGCCCCGGCTGGTGGGGGTTCGGGCTGCCCGCCGACTGCGGGACCGTGCTCGACACCGGCCCGTCGGCGGCCGTGGTGGGCCTGTTCACCTATCTGGCCGTGGTCCGGCGCGCCCCTGTGGTTTTCACCCTGACAGGCGGATCGATGGTGTGGGAGTCCATCGCCGTACCCAACCTCGCCGGCCGCGAACACCTTGTGGCCGTGTCCGCCGCGATCGTCCTCGGCCTGCTGCGCAGCCGCCGCCTCCGCCTGCCGTACGCCCGCGAGAACCGGCCCGCACCGGTGCCCCCGCCCCCCGCACCACCCGTACCGCCCGCCCCGGAGCCGCGCGCCCCGGCCGTACTCCCCGCCGATCCGGCGCGCGCACGTCAATGTGACGGTTTTCGCACTTCGACCGGCGCCCGCACCCCCTAGTGTTTCCGCGGAGTACGGGGGCAGTGCGTGGCTGACACCATGGTGTTCGTCGCCGGCAGGCTGAAGGGAATCCAGATGTTCCGCAAGGTGCTGGTAGCCAACCGCGGAGAGATCGCCATCCGCGCGTTCCGGGCGGGCTACGAACTCGGCGCGCGCACGGTGGCCGTCTTCCCCCACGAGGACCGCAACTCGCTGCACCGGCTCAAGGCCGACGAGGCGTACGAGATCGGCGCGCCCGGCCACCCCGTCCGGGCCTATCTCTCCGTCGACGAGATCGTGACCGCCGCCCGCCGCGCCGGCGCCGACGCCGTGTACCCCGGCTACGGCTTCCTCTCGGAGAACCCCGACCTGGCCCGCGCCTGCGAGGAGGCCGGGATCACCTTCGTCGGCCCCAGCGCCGACACCCTCGAACTCACCGGCAACAAGGCCAGCGCGGTCGCCGCCGCCCGCGCCGCCGGGGTCCCCGTGCTCGGCTCCTCCGCGCCCTCCAACGACGTGGACGAACTGGTGCGCGCCGCCGACGAGATCGGCTTCCCCGTCTTCGTGAAGGCGGTCGCGGGCGGCGGCGGCCGGGGCATGCGCCGGGTCGAGGAGCCCGCCCAGCTCCGCGAGTCCATCGAGGCCGCCTCCCGCGAGGCCGCCTCCGCCTTCGGCGACCCGACCGTCTTCCTGGAGAAGGCCGTCGTGGACCCCCGCCACATCGAGGTGCAGATCCTCGCCGACGGCGAGGGCAACGTGATCCACCTCTACGAGCGCGACTGCTCGCTCCAGCGCCGCCACCAGAAGGTCATCGAGCTGGCGCCCGCCCCCAACCTCGACCCGGAGCTGCGGGACCGGATCTGCGCCGACGCCGTGCGCTTCGCCCGTGAGATCGGCTACCGCAACGCGGGCACCGTGGAGTTCCTCCTCGACCGGGACGGCAACCACGTCTTCATCGAGATGAACCCCCGCATCCAGGTCGAGCACACGGTCACCGAGGAGGTCACCGACGTCGACCTCGTCCAGGCCCAGATGCGCATCGCCGCCGGGGAGACCCTCGCCGACCTCGGGCTCTCCCAGGACCGGATCACCCTGCGCGGTGCCGCCCTCCAGTGCCGGATCACCACCGAGGACCCGGCCAACGGCTTCCGCCCGGACACCGGCCTGATCAGCGCCTACCGCTCGCCCGGCGGCTCCGGCATCCGGCTCGACGGCGGAACCACCCACGCCGGCACCGAGATCAGCGCACACTTCGACTCCATGCTGGTCAAACTCACCTGCCGGGGACGGGACTTCCAGGCCGCCGTCGGCCGCGCCCGGCGCGCGGTCGCCGAGTTCCGCATCCGGGGCGTGGCCACCAACATCCCCTTCCTGCAAGCCGTGCTGGACGACCCCGACTTCCGCGCCGGACGCGTCACCACCTCGTTCATCGAGGAGCGCCCGTACCTGCTGACGTCCCGTCACTCGGCCGACCGGGGCACCAAGCTGCTCACCTTCCTGGCCGACGTCACCGTCAACAAGCCGCACGGCGAGCGCCCCGAACTCCTGGACCCCGTAACCAAGTTGCCCGCGCTCCCGGCGGGCGAGCCCCCGGCGGGCTCACGGCAGCGCCTGGTCCACCTCGGCCCCGAGGGCTTCGCCCGCGAGCTGCGCGAGTCCCCGGCGCTCGGCGTCACCGACACCACCTTCCGTGACGCCCACCAGTCGCTGCTGGCCACCCGCGTGCGCACCAAGGACCTGCTCGCGGTCGCCCCCGTCGTCGCCCGCACCCTGCCCGAACTGCTCTCCCTGGAGTGCTGGGGCGGCGCCACCTACGACGTGGCGCTGCGCTTCCTCGCCGAGGACCCCTGGGAGCGGCTGGCCGCGCTGCGCGAGGCGGTGCCCAACATCTGCCTCCAGATGCTGCTGCGCGGCCGCAACACCGTCGGCTACACCCCGTACCCCACCGAGGTGACCGACGCCTTCGTACGGGAGGCCGCCGCCACCGGCGTCGACATCTTCCGCATCTTCGACGCGCTGAACGACGTCGGCCAGATGCGGCCCGCCATCGACGCGGTACGGGAGACCGGCACCGCCGTCGCCGAGGTCGCCCTCTGCTACACCGCCGACCTCAGCGACCCCGCCGAGCGGCTCTACACGCTCGACTACTACCTGAGGCTGGCCGAGCGGATCGTCGAGGCCGGCGCCCATGTCCTCGCCATCAAGGACATGGCCGGCCTGCTGCGGGCGCCGGCCGCCGCGAAGCTGGTCACCGCGCTGCGGAGCGAGTTCGGGCTGCCGGTGCATCTGCACACCCACGACACCGCGGGCGGCCAGCTCGCCACCTACCTCGCCGCGATCCAGGCGGGTGTCGACGCGGTGGACGGCGCGGTCGCCTCCATGGCCGGGACGACCTCGCAGCCCTCGCTCTCCGCGCTGGTCGCCGCCACCGACCACTCCGAGCGCCCGACCGGCCTCAGCCTCCACGCGGTCGAGGAACTGGAGCCGTACTGGGAGGGCGTGCGCAAGGTCTACGCCCCCTTCGAGGCGGGTCTCGCCTCCCCGACCGGCCGGGTCTACCACCACGAGATCCCCGGCGGCCAGCTCTCCAACCTGCGCACCCAGGCGGTCGCGCTCGGCCTCGGCGACCGCTTCGAGGAGATCGAGGCGATGTACGCGGCCGCCGACCGCATCCTCGGCCGCCTGGTCAAGGTCACCCCGTCCTCCAAGGTGGTCGGCGACCTCGCCCTGCACCTGGTCGGCGCGGGCGTCTCGCCGGACGACTTCGAGGCCGACCCGGACCGCTTCGACATCCCGGACTCGGTGATCGGCTTCCTCCGCGGCGAGCTGGGCACCCCGCCCGGCGGCTGGCCGGAGCCGTTCCGCACCAAGGCGCTCCGCGGCCGCGCCGAGGCCAAGCCGGTGCGGGAGCTGTCGGCCGAGGACCGCGAGGGGCTGGAGAAGGACCCGAAGCCCACGCTCAACCGGCTGCTGTTCCCCGGCCCGACCGGCGAGTTCGACACCCACCGGCAGGCGTACGGCGACACCAGCGTCCTGGACAGCAAGTCGTTCTTCTACGGCCTGCGCCCGGCCAAGGAGTACGCCGTCGACCTGGAGCCCGGCGTGCGGCTGCTGATCGAGCTGCAGGCGGTCGGCGAGGCCGACGAGCGCGGTATGCGCACGGTGATGTCGACCCTGAACGGCCAGCTCCGGCCGATCCAGGTCCGCGACCGCTCGGCGGCCACCGACGTACCGGTGACCGAGAAGGCCGACCGCTCGAACACGGGCCATGTGGCGGCGCCGTTCGCCGGGGTGGTGACGCTCGCGGTGGAGGAGGGCGCCGAGGTGGCGGCCGGGGAGACCGTGGCCACCATCGAGGCGATGAAGATGGAGGCGACGATCACCGCGCCGAAGGCGGGCCGGGTGTCCCGGCTGGCGATCAACCGCATCCAGCAGGTGGAGGGCGGAGACCTGCTGGTCGAGCTGGCCTGAGCCGCCCGCGTCCGCTCCGGCCCCTCGTGCGAGAGGGCCGGAGCGGACGGCGTACGGGCGGGATCAGCTCCAGAGCGGGTAGACCATGGTCTGCGTGAAGCCCTTCGGGCGCGCGTCGTCGTACGTCACGCTCATCCGGGTCCAGCGCTTGACGTCCGGGCTCTTCTGCCACGCGGCCGGGCGGTCGAGGCGCACGGTCACGTGGTAGGAGCGGAAGACGCCCTTGGCGCAGTAGGGCTTGCAGTCGTTGACCACGTTCACACCCTCGGCCACGGCCGACCGCGAGTCCCACTTGACCCACTTGAGCCCGCTGAGCCGGCTGTTGCCGTCACCGCAGGCCAGGATGAAGTCGGCCGGGCGCACGTTCTTCTTGAACTGGCAGTCGACGAGCACGGGCGCGGTCCGGTGTGGCACGGGGGCCGTCGTCGGCGGGCTGGCCGACGCCGTCGTCATCGCCGCGGTGAGCAGGGCTCCCGCAGCCAGGGTGACCGTCGTTCCCACCAGTGATCCGCGCATGGTCGCTCCCACCTGTCGTGCTGTGTCCGACCGTGTGCCGACGCTACGACCGTTCGCCCGAATGCACCACTCGCGCAGGTGGGAGCAGGTCACCCGTGCTGGACGGTCAGCCCGTAGAACGCGACCCGGGCCCCGTTGGTGGTCGAGTCCGAGGAGGACTGGTTGTAGGACCCGGCCTTGAAGTACTGCTTGTACGGGTTGAACGACGCGGGGATGGGGTAGCGCGTGGTGCTGCCGTTGACGGTCAGCTCGATGGTGTTCCCGCCGGTCACGGCGATGCTGTAGGTCCAGGTCTTGCCGAGGGACACGTGCCCCACCGTGTGCGGGGTCTGGCCGCCGGAGGGGGAGTTCTCGGTGCCCAGGACGATGTCGCCGTCCGCGTGGTAGTACAGCTCCAGCAGGGGCTTGGTGGAGGAGCCGCCGGAGCCGAGGTGGATCTGCCCGACGCAGACGTTCTTGGTCACCGACACCACCCGGAGGGTCGCGTTCATCCGGTGCGTGCCGCCGAGCGACCAGTCGGCCGCGCCGCCGTCGCGGTTCATCTCGCGCAGCTCGGAGCGGGCGTAGTTCGAGTTCGGCGTGGTGACGCCCTTCTCGGGCGCCCAGAAGGTCATCGCGCCGTCGCGGGTGTCGGTGTAGAAGTACGCGTCCTGGTAGCCGTTCGCGCCGCGCAGCCGGGACGAGGGGATCGTGGTGGGGGAGCCGGGGGAGCCGACCGGCTCCTGGAGCTGCCAGACGGCGAGGTCGAAGTTGCCGCCGGGCGCCTTGTCCGGGTCGGCCGCGTGCGCGGTGCCGCCGAAGGCGCCGAGGGTGAGGGCGAGGCTCGCGGCCGCAGCCGTGAGAAGCCGGGAACGGATCATGTGGGGGGTCCTCCCGCCGGGCCGGATGCGTTCAGCATGCTGAACACCGAACGCATCCTTGGACGTCGATGACCCGTGAAGCTAAAGGTCCGGTCCAGGCCCGTCAAGGGGTCACGCCATCAGCAGGAGCCCTCGTCCTGCCACGGGCCCCAGTCGGAGCCGTTCGGGGTCTCGTTCTGGGTCCACCACTTGGCCTTCCAGTTGTGGTGGTTGTAGGACGCCTCGTCCCCGGCGACGTAGACCGCCGACGAACTCCATGCGGCCTTGCAGGAGTTGCCCGGGTTCGGGGGCGTCGGGGTCGGGGTGGGCGTGGGGGTCGAGCCGGGCGGGGTGGCACCGGCGAACTTCACCGAGAACTTGGCGAAGTCCCAGGCGTTCTGGGCCACGCTGGAGCAAGTACCGGACGTACGGCCGCCGTTGTCGGCCGGGCTGCACTGGCGGTCCCGGTTCAGGGACCAGAAGGTGAAGCGGTCCATGTGGTGGCCGGTGGCGAAGTCCAGCACGGTCTGGAAGTCGGCCTGGGAGAAGTACTCCCCGGTGTCGCTGCGGCCGTTCATCCCGGAGAAGCCCTCGTGGGCGTAGGCCGTGGCCTCGTCCCAGCCGAAGGTGGAGCGCAGGACGCCGTTGAAGGCGGCCAGCGCGCTGGTCTGGCTCGCCGCGCCGTTGAAGCCGCCGTCGAAGGGCATGATGGAGAAGTTGTTCGGGGTGAACCCCTGGGACTTCGCCTCCAGCAGCATCTGCTTGCCGAACCAGCCGGTGCCGTCCGCCGTGCCGGCCGTGGTGACCGAGACGTACAGGCCGGGGTTGTTCTGCTGGAGGATCTTGGCCGCGCCGATCTCGTTGTGGACGGCCGCCGTGTTCTCGTACTCCGGCTCCTCCAGGTCGAAGTCGATCGCGTGCAGGCCGTACTTGGTGATGACCTGCTGGTAGGCCGCCGCCGTGGCCGCCGGGTCGGCGCAGGTCTGGCCCAGCTTGGTGCCGCCGTACCCGCCGATCGAGATGGAGACGTCACCGCCCTTGGACCGGATGGTGTTGATGACGGACTGCACGGCGGTGTCCGAGGAGACCGGCGAGGTGCCGCCCCAGGTGGGCGAGCAGCCGCCGCCGTTGGGCGCCAGCACGAAGGCCAGCTGGAACGCCTTGAGGCCGGTCGCGTCCATGATGGCGGCCGCGTTCGGCGGGTCGTTGTCCGTCGGCATCAGATACGGGGCCGCGGCGTACCAGCGGTTGTCGAGCGCGTTCGTGGCGCCGGACGCGCTGCCCGCGACCAGTGCCGTCGTGCCGGCCGCGGCCAGCGTGACGGCGGCCGCCGCGCCCAGACATGCCCGAAGTCGTCTCACTACGAGCCTCCAGAGGGGGTGGGGGATGGGGGAGTTGCCAGACTCGTGGACGGCGTCCCTGTTGGTCTAGTCCAATGCACGTCTTTGGACCGGACCAAACCATCTCTTTACCCGGCGGTAAGTGAACGGCCGGTCTGTGCAGGGGACTTGCCTGTGCCGCCGATCTGCGCGGAACCGTGGCGGACGGTCGGCCCTCTGAGGCACCCTGGACCCTGTGCGTACTGTTTCGCCATGTTTGAGCGGCGGTGCGCGAGGGGGAGCGATCACATGAAGGGCGGGGCGAACCACGGTGGAGATCACCATTCACAGACCCGGCGAACTGACCTCCGCGCTGCGCGGGGCCTGGCACCGGGCGATGGACGAGTCACCCGAGTACGCCAACCCCTTCCTCGCGCCGGAGTTCGCCATCGGAGTGGGCCGCCATCGCGGCGGTGTACGCATCGCGGTGCTGCGCGAGGGCGGCGAACCGGTCGGCTTCCTCCCGTACGAGCGGGGGCCGCTCGGTACCGGACGGGCCATCGGGCTCGGGCTCTCCGACTGCCAGGCGCTCGTGCACCGGCCCGGCGTCACCTGGGACCCGGCCGAACTGCTGCGCGCCTGCGGGCTCAGCATCTTCGAGTTCGACCATCTCGTCCAGGAACAGCGGCCGTTCGCCCCGCACCTCACCGGCACCTTCGCCTCACCGGTCATCGACGTGAAGCCCGGCGACGGCACCTACGCCCAGTGGCTGCGCGCCACCTATCCCGGGCTCGCCAAGACGACCCTGAAGAAGGAACGCCGGCTCGGGCGGGACGTGGGCGAGGTGCGGTTCGTCTTCGACGAGCGGGACCCGAAGGCGCTGCGCACCCTCATGCGCTGGAAGTCGGCCCAGTACCGCCGCACCGGCCGCATGGACCGGTTCTCCCGCCCCTGGATCGTGGATCTGGTGAACCACCTCTTCCATGTCCGCGAGGAGCACTTCACCGGCGTGCTCTCCGTGCTGTACGCGGGGGACCGCCCGGTCGCCGCCCACTTCGGGCCCCGCTCCAGCACCGTGCTGGCCGCCTGGTTCACCGCCTACGACCCCGAACTGCACTACTACTCACCGGGGTTGATGATGCACCTGCGCACGGCCGAGGGCGCCGCCCGCAGCGGGGTGACTCTGGTCGACCTCGGGCGGGGCGACAAGGAGTACAAGGACTGGCTCAAGACCCGTGAACTCCGGGTCGGCGAGGGCTTCGCGTCCCGCCCGCACCCCGTCTCCGTGGCCCAGCGGGTGTGGCGCCGGCCGGTGCGCGGACTGCGCAACACCGTGCTGGCCCACCCCCAACTCCTGGCGCCCGCAGATCGGTTGCTGAAGACGGTCGGTCAACTGCGCACCCAGGGGCGGCCGGGCAGCTGACCCCGCCGGGCGGGGCTGCCGGGACCAAAGCACATGGTCCGGACAGTCCCGCCCCGATGTGAACGGCCGCTGGGTGTGAACGCCCTTGTGCGTGAAGGATTTGGCTTCCGAAGGCTTGCGCCGCGTTGGTTCATCCCTTAAATCAAAACATGAACTAAGCAGGGGCCGGTCTCCCCGGTCCCGAAGTCGCAGGGAGCCGCAATGAGACTGAGATCCCTGGGGACAGCGCTCGCCGCCACGGCAGCGCTGCTCGCCCTGCCCACCCTTCAACCCCCGGCCGTCGCCGCGACGGACGCCGCCCAGGCCGGCTGCAACACCGCCAACGCCGCGCAGGGCAGGCCCGCCACCGCCTCGTCCACCGAGAGCGCGGGCACCCCGGCCTCCGCCGCCTTCGACGGCGACACGGGCACCCGCTGGTCCAGCGCGTTCGCGGACCCGCAGTGGCTCCGCGTCGACCTCGGCTCGGTGCAGGACCTGTGCGGCATCGACCTGAACTGGGAAGCCGCCTACGGCAAGGACTTCCAGCTCCAGAGCTCGACCGACGGCACCAACTGGACCACGCTCAAGACCGTCACCGGCGGCACGGGCGGCACCTCGTCGTACGCGGTCAGCGGTTCCGGCCGTTACGTCCGCATCAACGGGACCGCGCGCGCCACCACCTACGGCTACTCGCTGTGGGAGATGGCCGTGCACACCGGCACCACCGGCGTCCCGCCGGTGCAGGGCGGCGGTGACCTCGGCTCGAACGTGATCGTCGTCGACCCGAGCACGCCGAACCTCCAGCAGAAGTTCGACAGCGTCTTCGCCGGCCAGGAGTCGAACCAGTTCGGCTCCGCCCGCTACCAGTTCCTGATGAAGCCGGGCACGTACAACAACATCAACGCCCAGCTCGGCTTCTACACCTCGGTCTCCGGCCTCGGGCTCAACCCCGACGACGTGCAGATCAACGGTGACATCACCGTCGACGCGGGCTGGTTCAACGGCAACGCCACGCAGAACTTCTGGCGTTCGGCGGAGAACCTCGCCATCCGCCCGGTCAACGGCACCGACCGCTGGGCCGTCGCCCAGGCCGCGCCGTTCCGCCGTATCCACGTCCAGGGCGGGCTCAACCTCGCGCCCAACGGCTACGGCTGGGCCTCCGGCGGCTACATCGCCGACTCCAAGATCGACGGCACGGTGGGACCGTACTCCCAGCAGCAGTGGTACACCCGGGACAGCTCGGTCGGCGGCTGGACCAACGGCGTCTGGAACATGGTCTTCAGCGGTGTGCAGGGCGCGCCCGCGACCAACTTCGACAGCGGCCCGTACACCACGCTGGACAACACCCCGGTCTCGCGTGAGAAGCCGTTCCTCTACCTCGACGGCTCCACCTACAAGGTGTTCGTCCCGGCCAAGCGCACCAACGCGCGGGGCGTGTCCTGGCCGGCCAACGCGGGCTCCTCGCTGCCGCTCGACCAGTTCTACGTGGTGAAGCCCGGCGCCACCGCGGCCACCATCAACCAGGCGCTCGCCCAGGGGCTCAACCTCCTGTTCACCCCGGGTGTCTACCACCTGGACCGGGCCATCGAGGTCACCCGCGCCAACACCGTGGTCCTCGGCCTGGGTCTCGCCACCATCGTCCCGGACAACGGCGTCGACGCCATGCACGTCGCCGACGTGGACGGGGTGAAGCTCGCCGGCTTCCTCATCGACGCGGGCAGCACCAACTCCGACACCCTGCTGCGGATCGGCCCGGCCGGCTCCACCGCCGACCACTCCGCCAACCCCACCACCATGCAGGACGTGTTCGTGCGCATCGGCGGTGCCGGACCCGGCCTCGCCACCAACTCGGTCGTGGTCAACAGCAACAACGTCATCATCGACCACACCTGGCTGTGGCGCGCCGACCACGGCAGCGGCGTCGGCTGGAACACCAACCGCGCCGACTACGGCCTGCGCGTGAACGGCAACGACGTGCTGGCCACCGGCCTGTTCGTCGAGCACTACAACAAGTACGACGTGTACTGGGCCGGTCAGCGCGGTCGCACGATCTTCTTCCAGAACGAGAAGGCGTACGACGTGCCCAACGCCGCCGCCATCACCCATGACGGCATCGTCGGCTACGCGGCCTACAAGGTCGCCGACTCGGTCACCTCGCACGAGGCCTGGGGCCTGGGCAGTTACTGCAACTTCACCACGGACTCCTCCATCGTCCAGGCGCACGGCTTCCAGGTCCCGGTGAACTCCGGGGTCAAGCTGCACGACATCCTGGTGATCTCGCTCGGCGGCAAGGGCCAGTACGCCCACGTCGTCAACAACACCGGGGCCCCGACCTCGGGGTCGGACACCATCCCGTCCAAGATCACGCAGTTCCCGTAGAGCAGCGGGTGCGCGGAGTCCGGAAGGCGGGCTCCGCGGGCCGCGCCTAGGGTGGCGTGCACGGCGGGCCACGCGGCCCGACGTCCCGGCCCCCGGGCCCGGTCAGACGTCCGAGCGGCCGGCCGTCCAGGTCAACACCTGGGCGGCCGGGCCGACTTCACCCCACCGGGAGCCTCCCGCTCCCGCCTCGGACGGTCCCCGGACCGGGGGCCGCCGCCCGAACGGAGTACCACGGCGGGCGCACCGCCCCCGCTGCCGCTGTGATGGAGGGGTCCCCACCCTCGATTCAGTGAGGCAACCTCATGCGTATGCGCAAGCTTGCTGCAACGGCCGTACTCGCGGGCGCCCTTGCCCTCTCCGGCGCCACGGCGGCCCAGGCGGCCGACCCGGACCCGACCACCGGCGTCGCCGCCAACAGCCCCGGCGTCGCCTCCGGCAACGTCATCCAGGTCCCGGTGGAGGTCCCGGTCAACCTGTGCGGCAACACGATCGACGTCGTGGGCCTGCTGAACCCCGCGTTCGGCAACATCTGCGCCAACTCCTGACGGCGCGACGCGAAGGGTGCCGGTCCCTCTCACCAGAGGGGCCGGCACCCGGCTGCCGTGGGTCAGTCGGCGGCGACCGGCTCCTTCTGGACGGCGGACCGTTCCTTCGTCTCCTTCGGCCGGCCGCCGCGCAGCAGCAGGCGCCGGACCGGGCGCTCCACGCCCTCGAACAGCGCCCAGGACAGCGCGAGGGAGATCGCGAACGCGGCCGCCGTCACCCCGATCCCGGCCACGGCGCCGAAGCGCGGCTTGTCACCCAGGACGGAGATGCCCGCGCGCAGCACCAGCAGATGCACCATGTAGAACGCGAACGACAGCTCCCCGAGCCGCACCAGCCGCTTCCCCCGCCACAGCGTGGGCAGCCCGCGCAGGTCCGCGACGGCCGCCGCCGGGATCAGCAGGGTGAACCCGGCCAGGGTGCAGGACGTGGCCGCGTAGCCCGGCGCCACCTGGGGGACGAGGAAGTAGCCGAGGATGGCCAGGGCCAGCGAGCCCTCCACGCCGGGGCCGCGCCAGCGCCCGAGCAGCACCAGCCGGGCGGTGACCGTGCCGAGCACGAACTCCGGCAGCCGGGCCAGGGGCAGCGAGTACATCGGCTGATTCAGCCAGTGATGGGCGTCCGCCCAGGCCAGCACCAGCGCGACCACCGCCGCGAGGCCGCCGAGCACCGCGGTGCCCCGCGCGTTCAGCCGGCGCAGCAGCCAGAAGAGGGCCGGGAAGAGCGCGTAGAAGAACGCCTCGCAGGCCAGCGACCAGCTCACCGGGTTGAGCGTCTGCCACCAGGGCTGCCACCAGGAGTGCACCAGCGACGCGTTCGCCAGGGTCTGCTTCCAGGTGGGGAGGGCCGGCTTGCCCATGGCGAAGGCGATCACGACCGCGAGCAGTGCGGTGGCCAGGTGCACGGGGTAGACCCGGGCGATCCGCCGTCGCCAGAAGCCGGGTGCCCGGTCGCCGGGCCGGGCCGACCAGGTCAGCACGAAGCCGGACAGGATGAAGAAGAACGACACCCCGGTGCCGCCGGGCGTGAAGGCCCAGGAGACCAGGCGTCCGGCCTGGCCGCCGAGGTAGCCGAAGTTGTTGATGTGCAGCCCGAACACCAGAAGGGCCGCCACCCAGCGCAGTCCGGTGAGCGAGGGCAGCGCGGGTCTGACGCCGTCCGGTGGGACGGGGGCACCGGCCGCGCCGGGCCGTGCGGGCGGCGTCCGGGGCGTCCGGGTCGTCGCCGTGGTCATCCGATCACCTGCCGCTGGAGGTTCGCGTGGGGCATGAAGGGGACTGGTGCCCTGCCGTGCCCCGACATTCACGTCATGACGGAAACATCACACTGCTGCCGAACGAGAGAGTCCGCGCCCTGCCACGGATGGCGGGCCCGGAGCACCCGCACGAGTGAGCGCGGCCCTGGCGGGGAACCACCTTGACGGGTTCCGTTTTGTCCGTTCCATACCGGTACGTACTGGTGTCGACCGATAGCTCAAAGGAGTCAAAAACTTGCATGGCTCGTTTTCTTGAATCATTCGTGTTTAAGGCGCTAGGGTTCCCCACATGACCGCATCCCAGCCTCCGACCACCGCCGCCGCGGAACTGCGCGGTGCGGGCCTCCGCGTCACGGCGGCCCGCGTCGCGCTGCTGGATACCGTCCGCGCGGGCGATCACCTCGGTGCCGAGGCGATCGCCGCCCAGGTCCGTGAGCGAGTCGGCCACATCTCCGTACAGGCCGTCTACGAGGCCCTGCACGCGCTCACCGCGGCGGGGCTCATACGCCGCATCGAACCGGCCGGCAGCGCCGCCCGGTTCGAGGGACGCGTCGGCGACAACCACCACCACGCCGTATGCCGGTCGTGCGGTGCCGTCGCCGACGTCGACTGCGCGGTGGGCCACGCGCCCTGCCTGACCGCCTCCGACGACCGGGGCTTCGCCATCGACGAGGCCGAGGTCGTGTACTGGGGCATCTGCTCCGACTGTTCCACCGGCCGCAGCTCCTAGCGCCGGGTTATCTCGCCCTTTCCGGAAGGATCGACATGCCTGACAACGAAGACGCGATCGTCACCGACCAGAAGCCCGAGGAGACCGGCGGCTGCCCCGTCGCGCACGGTGCGAGTGCCACGTCCCTGCACCCGGCCCTCGGCAGCGGCAACGACCGCTGGTGGCCCAAGCAGCTCAACCTGAAGGTCCTTGCCAAGAACCCGCCCGTCGCCAACCCGCTGGGCGAGGACTTCGACTACGCCGAGGCGTTCCTCTCGCTCGACCTCCCGGCCGTGAAACGCGACATCGCCGAGGTGCTCACCACGTCCCAGGACTGGTGGCCGGCCGACTTCGGCAACTATGGCCCGCTCATGATCCGCATGGCCTGGCACAGCGCCGGCACCTACCGCACCCTTGACGGCCGCGGCGGTGGCGGCACCGGCCAGCAGCGCTTCGCCCCGCTGAACAGCTGGCCGGACAACGTCAGCCTGGACAAGGCCCGCCGCCTGCTCTGGCCGGTGAAGAAGAAGTACGGCAAGAACATCTCCTGGGCCGACCTCATGATCCTCACGGGCAACGTCGCGCTGGAGAGCATGGGCTTCAAGACCTTCGGCTTCGGCGGCGGCCGCGTCGACGCCTGGGAGCCCGACGCCGACGTCTACTGGGGCCCGGAGACCACCTGGCTCGGCGACGAGCGCTACACCGGCGACCGTGAGCTGGACAAGCCCCTCGCGGCCGTCCAGATGGGCTTGATCTACGTCAACCCGGAGGGCCCCAACGGCAACCCGGACCCGATCGCCGCGGCCCGCGACATCCGCGAGACCTTCAGCCGCATGGCGATGAACGACGAGGAGACCGTCGCCCTGATCGCGGGCGGCCACACCTTCGGCAAGACCCACGGCGCGGGCCCGTCGAGCGACGTCGGCCCCGACCCGATGGACGCCCCGATGGAGCAGCAGGGCTTCGGCTGGAAGAACTCCTACGGCACCGGCAAGGGCCCCGACACCACCACCTCGGGCCTGGAGGTCACCTGGAGCAACACCCCCACCCAGTGGGGCCAGGGCTTCTTCGACAACCTCTTCGGCTACGAGTACGAGCTGACCGAGAGCCCGGCCGGCGCCAAGCAGTGGAAGCCGAAGGACGGCGCGGGCGAGGGCACCGTGCCCAGCGCCTTCGACCCGGACAAGAAGATCGCGCCGAACATGCTCACGACGGACCTGTCGCTGCGCTTCGACCCGATCTACGAGCCGATCGCCCGCCGCTTCCACGCCAACCCCGAGGAGTTCGCGGACGCCTTCGCCCGCGCCTGGTACAAGCTGACCCACCGCGACATGGGTCCGAAGTCGCTGCTGCTCGGCCCCGAGGTCCCCGAGGAGACGCTGCTCTGGCAGGACCCGCTGCCGCAGCCGGTCGGCGAGCCGATCGACGCGGCCGACGCCGACGCGCTCAAGGGCAAGATCCTCGACTCCGGCCTCACCGTGGCGCAGCTCGTCAGCGCCGCGTGGGCGTCCGCCTCCACCTTCCGCGGCAGTGACAAGCGCGGCGGTGCCGACGGCGCCCGCGTCCGCCTGGAGCCGCAGCGCGGCTGGGAGGTCAACGACCCGGACCAGCTCGCCCTGGTGCTCCGCACGCTCGAGGGCGTCCAGGAGGAGTTCAACGCCTCCGCCGGCGCCAAGCACGTCTCCCTGGCCGACCTGATCGTCCTCGGCGGCGACGCCGCGGTGGAGAAGGCCGCGAAGGACGGCGGCTTCCCGGTCGACGTGCCCTTCACGCCGGGCCGCGTGGACGCGAGCCAGGAGCAGACCGACGTCGAGTCGTTCGAGGCGCTCAAGCCCGCCGCCGACGGCTTCCGCAACTACTCCGGCAAGGGCAGCAACCCCGGCCGCGCCGAGTACGCGCTCGTCGACCGCGCCAACCTGCTGACCCTCACCTCCCCGGAGCTGACCGTCCTCATCGGCGGCCTCAGGGTCCTGGGCGCCAACTACCAGGACTCCGACCTGGGTGTCTTCACCGAGACCCCGGGCGTGCTGACGAACGACTGGTTCGTCAACCTGCTCGACCTCGGCACCACCTGGAGCTCCACCTCCGAGGACCAGGCCACCTTCGAGGGCCGCGACGCCTCCACCGGCGCGGCCAAGTGGACCGGCACCCGTGCCGACCTGGTCTTCGGCTCCAACGCCGAGCTGCGCGCCGTCGCCGAGGTGTACGCCTCCGACGACGCCAAGGAGAAGTTCGTCAAGGACTTCGCCGCCGCGTGGCACAAGGTGATGAACCTGGGCCGCTTCGACCTCGCCTGAGCCGGAGCACCCCGGAAGGCGCCCCCGTACCGACCGGTCCGGGGGCGCCCCCATGTCCGCGGCAGGCCCTCCCACCTGGGGTTCTTCCGCCCCGGCCGCCCGTACTGCGGGTTCGCCGGGTCGGGTGCACGATGGTGATGTGGGCAGGCGAGAGGAGGCGGCTGCCGATGACTCGGACACCTCCGCAGACGATCACCCCGATACGGCTGTGGCGCTGGCGGCGCAATCCGCTGCGCAGACACGGCGACCTCGTCGAGGCGTGGGTCGTGCTCCTGACCTGGATCCTCGTGGTGCTCGGCGGGGCGCTCGCGGGCTGGGCCGCCGCCAGTTCGGTGGATTCCGCGCTCGCCGTGCGCCGGGACCAGGTGCACGAGGTCCGCGCTGTCCTCACCGGCCCGGCGCCGAAGACCGCGCCCTCACGGGGCGGCTACGACGACGACCGGGTGTGGACCAAGGTCCGCTGGACCGACGCCAAGGGCGCCGTGCACACCGACAAGGCCAAGGTGAGCCCCGGCACCCCGGCCGGGACCTCCGTCACCCTGTGGACGGACGGCTCCGGACGCACCGTGCCGCCGCCCGCCTCCGAGGCCGAGTCCCTGCTCCAGACCGTGCTCACCGGCGTTCTCGTCGCGCAGGTCACCGGCACCGCCGTCTGGGCCGCCGGACGGCTGGCGTGCGGCACGCTCGTCCGGCGCCGGCTCGCCGAGTGGGACGAGGAGTGGAGCCGGGTCGGCCCGGAATGGCGGCGGCTCAGCGGCGGCAGGGGCTGACCCCCGGCCTCACTTCCGCAGCGCCTCGAACGCGCGCCGGGCGGCGGCCCCGATGGCCAGGTCGATGTCCGGCGCCAGGGCCGCCCTGCGGTCGGCGCGGGTCAGCGCGGCCAGCGCCACCCGGTCGCCGGAGTCCGCCTCCACCACGCCGATCTCGTGCCGCAGGTGCAGGAACGACCCCGTCTTCCCGCTGAACCGCAGCGAGTCCGCGCGCAGCTCGCTCACCATCCGGTGGGCGAAGACCTGAAGGCCCATGAGCCGCCGCAGCTCCGCCGTCGCCGCCGGCTCGGAGATCTCGTCCCGCCACACCCGCTCCAGCAGGGACACCAGCGCCCGTGCCGTCCCGGTGCTGGCGTGCGCCGGGTCCAGCGTCTCGATGGTGTGCCGGCCGGTGCGTTCGTCGCGTACGGCCAGCTCCAGGGCGAGCGAGAAGTCGTTGCCGGCGGCTCCGGCCGCGCAGGCGTACATGTGGTGCAGCCGGTGCCGTACCCGCAGGTCGGGGCAGTCCCAGGAGTGCAGCCGGGCGGCCACCTCCGGCACCGGGACCAGATCGAGGAGGAGGTCGGCGGCGGAGTTGTCGCTCACCGAGAGCATCATCAGCAGCAGGTCGCCGACGGCCAGTGTCACCGGATGGCGGAACGCCGCGAGCCCGGTCGGACCGGCACTCCCGGCGGAGGGCACGTAGGTCACGGGCCGGGCGGGGTCGAGTTCCCCGGCCGCGATCCGGTCCAGCACCACCAGGGCGAGGGGCACCTTCACCACCGAGGCGAGCGGCGCCGGTACGTCCACGGCGAAGCCCAGCTCCTCGCCGGTGTCGATGTTCCGGGCCAGGAACGAACCCCGGACGCCGAGTGCCTCCCACGCGGAGGCGATGCCGTCCGCCACCTCGGCGCTCATCGCGTCACCTCCGCCAGGGTCTCCGCCAGCCACCGGGGTACCTCGCCCGTCCCCCCGTGGGACTCGCTCGCGCCCATCTCGTACCCCCGGTGCAGGGCGGTGTCGGCCAATGGGGTCCAGCTCGCGCCGTGCTGCCGGGCGAACGGCTCCGCGCACAGCAGCCGCGCCCGCCCTGCCAGCGTGCCGGCCAGCGCGGCGGCGGCCGGACCGGCCGGCCGCAGCAGAGTCTCCGGCAGTCCGGCACGGGCGGCGGCCCGCGCCAACCGGTCGCGTGCGTACGGCACTTCGTCCTCCTTCAGAGTCAGGATCGGCAGCCCGGCCACGCCTCGCGGCGGGCGGAGGTCCTCCAGATGGAGGGAGCGCCGCGCGAGCCGCTTCGCCGCCGCCAGACCGAGCGGGACCCGGAAAGCGGCGCGTTCGGGGGCCACCCGGAGCAGGGCATAGGCCAGCGAACCGTCCCCGATCCCCGACTCCCGTTGCTGCGGCGGGAGTTCGCGCACCGCCAGCGTAGTGCCCTGCTCGCTGCCGGCGCGGAGCACGGCCGCCAGGGCCACCGGCGCGCAGTGCGCGGGCACGCCCACGACCCGTACCCGCGCGGCACGCGCCGAGAGGGCGGCCTCGTCCAGCCGGCCGGCGCGCTCCAGCACGTCCCGTGCGTACGGGAGCAGCGAGCTGCCGAACTCCGTCACGGTGACCTGGCGCCGGGAGCGGTCGAACAACTGGCCGCCGAAACGCGTCTCCAACGACTTGATGCGGCGGCTGAGCAGCGGCTGCGCGATGCCCAGCCGGTCGGCGGCGCGCGAGAAGCTCACCTCGTCGGCTGTTGCGGTGAACGCCGCCAGATGCGCGAGCAGATCCATCCAGGAGTCATATCAATAAGTCATGGAGCGTTCAAAGTTCACTCTTGGACATGAGCGGTGCCCTGCTGTTTCGCTGTCACCCCGTCGGTGATCCATCCGGCCCGACGGCACAACTCCCCTGGAGGAAACCGCACATGACCCGTGCCACCCCGGTCCCGCGCCGCACCCTGCTCCGCGCGGGCGCCGCCCTCACCGCCGCTGCCGCCGCGACCTCCGCCACCCCCGCCTTCGCCGCCCCGAGCGGCCCGGCCGTGCTGCGTCCGGAGCTGGCCGAGCTGGAGAAGCGGTACGGCGCGCGGCTCGGTGTGTACGCGCACAACACGCGCACCGGCGCCACGGTGGCGTACCGCGCGGACGAACCCTTCGCCATGTGCTCGACGTTCAAGGCCATCGCCGCCGCGGCGGTCCTGCGCGACCATGGCGGCCGCGCCGCGCTCGGCGAGGTGATCCACTACCCGCCGGCCGACATCCTCTCCAACTCCGAGCACAGCCAGGCCCGTCAGGAGACCGGGATGGCGCTGGGCGACGTGTGCGCGGCCGCCATCCAGTACAGCGACAACACGGCGGGCAACCTCATGCTCCGCCGGATCGGCGGCCCGGCCGGGCTCACCCGCTTCTTCCGCTCCCTCGGCGACCGGGTGAGCCGGCTCGACCGCTGGGAGACCGACCTGAACACCGCCGTACCCGGTGACCCGCGCGACACCACCACCCCGCGCGCCCTCGGCCGCACCTTCGAACTGCTCACGCTGGGGCGGGCGTTGAGCCACGGCGACCGGGAGCAGCTGGTCGGCTGGCTGCGTGGCAACACCACCAGCGCCAAGCGGTTCGGCGCCGGACTCCCGTCGGACTGGGTCCTCGCGGACAAGACCGGCACCGGCTCCTACGCCAGCGCCAACGACCTCGGCGTGGCCTGGACCGGCAAGGGCACCCCGCTGCTGCTCTCCGTGCTCTCGACCAGGCCCGCGCCCGACGCGCCCGTGGACGAGGCGCTGATCGAGGAGACGGCACGCCTGCTCGCGGCCACCCTCGCGCCGGGGGAGTAGCCGCCGTACCGGCCCCGCCACGGCGGGCGGGGCCGACCCGTGCAATTCGGGGATGTCGGGTCCCGTACCGAAATCTGCCATCCGTGCTGACCTGCGTATTCGGTTCCGACATGACTGTGATGATGCTCAACTCGTGGAAAATTGACGGGAGTTGTAAAGGCGACAAGACTCTGACCGTCCTCGCTTCCGCCTCGGGCGGGCGAAGGGACACGGGGCGCCGCGCGCCGGTTGGCGCGCGCCCTGCCACCTCCCACACCTTTGAACGGACAGAGGCTCACCTTGGCACGCTCGCAACCAGCCAGATTTCTCGCCACGGCCGCCGCGGCCTTCCTCGCGGCGACCGCCGCGCCCCTGATCGGCGCAGGCGCCGCCCACGCCCAGGAGGGCGGCGCCTGCGCGTCCGCCACCGTGCAGTACCGCCTGGTCGACGCCGACGGCAAGGTCGTCGGCGCCGACTGGTCCTCGCAGGGCGGGTTCCACCAGTGGGACACCGTCCCCGGCACCGTCGAGGTCCGCCTCGCGCCCGGCCAGAGCGTGGGCGAGGGGTGCAGCTACGCCGTCTCCCTGGCCGAGTACACCACCGAGGGCCCGAACTGGGCCTCCTCCGGTCACCAGGAAATGATCGACAAGGCCACCGTCCACCTCACCGCGAAGGACGTCGCGGGCAGGGACGACGACGGCCGCACCTGGCAGAAGCTCGGCGTCAAGGCGCCGTCCTGCTTCGGTCAGATCGACCTGTACGGCGAGGACACCGCCTACGACGGCAAGGAGGGCGAGGGTCACGGCCCGCTGCCCGACGTGCGCGCCGGCGTCCTCACCCCGTACCACCTGATAGCCGCCTGGAACGGTGGGGACAAGCGGTGCGAGTCCGGTACGCCGGAGTCGGCCACGCCGAGCCCGTCCGCGCCGGAGACCTCCGCGAGCCCGGCGCCCTCCGCGCCGCCCGCCGGCAGCGAGCCGAGCGCGCCCGCCGAGGACAGCTCCAAGCCCCCGGTGAGCCCGAAGCCCGGCGCCACGCCGTCCACCGACGCGGACGTGCCGCCGGCCCAGTCCAGTCCGCCCGCGCCCAAGTCCTCGCCCAACGGCGGTAACCCGCCGCTGGCTGAGACCGGTGCGGGTGCCCCGGTCGGCATGCTCGCGGGTGGGGCCGCGCTCGTGCTGGCCGTGGGAGCCGGAACGGTGTACGCCTCGCGCGCACGCCGTTCCTGACCCCTCCCGCGCCACCGGCGCGGGAAGGGGAGGCAGGAGGGGGAACCGTCGGCGGACGGTTCCCCCTTTTCGGCTTCGGCCCTTTCGGCTTCGGCCGGGCTGGTTTCCCAGTACCGGCAGTAACATGATGATCTTTCTCCGGAAGTTACTCACCAGTTTCGACAAGGCGCCGTCCGCGTGGTCCGCGTGGCCGGCCCCTCCTCCGGAGATGACCATGTCCGCTGTCGACGAGGCGTTGGCCAACGCCCGTACCACCTATGAGCAGCACGTACAGACCTGCCGCCAGTGCCGTGCCGACGGCGCGGCCTGCGCCGTGGCCAAGGTCCACCTGCGTACGTACAACAACGCCCGCCGCGACCATCTCCGGGCCACGGGTGGCGCGGCTCCCAGAGGCTGAGGCTCAGAACGGGGGAGCGTCCCCGGTCTCCAGCAGTGAGCGGGCGCCCTCCGGCCCCACCGCGGCGGCCGGGAAGAGCCGGGTCCAGGCGCGGGCCTGGCCCAGCGCGCCCAGCCGCCAGGCGAGGTGGGCCGCGCGGCGGAGTTCCGCCGTCGACAGGCCGAGGTCCGTCCAGGGGGCCAGGTAGGCGTCGCGCAGCCGGGGGAGCACCCCGGGCCCGAGGCGCTCGGCCGCCCGCTGGGCCGGGATGCGCAGACTGGCGAAGGGGTGCGAGACGAGGGCGTCTCCCCAGTCGAAGTAGGTGAACCGGCCGGGGCCGGGGTGGAAGAGCTGGCCCTCGTGCAGGTCGGCGTGGTCGAGCGAGTCGGGGACGCCGAGCGCGTCCAACTCCGCGCACCAGTCGGCCAGCCGGGTCCTGAGGGTGTCGAGCCGGTCCCGTTGGCCCACCTCCAAGGCGCCGGTCCCGGCCCGCAACCGGTCGAAGGACGCGGGCACTTCGCCCACCCGGAGCCTCGGTACGCCGAGCGCGCCGAGTTCACCGACGCGCGGAACCAGGGCGCGCTGCATCCTGGCGTACCCGCAGAGCAGCTCCTCCCAGGCGCCCGGCGTGGCCTCCACCTCCCGGAAGAGCGGCCCGCCGTCCGGCAGCAACGACCACCCCCGCCCGGCGTCCACCGCCAGCGGCCGCAGCACGTACTCCGGCACCCACCGGGCCAGCGCGGCGGTCAGCGGCCCCTCGAAGGCACTCGCGGGCGGATTGGCCTTGAACCACACAGGCGCCTGCCCGCCCACCGGAACCCGCATCAGCACCGACCAGGGCCGCACCCGGACCCGGGGCACCCCACCCGACCGCAGACCGTGCCGCGCGAGTTCCCCCTCGACCCAGTCGAAGGCGGCCTCCCGCCACTCCTTCTGCTCCCAGGGCGTCACCGCGTCGGGGTACGCGCCCCGGTCCACCTCGACTGTGCGCTCCATCGGGCCATCCCAGCACGCTCCACCGCCCCTGGCCAGGGGTTTTCAGCGCCCGTAACGCCGCTCGCGGGCCGCGTACGAGCGCAGCGCGCGCAGCAGGTCGAGCTGGCGGAACGCGGGCCACAGCACGTCCACGAAGTGCACCTCCGCATAAGCCGACTGCCACAGCAGGAACCCCGACAGGCGCTGCTCGCCGGAGGTGCGGATGACGAAGTCGGTGTCGTGCCCGGCGGGGGAGTACAGGTTGTCGGTGATGTGCTCCAGGTCGAAGTCGGCGGCCAGGTCGCGCGGGTCGCCCCCGGCGCGGATGTGCTTGTCGAAGGCGGCCCGGACCGCGTCCACGATCTCCCGGCGCCCGCCGTAGCCGACGGCCACGTCGACCTTCAGGCCGCCCCGGCCGGTCGTCGTGGCGGCGGCCTCCTTCAGCACCCGCGCGGTGTCGCCCGGCAGCAGGTCCAGCGCGCCGATGATCTCGATCTCCCACGGCGCGTCCGTCGCGCACACCCGGCGCACGGTCTCCTCGATGATGTCGAGCAGCGGGCCGAGTTCGGCGGCCGGGCGGTGCAGGTTGTCGTCGGAGAGCATCCACAGGGTGACGTGGCTGATCTCGGCGTCGGCGCACCAGTGCAGGAAGTCCGTGACCTTCGCGCCGCCGACGCGATAGCCCTCACGGACGTCGGTGTGCCCCGCGCCGCGCGCCCAGCGACGGTTGCCGTCCAGCATGATCGCCACATGCCGGGGCCGGGGCAGACCCTCCAACTTGCGGTTCAGCCGCCGCAGGTAAACCGCTTCCAGCGCCGAGCGCAGTGCCTTCCATGCCACGCCGAGATCCTTCCGAGGCCGGGGGGAACGAGGTCGCAAACGATAGCGGCAATTGCCGGGGGCGCAGCGCCCGGCCACCCTCCGGCCGCTCCCGGCACGGGCGTTACGCTGCCGCGATGACGGGCCGACGGATCAGCCGACGCGGGCTGCTGCGGTCCGCCCTGATGGGCGGACCGGCCCTCGCGCTGCCCGGCTGCGCCCGGGACGACGGTCCGCACCGGCTGCTCACCCTGGCCACGGGCGCCCCCGGCGGTCCGTACCACGCCTTCGGGCACGCCCTCGCCGCCGAGGCCGCCCGCACCCCGCCGCATCCGCGCGTCACGCCGGTGAGTACGGCCGCCAGCGTGGACAACCTGCGGCGCCTGGCGGCCGGTTCGGCGGACCTCGCCCTCGCCATGGCGGACGCCGCCGAGCAGGCGCTGCACGGCGCGGAGCCCTTCACGGCCCCGGCCCGGGTGACCGCGCTCGCCCGGGTCTACGTCAACTACACGCACGTCCTGACCCGTGCCGACGGCCCGGTGCGCTCCGTGGCCGACCTCGCCGGCCGCCCGGTCGCCACCGGTGCCACCGGCTCCGGGGCCCAGGTGCTCGCCGGGCGGCTGCTGCGGGTGGCGGGGCTGACGGGCGGGCACGCGGTACGGGAACGGCGGCTCGGGCTCGCCGAGTCGGTGGCCGCGCTGCGCCGGGGCACCGTGGACGCCGTGATCTGGGCGGGCGGGGTCCCCACCCCGGCCCTGTCCGCGCTGGCCCGGCAACTTCCCTTGCGCGTGCTGTCGTTGGAGGCCGAGGCGGAGGCGCTGCGGGCCGAGTACGGCCCGGTGTACTCGGCCGTCACGCTGCCGGCGGGGGTCTACGGGCTCGCCGCGCCGGTCACCACCATCGGCGTCGGCGACTATCTGCTGGCCCGCCCCGAGGTGCCGGAGCGGGACGCGCGGGACATACTCCGGGTGGTGTTCGACCGGTGGCGGGTGCTGCTGCGCGAGGTGACCGCGGGCGCCCGGCTGGAACCCCGCTTCGCCGTCGCCACCGGCGACCTCCCGCTGCATCCGGGGGCGGTCGCGTACTACCGCTCGGTGTACGGCTGACCCGGCAGCCACAGCTCCACCACCAGCCCGCGCGGAGTCCCGGCCCGCGTGGCCAGCCGCCCCCCGCTGAGCCGGGCGATCTCGTCCGCGATGGCCAGCCCCAGACCGGTCCCGGGCACGTTCTGGTGCTCGGGCGCCCGCACGAAGCGCCGGGTGAGCAGCGGGAGTCGGTCCCCGGGGACACCGGGGCCGTCGTCGGCGACGCGCACCACCACCTGGCCGTCCTCGACGGCTTCCGCCGACACGGTCACCCGCCCGCCCGCCGGTACGAACTTCACCGCGTTGTCCAGCGCCGCGTCCAGCACCCGCCCCACCGCGTCCGGCACCGCCCGCACCCGCAGCCCCGGTGGCACACCGGCCGCGGTGAGCGTCAGCTCCGAGGCGTCGAGCACCGGCTCCCAGGCCGCGACCCGGGCCGCCACCGCGCCGGAGAGATCCTGCCCGGTCCGCTCGGCCGAACCCGACTCCACCCGGGCCAACGCCAGCAGTCCGTCCAGGAGTTCGGCCAGCCGCTCCGCCTCGTCCAGCGCGCGGGTGTGCTCCTCGCGACCGGGCCCCGGCGCGAGATGCGGTTCCACGTTCTCCAGTTGCAGCACCAGGGTGGCCAGCGGATTGCGCAACTGGTGCGAGGCGTCCGCGACAAAGGCCCGCTGGCGCCCGATCGAGTCCGCGACCGCCTCCGCCATAGCGTTGAACTGCACGCGCAGGCTGCGGAGTTCGGGCGGCCCGGTGTCCGACACCGCCCGCGCCTCCAGCCGCCCCGAGGCCAGCCGCGCCACCGCCCGGTCGAGATCCCGGACCGGACGAATCAGCCAGCGGGTGATCCCGGCCGCGACCAGGCCCGCCGCCGCGAAGGCCGCGAGCGCCCCGCCCCCGATCAGCAGCCAGCGGACGGTCACGTCCCGGCGCGCCGCCCCGGTCGGCACGGCCATCACCACCGCTCCGCTCACCCGCTCGTCCCGGCCCACCGGCTCGGCCAGCACCAGCCGGTGCGGGCCCCACGGCCGTACCGTCGGCAGGCGCTCGGTGGACCGCCCGGTCAGCGCCCGGCCGAGAGCCTCCCGCGCCTGCGGAGAGGGCACCGGAGCCCCGGCCCGCGCGACGGTCCGGCCCGAGGTGTCCGACACCGCGACGGAGGCCCCGTACAGCCACGCGTACCGGCGGATCTCGGTGGACAGTTCGGTGCGGTCGGCGGGGGAGCGGACCCGGTCCGCGAGATCGGCGAACCGTACGGCGTCCGCCCGGCGTCGGAGCAGCAGATGCTCGGTGCGGCCGGCCGCGTAGGACTCGGCCAGCGGGACGGACAGCAGCAGGGCCGCCGCTCCCATCAGTACCATCAGCACCGCCAGCAGCCTGCGCCTCATCGCGGGCCCAGTCGGTAGCCGAATCCCCTTACCGTACGCACCAGTTCGGCCCGGCCGGTCTTGGCGCGGATGCCCGCCACATGCACGTCCAGCGAGCGGGAAGCGGCGAGGAAGGCGTCGCCCCAGATCCGGTCGAGGATCTCCTCGCGGGAGTGCACCTCCTCCGGGCGCGCGGCCAGCATCGCCAGCACGTCGAACTCCCGCCGGGTCAACCGTACTTCCGTACCCGCGACGGTGACCGTGCGGCCCGCGAGGTCCACCTCCACGTCCCCGGCGCGCACCGGGCCGGGACCGGCGTCCGGGCGCGGGGCCAGGGCGCCGGTGCGACGGCGGACGGTGTCGATGCGGGCCATCAGCTCGTTCATCCGGAACGGCTTGACCACATAGTCGTCCGCGCCCGCCCGGAGCGCCTGCACGATGTCCCGCTCCTCGCAGCGGGCCGTCACCACGATCAGGGGCGCCGCGCAGACCGTGCGCAGCCGCCGGAGCAGCTCCAGCCCGTCCAGGTCGGGCAGCCCCAGGTCCAGCAGCACGAACTCGGCCTCCCGCACGTGCCGCAGGGCGTCCAGGGCGCGGGCGGCCCGGCGCACGGTGTGGCCGCGCTGGGCCAGGGCCGTGGTGAGCGCCTGGGCCATGCGGTCGTCGTCCTCGACGAGCAGGGCGTGCATGGGAAGTCCTCGTGCCGGGTGCTGACCTGGGCCGCAGCCTATGCGGCGACCCGGGTCCGGTACCGCACCGGGTCAGCCGGCCGCCTTCGCGGGGGCGCGCCCGGCACCGGTGTCCGCGTCCGCCTCGGCCCGGCTCAGCGCCGCGTCACGGGTGTCCGGCATCAGCACATAGGTGACCAGCGAGACCAGCGCGCACCCCGAGACGTACCAGAAGAACATCTTCTCGTGGCCCGCGTCCTTGAACCACAGCGCCACATACTCCGCCGTCCCGCCGAACAGGGCGTTGGCCAGCGCGTACGGCAGGGCCACGCCGAGCGCGCGCACCCGGGTCGGGAACAGCTCCGCCTTCACGGCCGCGTTGATGGAGGTGTACCCGGTGACGATCACCAGCGCCAGCAGGGACAGCGCCAGCGCCGACCAGTACGAGTGTGCCGACCCGAGCGCCGTCATGATCGGGTACGTGCCCACCGTGCACCCCACCGCGAAGGTGATCAGCAGCGGCCTGCGCCCGATCCGGTCGGACAGCATCCCGGCCGCCGGCTGGATCGCCGCGAACACCGCGAGCGCGGTGAAACTCACCAGCGTGGCCGTGGATTTGGCCATGCCCGCGCTGCCGATCAGATACTTGGTGAGATATGTGGTGTACGTGTAGTAGGCCACCGTGCCGCCCAGGGTCAGCGCCATCACCAGACCGGCCTCCCGGCGGTGCTCCCACAGCGCCTTGAGCGAGCCGCGCGCGGTGTCGGTGCCGCCGCCGTTCTCCTCGGTGAACGCCTCCGTCTCCGTCAGCCGCCGCCGCAGCCAGAACACCACCAGCGCGAACACCGCGCCCAGCACGAACGGCACCCGCCAGCCCCAGCTCTGCAACTGCTCGGTGGTGAGGGTGTGCTGCATCGTGATCAGGATCGCCAGACCGAGCAACTGGCCGCAGGTCATGGACACATACTGGAAGGACGAGCCGAGCCCGCGCCGGTTCCGGGCGGAAGCCTCGGTCAGATAGGTCGCGCTGGCCGCGTACTCCCCGCCGATGCTCAGCCCCTGGAGCAGCCGCGCCAGCAGCAGCACCAGTGCGCCGAAGTAGCCCGCCTGGCCGTAGGTCGGCGCGACGGCGATCAGCAGGGCGGCGACCGACATCAGGGTGACGGTGAGGGTCAGCGCGCTCTTACGGCCGTGCCGGTCCGCCGCCCGCCCCAGCACCCAGCCGCCGACCGGACGCATCAGAAACCCGACCGCGAAGATGCCGGCCGTGTTCAGCAGCTTGGTCGTCGGGTTGTCGCCGGGGAAGAAGGAGTCCGCGAAGTAGATCGCGAAGCTCGCGTAGACGAACCAGTCGTACCACTCCACGAGATTCCCCAGCGAACCGCCGATCAGGGCGAAACGACGGGCTGCGGGGGTCACCGCGGGCGGTGCGGCGGACGCGGACATGGCGGCTCCAGACATGGGGGGACGGGGCCCGCCGCCATGGAACGCCGGACCCGGATGCCGCCCGAGCATGCGCCGCCCGCCCACCCCGGACAAGGGTCGACGCGCAGATCTAACACACCGCTAAGGAAGCGGCTCACCGGACGGACTCGCGGCCCTGGTGCCACGGCCGGTGTGGATGTATCGTCCAGAACTGGAAATCCTGTCCAGCGACTGGGGAGGCGGTGCCGGTGGAGTCCGAGGACGAGCACCTGCTGGTGGAGGCCGAGAAGGTCGCCGTCGCGCTGGGGAAGATGTTCCCGGGGCTGTGCGAGGTCGTGCTGCATGATCTGCGGGACCCGGAGCACGCGATCCGGGTCATCGAGAACAACCTCTCCGGCCGCGCCCCCGGCGACCCCGCGACCGAGCTGGGACTGGCCCGGATCGCGGACCCCCGCTATCCGGACGTCGTACAGAACTATCCCAACCGCTTCCCCGACGGGCGCCCCGCCAAGAGCACCTCCATCGGCATCCGGAACGGCGCGGGCGAGTACATCGCGGCGCTCTGCCTCAACCTGGACGTCTCCGTGCTCTCCCCGGTCGCGCTGGCGCTCGCCAATCTGGTCGCCACCGGCACGGAACACGGCTCCGAGCCGTTGGAGACACTGCGGGACCGGCGCGCGCGGGAGCTGCGCGGGACCGTGGAGGAGCTGGCCGCGCGGCGCGGGGCCACCCCGAGATCGCTGGGCCGGGACGCCAAGCGCGAGCTGGTACGGCAGCTGCACGGCGAGGGCTGGTTCGACTCGCGGGACGCCGCCCGGACCATCGCCGGCCTGCTCGGGGTCTCCCGGGCGACCGTCTACAACTACACGAAGTAAGAGCCCACACCACTTACTGGGGGAACCGCCATGCCCGCCGAACCGCACCTCACCCTCGACGACGTCCGCGCGGCCGCCGCCCGCCTGGAGGGCGTCGCGCACCGGACCCCCGTCCTCACCTCGCGCACCCTGAACGCCCGCGTCGGGGCGGAGGTGTTCATCAAGTGCGAGAACTTCCAGCGGGTCGGCGCCTTCAAGTTCCGGGGGGCCTACAACGCCGCCGCCCAGCTGCCGCCGGACCAGCTCGCCAAGGGCATCGCCGCCTTCTCCTCCGGCAACCACGCCCAGGCCGTCGCGCTGGCCGCCCGGGAACTGGGCACCACCGCCGTCATCCTGATGCCCGAGGACGCGCCCCGCTCCAAGATGGAGGCCACCCTCGGCTACGGCGCGGAGGTCGTCACCTACGACCGCTACACCGAGGAGCGCGCGGCGCTCGGCGAGGGCCTGGCGAAGGACCGGGGGCTGGCCCTGATCCCGCCCTACGACCACCTCGACGTCATCGCCGGGCAGGGCACGGCCGCGCTCGAACTGCTGGAGGAGACCGGGGAGCTGGACGCGCTCGTGGTGCCGGTCGGCGGGGGCGGGCTCATCGCGGGCAGCTCGGTGGTGGCGAAGTCCCTGTACCCGGCGGTGCGGATGATCGGCGTCGAGCCGGAAGCGGGCGACGACACCAAGCGCTCGCTGGAGTCGGGGGAGCGCGTCACCATCCCGGTGCCCCGCTCCATCGCCGACGGGCAGGTGCTGCCGAGCCCCGGCGAGATCACCTTCGCGCTCAATCAGCGGCTGGTCGACGCCATCGCGCTGGTCAGCGACGAGGAGATCGTCGAGGCCATGCGGTTCGCCTTCGAGCGCCTGAGGATCGTCCTCGAACCGAGCGGAGCCACGCCGCTCGCCGCCCTGCTGTCCGGGCGGGTGGAGAACCTTCCGCCGCGGGTCGGCGTCATCGCCTCGGGCGGGAACATCGACACCCGGCGCTTCGCGGAACTCACCGCGGGCTGAACCGGGCACGGCCGCCGTGCCCCCGGCGTGCGGGGGCACGGCGAATGGCGGGGCGGATCAGACGGTGCCGCTCGCGGAGATCTCGACCTTGGCCTTCGGCGCGCCGCTGCCGCTGCCGAGGGACTCGACGCGGTCCACGACGTCCTGGCCCTCGACGACCTCGCCGAAGACGACGTGCTTGCCGTCCAGCCAGTTGGTGACGACCGTGGTCACGAAGAACTGCGAGCCGTTGGTGTTCGGGCCCGCGTTCGCCATGCTCAGCAGGTACGGCCGGTCGTGCTTGAGGTTGAAGTTCTCGTCGGGGAACTTCTCGCCGTAGATGCTCTTGCCGCCCGTGCCGTTGCGGTTGGTGAAGTCACCGCCCTGGAGCATGAACTGCGGGATGACCCGGTGGAACGGGGAACCGGCGTAGCCGAAGCCGTGCTCGCCGGTGGCCAGCTCGCGGAAGTTCTTGGCGGTCTTGGGCACGACGTCGTCGAAGAGGCGGAACACGATCCGGCCCGCCGGCTCGTCGTTGATGGTGATGTCGAAGTACACGTTGTCGCTCATGTAGATCAACCTACCGTCGCTCGGCCCCGGACGTTCGCCGGAGCGGGGCATGCCGGACCGGGTCGGGACGGCTCGTTCGGGTGCGCTCGGGGACAGATGTGCGCTCGCAAACAGCCTGTGACCCTGCCAACTGGGCCCATATCGCTTGACATTGCCCCGAACCCGGGCCTCCCGCGTACGCAAGGGCAAACCCTGCCCGGAGCTACCAGGTCACCGGCAGTGTTCTCGGACCGCGAATCAGCCCGTCCCGCTGGAACTCGACCTCCTCGGCCGGTACGGCGAGCCGCAGCTGAGGGAACTCCGTCATCACGGCCTCGATCAGCACCTCGGCCTCCATCCGCGCCATCAGCGCGGCCAGGCAGAAGTGCGGGCCGTGCCCGAAGGCGACATGCCCCGCGCCGGAGCGCTCGAAGTCCAGCAGATCCGGGGTGGGGAAGGCGGAGGGGTCGCGGTTGGCGGCGACGTAGGCGTTGTAGACCACGTCCCCCTTGTGGATCAGATGGCCGCCGATCCGGACGTCCTCGGTGGCGATCCGGGGGATGCCGACGCCGTTGCGGTGCGGGACGAACCGGAAGAGCTCCTCCACCGCCTTCGGCAGCAGCTCGGGCTCCCGGCGCAGCCGCTCGAACTGGTCCGGGTGGGTGAGCAGGGCGTACATCATGGAGCCGCTGTTGTTGCGCACCGCGTGTCCGCCGCTCACGTACACGGCCATGGCCAGCGAGATCGCCTCGTCCTCGGTGATCTCACCGCTCGCCGAGGCCGCCGCCAGCACTCCGGCGAGGTCCTCGCGGGGCTCGGTGCGGCGGCGCTCCAGCAGCGCGACCACCCGGCTCCGGGTGTCCTGGCGGGCGGCCTGGTTGCGCTCCTTGGCGTTCACCTTGGTCAGCAGCGCCTCCGAGTTGCCGGCCCAGTTGCGCCAGTCGTCCTCGTCGGCGCCCAGGAAGGCGCAGACCACCGCGATCGGGAACGGCGTGTACAGGTGCTCCATGAGATCGCCGGGCGCCCCCGCGCGCCGCATGCCCTGAAGCATCTCGCGGGCGGTGCGCTCGGCCAGCGGCCGCAGCCGGGCCATGCTCCTGGCGGTGAACGCCCGCGCCACCACCCGGCGCAGCACGGTGTGCCGGGGCGCGTCGATGTACTGGAGCCCGGCCGTCTGCGAGGCCACCGTCTGCGGCGCCATCGTCGTCACCGAGCGGCCCAGCAGCTCCGCGCGGGAGAAGCGGGGGTCGGAGGTGACGAAGCGGACGTCCTCGTAGCGGGTGACCAGCCACGCGTGCCCCTCCCCGTAGGGCAGGCGGATGCGGGTGACCGGCTCGTCACGCAGCAGCGAGTCGAGGAACGGGTCGGGGTCCAGTGCGGGCAGGTCCTCGACCAGCCAGGGCCGCACGGGCGGCGGAGGCGGCGAGGACGGGGGTACGGGCTCGACGGACGCGGAGTCGAAGGTCATGGCGGGTCCCTTCTCCAGCAGTGTCCGTCAGCCTTCCGCAGCCGCACGGGTCCCGCATGCGGGGTTCCGCCACATCAGCGGTCCCCCTGGCGCACCGGAGTGCATCAGGGGGACCGACGGGCCGAGAGGTCACCTGCGACGGGTCACCAGTAGTGCCGACGGCCGGCGACCGCGTGACCGGTGGCGCCGAGAACCCACAGGATGGCGCCGATCACGGCGAGAATGATGCCGATCGTCCACAGGATCGAGATCCCGGTGAGAAAACCGATGATGAGCAGAATGACACCGATGGCGAGCATGGTGTGCCTCCAGCCGTAGGAGAAGTACCTGTTCTCCTAGTGCCCCGATGCGGGGCACATTCTCACGCCGGAGCGGGAAACCTGTACATCCTTTCGAGCCGATCCGGACCGGCCCGCGTTTGTGCAGGTCAGCGGTGTGGCGGTGGATCGTCGGGGGAGGTCGGCAGGGCCAGATGACCGAGGTCACCGGGGGGCGCCGAGCGTACGGGCCACAGCGGGGCCGCCTGCCCGTCCGCGACCGCGGCGGGCGCGTCGGTCAGGTTCATCCGTTCGCGCAGCCGCCCGTAGAAGTCCATCGGGCCCAGCCGCACCGCCCGCAGCCGCCGGGGCGAGGCGTACACGCCGATCCAGTCGCCGGGGTTCAGCACCCCGCGCACCTGGCCGTCGATGCTGACGGCGGCCTGGCCGGAGCGCTCCAGCACCCGGAACGCGATGGGCTCGTCCGGCGCCGCCAGCACCGAGCGGTCGAACGTCATGTGCGGCGCGACCGGCGTGAACAGCAGCCCCTCCATCCGCGGCGAGACCACCGGCCCTCCGGCGGCGAAGCTGTACGCGGTCGACCCCGTCGGGGTGGCCACCAGCAGGGCGTCGGCGGAGTACGAGGCGAGGAGCTGGCCGGCGATGTACACGCCGACCGACACCTGCCGGTCCCGGGTCAGCTTCTCCAGGACCACGTCGTTGAGCGCGGCGACGTTCAGCGCCACGCCCCAGTCGTCGCCGACCGTGCACTCCCCGCGCACCCGGGGCGGCGGCAGCATCGGGCCGCGCCCGTAGCGCACCAGGTCCGCCATGTGCGGGGGGACGCCCAGCGGGCAGGAGGCGCGCATGGTGAGCAGCATCCGGCTCTCGACCTCGTACCGGCCCTCGTAGACCGCGTCCAGCGCGGCCCGTACGGCCGGGGCGGGCACCTCGGTGAGGAAGCCGACCCGGCCGAGGTCGACGCCGAGCACCAGGGCGTCGTTCTCGGCGGCCAGGCGGGCGCCGCGCAGGAAGGTGCCGTCGCCGCCCAGGGTGACGATGAGGTCCGGGTCGCCCGCGCTGTCGACCTCCTCGCGGGCGCTGTGCCGGGCGCCCTCCTGCCAGACGTCGATGTCGGAGCAGCCCACGTCGTGCCCGGCACACCACTCGCGCACCGCGTCCGCGGCAGCGACGGCGGCCGGGCGCCCGGCGTGCACGACCAGCCCGATACGGCTCACCGTCATCCCGACACCCGCCTCTCAGCCGACCCGCACGAGAGCCCCATCCTCACCGGGCGGCGGACACGCGCACGGCACGCCACGCCGCCGGGGTGTCACCCGGCGGTGCCGAAGTCCTGGGTCCAGTAGCTGCCGGGCTGCGCGAGGCCGACGCCGATCTCCTGGTACGAGCAGTTGAGGATGTTCTCCCGGTGGCCGGGGCTGTCCATCCAGCCGGCCATGACCTGCTCGGGCGTCGCGTAGCCGTAGGCGACGTTCTCGCCGTACGCGCTCCACCGGTAGCCGGCGGCGGTGATGCGCGAGCCTGGGTCGGAGCCGTCGGAGCCGGTGTGCGACATCGTGTTGTGCGCGGCCATGTCGGCGCTGTGGTCCTGCGCGGCCTTGGTCAGCGTGGAGTTGAGGTTGACCGGGGAGCAGCCGACCTTGGCGCGCTCGGCGTTGACCAGTTCCACGACGCGGGCCACGTCGCCGGAGGCGGTCGCGGCGGGCTGCGGGGTGCTCGGCGCGGCGGCGGTGGCGGTCGGCACGGGGCGGGTCGCGGTGGAGACCTGGCGCACGGTCGGGGTGGAAGCGGGCTTCGCGGAGGCCGACTTGACGGCGGCGGGCTTGGCGGAGGCCGGCTCGGCGGTCTCGGTGGGCCGGGCGGCCGCGGTGGCCTTCGCCGCCTGGGGGGCGTGCCGCGCGGTGCGGGTGGGCGCCGAGGCGGGCCGGTGCGCGGTGGGGGTGCTCGGGGAAGCGGAGGGGGTCGCGGGGGCGGTCTGCTTGCGCGGCTGGTGCGGCGCGTGACGGGGGCTCTGCTCCGTCTGCCAGGCGGTGGCCTCGGTCTGCCGGCCGGAATCGCCCTTCCAGTCGACGCAGGCCACGGCGGCGGTCGGTACGCCCACCGCGCCCACGGCGACGGCGGCTATGAGCACCCGCCGGTACTGCTGGTCCTTACGGTGCTTTCCCATGCGTGAAACCTCATTCGGTAGGCGCCGGGCGCCGCCGCGCGGCTTCCTCTTGCTGGAACCCGCCTCCCGAACAGCAAAAAGACGCCCTGCGAGTCGTCATTCTTAGGACGGTCACACAAGGCGTGCAAAGGGACGGTCGTACTACCGCGCTTCGTAGACCTGGGAGCCCCTTGCCAAGGTCACACAGGCGTGCCGACCCGGCGGCAGCGGCTCGCCGCGGCTGCTGCCGGGCCGTCAGAACCCCGCATGATTTGCGAAAGCGAGGTTTCGTGGTGAGTGGATCGACCGCTCCGGGAGACAGCGTGATCCAAATACCCGCCAAGACGGACAAAGCGTACTTGTCGTCACGGTTCGTCATCTACTAAGGGGCACCCGTAGGTCATCGGAGCCTGTGAGGGATGTCACGGAACCATCCCCTTGTCCGGCCGCTCGGGGCGGCGCGGCGGCTCAGCCCGACACGTCCATCCGCTGGGTCCCCACGACCGACAGCAGCCGCAGCGCCTCCTCCGAGGCGGAACCCGGCGTGGCGGTGTAGAGGATGAGCCGCTGGTCCCGGTCCGGGACGTGCAGGGCATCGCAGTTGACGGTGAGCGGGCCGACCACCGGGTGCTGGAAGGTCTTGGCCAGGGTCGGCAGCACGGACACGTCGTACACCTCCCAGAGCCGGGTGAACTCCTCGCTGCCCGCCAGGAGTTCGGCCACCAGGCCGGTCACCTCGGGGGAGTCGGGGTAGCGGGCGGAGGCCGCGCGCAGCCGCTGCGCCGAGTCGCGGGCGAACTCGGCCCCGTCCGAGACGCCGTACAACGCGCCCTGGCGGGAGTCGAGGAAGACGCGGCGGATCAGATTGCGGTCGCGGCGCGAGAGCGCGGAGAAGTCCTCCATTAGCGCCGCCGCGAGGTCGTTCCAGGCGAGCACCTCGCCGATCGCCGACGTGACGATGGCGGCCGTCCCCGGCAGCCGGGTCAGCAGGTCCAGGATGCTCTGCCGCACCTCGCGCGGCGGACCGGGCGGCGGGGCCGGCGGCGCCCCGGCCAGGTGGTGCAGATGGTCGCGCTCGGCGTCCGTCAGGCGCAGCGCCCTGACCAGCCCGGACAGCACTTCGCGGGACGGGCGCGGGCCGCGCGCCTGTTCCAGCCGGGTGTAGTACTCGGTGGAGATGAACGCCAGCTGCGCCACCTCCTCCCGCCGCAGCCCCGGCGTGCGACGGCGCGGCCCGGCGGGCAGCCCCACCTCGGCCGGCCTGATCCGCTCGCGCCTGTCCCGCAGGAATGCCGCCAGTTCGTCCCTGTCCACGGGGCCCAGTGTGCGCCGGTCCGGATGCGTCAGCCAGGTACCGCCTGTGCCTGGATGCGCGGGGCCGGACGGCGCAGGCTCGACGGTATGAACCCCACAGCGACAGATACTTCCGCCACCGCCGGACTGCTCCCCGGCAAGGTCGCCTTCGTCACCGGCGCCGGACGCGGCATCGGCGCCGCCGCGGCCCGCCTCTTCGCCCGCGAGGGGGCGCGTGTCGTGCTCGCCGCCCGCAGCGAGGACCAGCTCAAGGCGGTCACCGAGGAGATCCGCGCCGAGGGCGGCACCGCCGCCTACGTGGTCTGCGACCTGGCCGACGGGGACGCGGTGCGCGCGGCCGTCGACCGTGTCGTACAGCTCCACGGACGCCTCGACATCGCCTTCAACAACGGGGCCGCCAACCAGGCGCCCGGCCCGCTGGACGAGCTGTCCGAGGACGAGTTCGACCGGCTCTACACCGTCAACCTCAAGGGGCAGTGGCTCGCCATGAACGCCGAGGTCGCGGCCATCCGGGCCACCTCGGGCAGCGGGGCGATCGTCAACAACTCCTCCGTCGGCAGCCTGCGCGGCAACGCCGAACTGCCGGGCTACGGCGCGATGAAGCGGGCCCTGAACAGCATCACCGAGTCGGCCGCCGTCACGTACGGCCCGGAGGGCATCCGCGTCAACGCCATCGCGCCCGGCAACACGGCCACCGCGATGATGCGCTCCTGGGAGGAGAAGTCGCCCGGCCTCCAGGACCGGCTCCAGGCGAACACCCCGCTGCGGCGGGACGCCCGGCCCGAGGAGATCGCGGAAGCGGCCGCCTGGCTGCTGAGCGACCGCGCCTCCTTCGTCACCGGCGCGGTCCTCCGGGTGGACGGCGGCGCCCTCACCTGAACCGCAGGCGGGGCGCCGTGATCGTGGACGGGGTGCGGGTCAGACCTTGCGCCACCGGGCGTTGCACCAGGAGAAGGCGCCGAACGCGACCAGGCCCACCGCGATGAGCGCCAGCAGCCAGGGCCCGGCGGGCAGGTCGCGGAACGACCGCAGGGTGTCGTCCATGCCCTTGGCCTTGCCCGGCTCGTGCTGGACGGCCGCGATCAGGGCGAACACCCCGGCCACGGCGAAGACCACACCGCGCGCCGAGCCGCCGCCCACGCCCAGGACGTCGACGACCTTCCGTACGGTGGGGGACATCTCGCCGGTGCGCAGATGCTTGCGGAACTTCCGCATCACCGCCCGCGTCGCGATGTACACGCCCGCTCCGATCACCACGAGCCCGGCGGCACCGACGATCCACTGGCCGCCGGGCCACTTCAGCGCCATGGCCGTCACGTCCTCGCTCCGCTTGTCCGAGGAGCCGCCGCCGCTGCTCTTCTCCCCGGCGGCGTAGGACAGCACCGAATAGGAGACAAAGGCGTAGAACACCGCGCGTGCGGCGGACATGGCCCGCTTGGACGCCTTGTCGCCGTCCGGCCCGGCGCTGCCGACCACCGCCTCCGACAGCCGCCACAGCGCCATGCCGACGAGGGCGATGCCGACCACCCACAGCATGGCGGCGCCGAACGGCTTCTCCGCCAGCTCGGCCAACGCGCCGCCCCGGTCGGCCTGCTTCTTGCCGCCGCCACCGCCCAGGGCTATCTGAAGGGCGATGACGCCCACGAGCAGGTAGATCAGTCCACGGGCGAAGAAGCCCGCCTTCGCCGCCGCGGTCATCACCGGGCTGTCGGCCGCTCGCCGGGCCTGCCCCCGACCGCGCTGTGCCAGAACGCTTGAGTCCATGACACACCCGATGCCCCGGCGTGTCCGCGTCACGCCCGACCGGCACAGACATGCCAAGGTGAGGTGTGACCGACTCCGGCGAAGACCCCTCCCGGCGGCGCCCGCGCCCCGGCTACCTCGCCGCGGCGGGCGTCTTCGCCGTGGGCATGATGGGCACCACCCTGCCCACCCCGCTGTACGGGCTGTACCGGGAGCGGATCGGGTTCTCCGAGCTGATCGTGACCGTGGTGTTCGCGGTCTACGCGGTCGGTGTCATCGTCGCCCTGCTGCTCGCCGGCGGCGCCTCCGACGTGCTCGGACGGCGTCCGGTACTGGTCGTCGCGCTGGTGCTGTCGGCGCTCAGCGCTTTGTGCTTCCTGCTGGAGGGCGGGCTGCCGCTGCTGTACCTCGGCCGGGTGCTGTCCGGGTTCTCGGCGGGGCTGTTCAGCGGCACCGGTACGGCCGCCGTCCTCGACCTCGCGCCACCCGAGCGCCGGGGGCGGGCCGCGCTCGCGGCGACGGCGGCCAACATGGGCGGACTCGGGCTCGGGCCGCTGGTCTCCGGGCTGCTCGCCCAGTACGCGCCCCGGCCGCTGATCCTGCCCTTCCTCGTCCACCTCTGCCTGCTCGCCGTCGCGCTCGTCGTCACCCTGCTGCTCACCGAGACCGTCCACCACGAAGGAGGCCGGCCCCCGCTCAGGCCACAGGGGATGCGGGTGCCGCCCGAGGTGCGCGGGGTGTTCGGGCCCTGCGCGCTGGCCGCGTTCGCAGGGTTCTCCCTGCTCGGCCTGTTCACCGCCGTCGCGCCCGCCTTCCTCACCGAGACCCTCGGCGAGCACAACCTCGCGGTGACCGGCGCCGTCGTCTTCAGCGTCTTCTGCGCCTCCACCGGCGGCCAGCTCCTCATGGGCCGCATCGGCGCCCGCGCCGCCCTCCCCTGGGGCTGCGCCGTCCTCGCCGCCGGCCTGATCCTGGTCGGCGCCTCCCTGCTGGTGGAGTCCCTCCCGCTCCTGCTCGTCGGCGCCCTCACCGGCGGCGCGGGCCAGGGCATGGCCTTCCGCGCGGGCCTCACCGCCGTGGGCGCGGCGGCTCCCGAGGAACACCGGGGCGCCACCATCTCCGCCTTCTTCGTCGTCGCCTACCTCGGCATCTCGCTGCCGGTCGTCGGCGTGGGCGCGCTGACGGTGGGGCTGGGAGTACGCGGGGCGGCCATGGTCTTCACGGCCTGCGCCATCGTGCTGGTGGTGGCGGTGGGGACGCGGGTGCGGCTGCATCCGCCGCGCACGCCGTGAACCGGCCCCTCAGAGGGTGACCTCCGGGTACGTCTCGACGTAACTCTCCTCGCCCGCGCCGAAGTACGTGCAGGTGCGGGCGGTCAGGTCCACGTCGTACCGGACCACGCCCGCCTGCCAGCAGCCCCGGACGAACTCCGGGAAGGCGGTCTCGCCCGCCTGGTCGGCGCGGAGCGCGGCGATCAGGGCCGCACGGTCGAAGGGCGGTATGTCGGACATGCCGGTGAACAGGGGCTCGCCCTGGACGGCCACGGGACCGGCCTCGGTGAGGTACAGCGTCGCGTTCGACGGCACGGTCATCGCGCAGCGGGTCACTCCCGCCTGGCGGAGCGCCTCGGCGAGGTAGGGGAAGCCGCCCACCTTGGGACGGACCTCGGCGGCACGGGTCATGGCGGCCTCAAGGGTGGGGATCGCGGGGGTGGACATGGGGAAGCCTCCTGCCGTGGACTGTGCGGCTGATGTCAATACGTTGTCATTATGAAAACATGTTGTCAATCAGAGTCATGGCAAGCTGCCGTACTGGCAGCGCGTTGTCATGCGGGAGGCGTGGATGCGGGACGAGGCAGCCCTACTGGTCGCCGATGTGTACGAGGCGGCGGGGGCCCTGCGGCGGCTGGGGGAGCGGACCGCCGGCACCGAGGGGCTCACCCAGGCGCGCTGGCAGGTGATGAGCGCGGTGTCCGAGGACGGGCTGACCGTGCCCCAGGTGGCCCGGCGGCTCGGGGTGAGCAGGCAGAACGTGCAGCGCGTCGCCAACGACCTCGTCCAGCTCGGCCTCGCCGCCTTCACCGCGAACCCGGACCACCGGGGCTCGCCCCTGCTCGGGCTCACCGAGAGCGGTGGGGTCGCCCTCGGCCGCCTCACCGAACGGGCCGAGGCGACCCACCGGGACCTCTTCGGGGACATCCCCGAGGACGAGATCAGGGCGACCCGGACCGCCCTGCGCCGGCTGCTCGCCGCGCTCGACCGGCACGAGGACGGCTGACCGGGTCAGCTCGGGGTGCGCACCGTCGTCGTCACCCTGACCTGGCACGGCGTGCGCGGAGTCGAGCCGAAGCCGAAGCGGACTGGTGGGTCCACCGGGGCGAGGGGGCCCAGGTCGCGGCCCTCGTAGGTGGCCGTCGCCGCCGTGAGCCGGTGCAGGTCGCGGGCGCCGTACCACTCGTAGCGGCCGTTCCCGGCGGAGCCCCGGGTGCGGAGGCCCATCAGCAGGCGGGCCACCGGGTCGGTCAGGGCGGCGAAGGCGGGCCGGGAGGTGACCGGGGACGCCAGCCGGAGCAAGGTGCCCAGGGCGCCCCGGCGGCCGACGGTGAAGCAGAGGTCGAGCAGCGCGGCGGATGTCACCGTCCAGCGGTTCCCGGCGATCCGCACCCCCACGGGGACGACCCGCACCTCGTCGAAGGCGTACGTCCCCGCGATGAAGTCGGCCACCTCACGGGTCGGCGCCAGCAGGGTGCGATGGCCGTCGGCCCGCTCCAGCATGACGTCGCTGAAGGGGCCGAAGGGGGTGTCGGGCCAGTGGCCCAGGACCAGGCGGGTTCCGGAGGCCGTGCCGATACCGGTGATCCAGCCGTCGAAGCGGAGGTCCACGGAGTCGCGCGCGGGGGGCATCACGGGCAACGGATGCCCCTGGCGGTCAGCGGTGAAACGGATCAGACGCCCGATGGGGTGGCCCTCGACAGGATCTCGGCGGCGACCGGCAGCGCCTCGGCCCGGTCCTCCAGGACCAGGCCGATGCGGGTGCGGCGGTCCAGGAGGTCGGACGGGTCGAGGGCGCCCTCGTGGCGGGCGGCCCAGAGGAGTTCCGCGCGGGTGACCGGATGGCCGGGGAGTACCGGCTCGGCGAGCGCGGGGTCCCGCTCGGCCAGGGCCAGGACGGCCGGGGCCTCGGTGCCGTAGCGGCGGACCAGGCGGGCGGGGGCGGGCAGGTCGCGCAGCCGCTCCGGGGCGGCCGCGCCGACCAGCGGGAGCGCGGCGGTGGGGGACGGGGCCGAGGTGAGACCGCACGCGTCCACCGCGTCCTGCGCCATCCGCCGGTACGTCGTGAGCTTGCCGCCGACCACGGTGACCACCCCGTCCGCCGAGGTCAGCACCGCGTGCCGGCGCGAGATGTCCGAGGTGCGGGCCGCGTCCGGGGAACCCGGCACCGAGGTGTCCAGCAGCGGACGCAGCCCGGCGAACGCGCCGTCCACCTCGTCCCGGCGCACCGGCGTGTCCAGCACGGAGCCCAGTACGTCCAGCAGGAAGCCGATGTCCGTCTCCGGTACCTCGGGCACGTCGGGCACCGCGCCCTCGACCGGCTCGTCGGTGAGGCCCACATAGGTGCGGCCGTCGCCCTGCGGGAGCACCAGCACGAAGCGGTTGGTCTCGCCGGGCACCGGTATGTGCAGGCCCGCCGGGAGCGCGCCGAGCCGCTCGGAGCGCAGCACGAGATGGGTGCCGCGCGAGGGCCGTACGCGGAGACCGTCGACCAGGCCGCCGGCCCACACGCCGGTCGCGTTGACGACGGCACGCGCCCTGATCTCCCCTTCCTCGCCGGTGAGTTCGTCCCGGAAGCGGGCTCCGGTGGGGCCGAGCGACAGGGCGCGGACGCGGGTGAGGACGCGCGCGCCGTGCGCGGCGGCGGTGCGGGCCAGGGCGGTGACCAGGCGGGCGTCGTCGGTCACCTTGCCGTCCCAGGACAGCAGGCCGCCGCGCAGCCCGGCCGCGCGCACCGAGGGCGCCAGATGCCGCGCCTCCGCCGCCGACAGCCGGCGCGGCACCGGCAGCACCTGGCGCGGAGTACTGGCGGCCATCCGCAGCATGTCCCCGGCCCGGAACCCCGCCCACGCCAGCGACGCCTGCGCCCGGGAGACCAGCGGGGTCAGCGGCAGCACGAAGGGCTGCGCGGCCACCAGATGCGGTGCCGTACGGGTCATCAGCACCCCCCGCTCGACCGCGCTCTCGTGCGCCACGTCGAACTGCCCGGCCGCCAGATAGCGCAGTCCCCCGTGGATCAGCTTGGAACTCCAGCGGGAGGTGCCGAAGGCCAGGTCGTGGGCGTCGATCGCGACCACGTCCAGACCGCGCGCCGCCGCGTCCAGGGCGACGCCCGCCCCCGTCGCGCCGAGGCCCACCACCAGCAGGTCGGCCGTGCCGCCCCCGGCCGCCGTGGCCAGCTCGCGGGTGCGGCGGGCGGCGTCGAGCGACGAACCCGGTGCCGCCGTACGGTCGGCGCGGTCGCGGTTGCTCATGGGGTGAGGGTCCTCTCCAGAAGGGTGCGCAGCTCGCCCAGGAAGGCGGTCGCGTCCAGCTCGGCGTCGTCCTCGTCGGTCATGGTGCGCAGCGACAGCGCGAAGGACTGCACCAGCAACAGCACGGCGCGGGCCTGGCGTTCGGGGTGCGTCACGCGCACCGAGCCGTCCGCGTGGCCCTCGCGCAGGGCGTCGGTCAGGAGTGTGAGCAGAGCCTCCTGGGTGGCGCCGCGCCGGTCGAGGACGTAGGGGAGCAGCAGCTCGGGGTCGACGTCCAGGATCTTGTGGAACAGGGGGTGGTCCCGGAACTCGGTGACGCCCGCGACCAGTCCGGTCACGATCCGGGCGCGGGTGTGCGGGCCCTCGGACGCGTCGGGCATCGCGCGGGTGGCCACGGCGAGCCACTCGCGAGTCATCAAGTCGCCGACCAGCGTGCCCAGATCGGGCCAGCGCCGGTACAGGGTCATCCGGGAGACCCCGGCGCGGCGGGCCACGTCGGCGAGCGTGGTGCGGCGGACACCTACGGCCAGGACGCAGTCGCGCACCGCGTCGAGCACGGTGTCGGCGTCCGAACGGTTGTGACGGATGGACGTCATGTGTAACAGTGTAACGCCCCGGCGGCCGGGGTGAGATGGCGCCGCACACACCGAACCGACTGGGTGAGGACGACCGTTCGATGGACATGCTGTGGAACGGCTGGGGCGACCCGGCGAAGGCGGCCCCCCTGCCCGAAGCGGTGGCCGGGCTCCTGCACGACCTGCTCGGCGTCCGCCCGAGCCCCTCGACTCCCGTCGCGCTGAACGGCCTTGAGCTGCCCGAGCCCACGCTCACCCCGGCCGCCCTCAAGGACCTCGCCGACGCGGTGGGCGGCGCGGACCACGTCCGCACCGACACCGGGAGCCGCGTCCGGCACACCCGGGGCAAGTCCACGCCCGACCTGCTGCGCATCCGCGCGGGCGATCTCACCGACGTACCGCAGGCCGTCGTCCTGCCCGCCTCCCACGAGGAGGTGCTCGCCGTGCTGCGGGCCTGCGCCGCGCACAGGGTGGCGGTCGTGCCGTTCGGCGGCGGCACCAGCGTCGTCGGCGGACTCGCCCCCGAGCGGCGGGAGTTCATCGCGCTCGACCTGCGCCGGATGGACGCCCTGCTCGACCTCGACCCCGTCTCCCGCACCGCGGTCCTCCAGCCCGGCCTGCGCGGCCCACAGGCCGAAGCCCTGCTCGCCGCACGGGGGTTCACCCTCGGCCACTTCCCGCAGTCCTTCGAGTGGGCCACGGTCGGGGGCTTCGCCGCCGCCCGCTCCAGCGGCCAGGCGTCCGCCGGGTACGGCCGGTTCGACGAGATGGTCCTCGGCCTCACCCTCGCCACCCCCGAGGGCACCATCGAGACCGGCCGGGCCCCGCGCTCCGCCGCCGGACCCGACCTGCGCCAGCTGATCCTGGGCTCCGAGGGCGCGTTCGGCGTCATCACCTCCGTCACCGTCCGGGTACGGCCGCAGCCCGAGCAACGCCTCTACGAGGGCTGGCGGTTCGCCTCCTTCGCCGAGGGCGCCACCGCGCTGCGCAGGCTCGCCCAGGACGGACCCCGGCCCACCGTGCTCCGGCTCTCCGACGAGACCGAGACCCTGGTCGGCCTCGCCCAGCCCGACGCCATCGGCGCCGCCCTCGCCGACGGCGGCACCGGCTGCCTCGCCGTCACCGGCTACGAGGGCACCGTGGCCGACACCGCCCGGCGCCGCGAGGAGGCGGCCGCCGTGCTGCGGGAGTGCGGCGGCACCCTCGTCGGCGCCGAACCCGGCGAACGCTGGGCCGAGGGCCGCTACGCGGCGCCCTACCTGCGCGACGCCCTCCTCGACGCCGGCGCCTTCGCCGAGACCCTGGAGACCGCCGCGTTCTGGTCCCGGATACCCGAGCTGTACACCGCCGTACGCACCGCCCTCACCGACACCCTGACCGGCGCCGGCACCCCGCCCCTGGTCATGTGCCACATCTCCCACGTGTACGAGAACGGCGCCTCGCTCTACTTCACCGTCGTCAGCGCCCAGGGCGCGGACCCCGTCGCCCACTGGACCCCCGCCAAGCACGCGGCCAACGAGGCCGTGCTCGCGGCGGGCGGCACCATCTCCCACCACCACGGCGTCGGCACCGACCACCGCGACTGGTACGTCCGCGAGGCCGGACCCCTCGCCGTCGGCGCGCTGCGCGCCGTCAAGGACCGCCTCGACCCCGCCGGGCTGCTCAGCCCCGGCGTCCTGCTCCCCACCGACTGACCGCGCCCGGAGGCACACCGATGCGAGAGTTCACCGCCGTGGTCAACCCGACCGCGGGCGCCTCCACCGGGGCCGCCACGCTGCTCCAGGTGGCCCGGCACCTCCGCGAGGCCGGCGCCGGCCTGGAGACCGAGTACAGCCACAGCCTCGCCCACGCCCGTGAGACCGCCCTGCGCGCCGGGGAGAACGGCCGCGTCGTCCTCGCCGTCGGCGGCGACGGCATGGCCGGCGGCATCGGGGGAGCGCTCAGCGGTACCGGCGCCGTGCTCGGGCTCGTACCCGCCGGACGCGGCAACGACTTCGCCCGCGCCCTCGGCCTGCCCGCCGACCCCGCCGCCCTCGCCGAGATCCTGCTGCACGCCGAGCCCCGGCGCGTCGACACCATCGAGGTCGAGTCCGCCGTCCACCCCCGCACCGTCGTCCTCGGCAGCGTCTACGCCGGGGTCGACGCCCTCGCCAACCGGTACGCCAACCAGTCCCGGCTGCTGCGCGGCGCCGCCTCCTACTACGCGGGCGGCCTGCGCGCCGTGGCCGGCTGGCGCACCGCCGACTACCGGATCACCCTCGACGGCGAGGAACAGCACCACCGCGGCTACACCGTCGTCGCCGCCAACTCCCCCTACTACGGCTTCGGCCGCGCCATCGCCCCCGCCGCCGAACTCGACGACGGCCTCCTCGACATCGTGCTGATACGCGAGGCCCCGCGCCGCCTGTTCTTCACCCTGATGAACGAGCTGAAGACCGGCGCCCACCTCCGCCGCCCCGAGGTACGCGTCCTGCGCGGCCGGGAACTGCGCGTCGAGGCCGACCGGCCCGTACCGTACGGAGCCGACGGCGAGGTGGAGGCCGTCCTCCCCGTCACCGTCCGGGTCCGCCCCCGGGACCTGGCCGTGCTCGCCCCCTGATCCGGCCCCGACGGCACGAAGCGGTAACGTCTGGCAACCGCGCCCGTGTCGACAAGGTCTGGACCGGCATGAAGATCTCTTTCCTGCTCCACAACGCGTATGCGATCGGAGGGACGATCACCACCACCTTCAACCTGGCCGGAGCGCTCGCCGAACGGCACGACGTGGAGATCGTGTCCGTACTCCGCAGCCGCGAACGCCCCCCGCTCACCCTGGACCCCCGTGTCCGGCTGCGCCCCCTGGTGGACCTGCGCGAGGAGCAGGACCACCCGGCGCACCGCGAACCCGCACGGGTCTTCCCGGCCGCCGAGGGACGCCACCACGAGTACAGCAGGCTGACCGACGAGCGGATCGCCGCCCACCTCACCGGCACCGACGCCGAGGTCGTCATTGGCACCCGCCCCGGCCTCAACGTGCACCTCGCCCGCCAGGCACCCGGCCGGATCCTGCGCGTCGGCCAGGAACACCTCACCTGGGACCACCACTCCCGCCGGCTGCGCACCGTACTGCGCCGCGCCTACCGCGGCCTCGACCTGATCACCACCGTCACCGACGCCGACGCCCGCGCCTACCGGCACGGCACCTGGCTGCCCGGGGTCCGGATCGAGGCGTTGCCCAACAGCGTCCCCGACCCCGAACTCCCGCCCGCCGACGGCGACTCCCGGCTGATCGTCGCCGCCGGCAGGCTCGTCCCGATGAAGGACTACGACACCCTGATCCGCGCCTTCGCGCACGTCGCCGCCGCCCACCCCGACTGGCGGCTGCGCGTCTACGGCAGAGGCGAGGAACGCGACCGGCTGCGCGCCCTCATCCAGCGACTGGGCCTCAGCGACCACGCCTACCTGATGGGCGCCGCCGTGCCCATGGAGTCCGAGTGGGTCAAGGCGTCCATCGCCACCGCCTCCTCCACCTTCGAACCCTTCGGCATGACCATCGTCGAGGCGATGCGCTGCGGGCTGCCCGTCGTCAGCACCGACTGCGCCCACGGGCCTCGCGAGATCATCCAGGACGGCGTCGACGGACGCCTCGTGCCGGTCGGCGACCCGGACGCCTTCGGCGCCGCCCTGCTGGAACTCGTCCGCGACGACGAACGGCGCCGCACCATGGGCAAGTCCGCCCTGGAGAACGCCCGCCGCTACGCCCCCGAGGTCGTGGTGGCCCGCGCCGAGCACCTGCTCGCCGACGCGCTCGCCGCCAAGCGGGCGGGACGACGGCCGCCCGGCGAACCCGGTGCCGGGCGCCGCAGGCTGACGGCCGCCGGGCAGAGCGCCCACGACCTCGCCCACACCGCCGCCGCCCGTGCGGTGCGCACCGTGCGGGGGTGGCGCCGATGAACGCCGTGATCCGCGCGACCTGCGTGGCGGACGCCGACGGCCGCCTCACCTTCGCCCTCCCGCTCCCCGCCCCGGACTCCGCGCACCTGCTCCTGAAGGCCAGGCCCCGCAAGGGCGTCCCCGACCCCGCCGTACGCAGGCTCCCGCTGGAAGCCTCCGGCGATGGGCGGTCCCTCGCCGTGCTGGAGGCGCGGCCCCCGCTGCAGGAGGGCCGCTGGGACGCCTTCCTGGAGCGCGAACCGGACGCCGAGCCACAGCAGTTGACCTCCGGCCCGCTGGACCTGCGGGTCCTCGTCGACGGCGCCCGCGTCGACCGGCCGTCCCCGGTGGCGGTCCGCGTCCCGTACCGGGCGATGGACGGCTTCCTCGCCGTACGCGCCTGGCTGCGCCCCGCGCACGCGGAGGCCGGGCCGGTCGAGGTCGGCGACACGGCCACCACCGTCACCGCCCGACTGCACGGCACCGCGCTGGGCGAGGACGCCGTCGTACGGCTGCGCGGGCGGCGCAGCCGCGAGGAGCGCGTCCTGAGCCCGAACGCCGACGCGGACGGCCGGGGTTTCCGGTTCAGCGTCGACCACGCGGACCTCACCGGCGTGGACGTCCGCTACTGGGACGTCCACGTCCTGCCCGCCCCCGACGCGGCCCCCGTCCGGGTGGGCCGCGTCCTGGACGACGTCGCGGACCGCAAGCACTCCTTCGTGTACGCGGCCGCGCCCGGGGGCGGTCAACTCGTCCGCCCCTACTACACGGTCGACAACGACCTCTCCTTCGAGGTCACCGACCCCGGCTGAGCTACGGCAGGGTCCGGCACAGCAGAGCCGCCGGACCCTGCCGGGCGCCGAGCCGGGTGGTGAAGGCGATCCCGGCCGCGTACTCGTTCACCGCGCACTGTCCCTTGTACGCACCCTCGGCGAACTCGCCGCCCGCGCCGTCGGCGGGGCGGTTGTCGGAGCGGTCGAACCACACGGTCCGCCCGCCGCCCGCCAGCGCGGAGCGCCCCGGTGCGCACAGCGCCGACGACACCCGCTCGCCGCGCAGGCCGTAGCCGATCAGGAACGCACCGGACGGGCACTGCAGCTTGGTGTAGCCGGAGGCCCAGTCGCCGCCGGAGACGAAGCGCTCGTCCTTGACGACGCTCTGCGCGCCGTCCGCCGCGCGCAGACCGGGCGCCCCCGCGTCCGTGCACAGCCCGCGCCCGCCCGTGTGGCTCAGCCCGGCCAGCCGCAGCCCGTCCGGGCAGGCCGCCTTGTACGCGCCCGAGTCCCAGTCGCCGGTTCCGCGCACCCGCAGCGACTCCACCGCGTCCCCGTGGTCGGTGTCGAGCATCTTCCAGACGGCGGCCGCCGGCACGGACCCCGTCTTCCCCGGAGTGTCCATCAGGTGCCGCCAGACCGGGGCCCGCCAGTCGCCGGAGTCGAGGAGCCCGGAGCGGCGGCCGCCCTCGTCGTAGCGGAGCAGCGCCCAGTCGTCGTGCCCGTCGAAGCCGACCAGCGGCCAGTACGCGAAGTCGGCGTCGTGGTCGGTGAAGTAGTCCGTGACGTTGCCGAACCAGGCGCGGGTCGCCGGGTTGGTCTCCCCGGCACCGGCGCCGAACTCGCTGATCCACACCGGCGCGGTGTAGTGGCGGCCCGACTCCTCCACGTAGAACGCCTCGTCGGTGAGCGCCGCGTTCAACTCGTCGCGGGACAGGTCCTGGTAGCGGGCGTCGTGCGTCTCGCCGATACCAGTGGCGCCGCTGTGCCGGGGGCCGGTGTAGCCGTAGAAGTGGGCCGAGTAGACCAGCTTGTGGGAGTCCACCAGGGTGTGCGAGAGGGTGCGGGCCGGGGTCAACTGGGGGCGCCCGTGCGGGAGTCCGTCGACCGGGATGCCGGTCCAGTTGATGCCCTCGATCACGATGAGCAGCCGGGGGTTGGCCTCGGTGAGGATGCGGTCGCCGGCCGTCTGGGCCGCCGCGTACCAGTCGTGGGCGTCGCCCAGGCCCCAGTTGGGATCGTCCAGGATGTCCCGGCGGACCTCGTTGTACAGGTCGGCGCCGACCACGCCGGGCACGGAGGCGTAGCGGCGGGCCATGAACACCCAGTCGTCCGCCCACTGCCCGGTCGACTGGCTGCTGTTCCAGCGCTCGTTGCCGTCGATGCCGCAGCACCAGCGGGAGGTGTTGGTGTGGTTGTTCAGGATCACGGCGAACCCGGCCTGGCTGAGCGCGTCCACGACCGCGTCGTACACCTGGAGCGGGGTCTTGCCGCGCAGCTGCGGGTTGGCGGTGACCGCCGCGTCCGGGACGGGTGTCGTGCGGTGCACCAGCTCGTTGGAGAAGGGCAGCCGGATGGTGTTGACGCCCAGCTCCCGGAAGTCGGAGAGCAGCCGGGCGATCGGCACCCGGTCCAGGCCGAGCGGGATGTCGTGCGCGTTCTGGCCCGCGTGGTGGCTGGCCGGGTCGTCCACGTCGCCGCTGCCGTTGTAGGAACCCTGTGCTCCGTCCCAGTTGGCGGCCTTCAGCCGGAAGCGGTTGCCCCGGCTGTCCACGATGTACCGGCCCTGCGTCGACAGCGGGGCCGACCAGTCGGCGGCGGCCCGGGTGGCGGCCTGCGCGGCCGGGGCCGGTGTGGGCACCGGTGCGGCATGGGCCGTGATGGTCATGCTGGAGGCGAGCAGCAGCCCGGCGGCGGTGGCGGCCAGGCGCAGGGAACGGGGAGCGGTCGGCATGGAGGCGGCCCTCGGCTGTGATGGGGGGTGGGAGCGCGGAATGCGTGGAGCGCAGTGTCCACCACGGCACAGCCGTCACGGAAGGCACCGGGCAGCCGATCGCGTCACACCCGTTCACACCCCAACTCTCATACGTGGACAGCGAGTTCGGCCCAGATCGTCTTGCCCCGGTGCTCCCGCCGGGTGCCCCAGCGCTCGGTGAGCTGGGAGGTGATCGTCAGCCCGCGTCCGTGCTCGTCGTCGTCATCGGCCTGCCGCAGCTGCGGGGCGGTGCTGCTGTCGTCGGTGACCTCGATGATCAGGGCCCGGTCACGGACCAGCCGCAGCCGGACCGGCCCGTCGGAGTAGCGGACCGCGTTGGTGACCAGCTCGCTGACCACCAGGGTCGCGGTGAACGCCAGGTCCGCCAGATGCCAGTGCCCCAGCCGCTCGTCGGTGCGCTCGCGGGCCAGCGAGACCGCCTGCGGCTCGTTCGGCAGCGACCAGGAGGCCACCTTGTCGGCGCCCAGGGTGAGCGTACGGGCGACCAGCAGGACCCCGTCGTCGGCCGGATGGTGCGGCGCCAGATCGTGCAGCAGGGCGTCGCAGATCTGCGGCAGGGGGCAGTCCCGAGGCTGCAACGCGCTTTCGAGCCGGGTCAGTTGATCCGCCGAGTCGGGGCTCGCGTCGCGCAGCAGCACCGGGTTGCACAGCACCATCAGCGTGCCCTCGGGCGCGTCGAAGTGCCCGGCGCGGTAGCGGGGCGCGCCCCGGCCCAGCGCCGGGCCGACCGGCACCTGCGCGAAGGTCACCGGTTCGTCGGGCCGGGCCACGGCCGGCGGCGGATGGCCCGCGCTGGCCACCGTGCACCGGCGCGCCACCGGGTCGTAGACCGCGTACAGACACGAGGTGCCCGCGCGCAGACTGTCCAGGGACTCGTCCGGGTGCCGCGACTCCTCCGCGTCCAGCCGGCCCACCAGATCGTGCAGCCGCTCCAGCAGCTCCTCGGGCGGCAGGTCCAGCGAGGCCAGCGCGCCGATCGCGGCCCGCAGACCGCCCATCGTGACGGCGGCCCGGATGCCCCGCGTCGGCGGCTCCCCGACCACCAGCGCCACCCGCGCCCCGGACAGCGGGATGATGTCGAACCAGTCCCCGCTGGTGCTGCTCGGCAGATAGCTGTGCGCGGTGGCCACCGCGCTGTGCCCCGGAACGTGCGCGGGCCGCAGACTGAGCTGGAGGATACGGGCCACCGAACGCTCCCGCGTGTACAGCCGGGCGTTGTCCAGGCACAGCGCGGTGTGCCGGGTCAGCTCGGTGGCCAGGCGCAGGTCGTCCTCGGTGAACGGCGCGGTGCCCCGGCCCCGGTAGAACCGCGCCAGGCCCAGCACCCCGCCCCGCGCGGCCAGCGGCACCGCCATCTTGGAGTGCGCGCCGTTCGCCTGCGCGACCTCCTGCCCGCAGTTCCCGGCCGGCGCCCTGTCGTGCTCGGTGATCAGCACCGGGCGCCCCTCGGTCAGCACCTCCTTGTACTGCGAGGTGAGACCGGGCTCCATCACACAGCCGACCTCCACCGCCCGGTGCCCGTTCGCCGCCCGCACCGACCGGAACCCGGCACAGCGCAGCAGCAGATCCCGGCCCAGCGACTCCACCGCCGGAACGTCGCCCCGCAGTACCGCGTCCAGTACGTCCACCACGATGGTGTCGGCCAGGTCCGGCACCCCGATGTCGGCGAGTTCCTGCGCGGTGCGCACCGTGTCCAGGCTGGTGCCGATCCGGGCGCTCGCCTCCCGCAGCACGCCCAGCCGCACCTGCGCCCGGTGCCTCTCGGTGGCGTCCACCACGCTGAGCGCCACCCCGGGCAGTCCGCCGTCCGCGTCCCGCAGCCGGAACGCGGACAGCGCCAGCACCCGGTCCGGCGTGCCCGGCGAGGCCCCGCCCGCCACCTCCACGTCCCGCCGGGGCTCCCCGGTGGCCAGCACCCCGCGCAGCATCGTCTCCACCGGCTCCTGGTGCAGACCGGCCGCCCAGTGCTTCAGCGGCTGCCCCAGCGCGCCGCCCAGCGGCAGGGGGCCGAAGTCGCCGGCCGCGTCGTTGAAGCCCACCAGCCGCAGCGTGCCGTCGAGCACGTACAGCGGGTGCGGCGAGTCGGCGAACAGTGCGTCGAGCACGGCCCTGTCCAGGTCACGGCCTCGGTCCGGGGCCCGGTTGTGCGATGAGTCCACCCCTCCAGACTGCGCCGCGAGCCCCGTCGTGTCGTGCCGACCGGACTCCGCCCACCGGCCGTCCGCACCGTTCGTGCGCCACGGTCATCTGTGCCAAGCTCGACACATGACTCCCGCGAACACGACCGGCGACGAAGGCACCACGCTGTACTACGGCGACCTGTCCGCGCCGCATGTGCTCCAGGTCTTCCTGGAGATGCGCGACCGTGCCTCCGCCCGGATGGCGAAGGCGCTCCTGGACACCATCCAGAAGGGCGCCGACGACGGAAAGTACGCGGTGAAGTTCCACTTCGCCGGGACGATGGACGACACCGTGGGCGGCAACGGCGACCAGAAGGCGCTCGGCGCGCTCGCCGCCGCGAGCGACGAGGGACAGAAGCAGTTCATCGCCTACCTCGGCGCCCTCTTCGACCACCAGCCCTTCCCACCCGCCGAGGACAAGTTCTCCCAAGGCTCGGTGCTGCTGTCGGTCGCCGGTGACGTGGACGGCCTGCGCTCGGACGGCTTCGACCGCAAGATCTCCGACGACACCTATCTGACCTGGGCGGGGGAGTCCATCTCCACCTTCGAGACCTTCGGCCTGCCCGGCACCCCGGCCGTCTGGTTCGACCAGGAGAACATCCCGGTCACCACGGTCGAGGGCGAAGTGGACACCGACCCGCAGAAGTTCCTCGCCGCGATCAGGACGTCCTGACTCCGCCGGGTGCACCGCCCGGCCGCTGGGTAGGGAACGACCGTCCGGCCGTCGGGCCGGGCGGTCGGCGTGCGTACGGGGAGGGGACGGGGCGATGACTACCGAGCGGGAGGCCGGCGGCCGGGTACTGGCGGTCGCGGTGTACGACGGAAAGCTGCTGCTGGTGACCCAGGGGGACGGCGCCCCCTGGACGCTGCCCTCCGGCACCGCCGAACCGGCCGAGACATGGGGCGCGACCGCCGAGCGGGCCGTCTACGAACTCACCGGCTACCTCGTCGACGGCACCGAGCCGCTCGGCCCGGCCGACGGCGAGTCCCCGGACGCTGTCCCGGCGGTGGTGTGCCAGCTGCTCACCGACTCGCCCTCCGGCGGGGCCTCGCTGCCGGACGGACAGATCCGCTGGGTCGCCTTCGAGGAGGCCGAGCGGGACGCGCTGCCGCCGGCCGTGCACGACTACCTCCAGGGCCACAGCCCGGTCTGATCAGCCGGCCAGGAACGCCTCCCGGTCGACCACGGCGCGGTCGATCTCGCCCTCCGCGACCGGCGCGCCCGAACCGTCGACGGCCCGCACCGCGAAGGTGAGCCGACCGCCCGACGCGTCCGGCGCAGGTTCGGCGGACACCGTCACGCGCCCGCCGACCGGCGTGGCCCGCAGATGCCGTAACCGCACGGCCGTGCCCACCGTGGTGCGGCCCGGCCCGGTGAACGGCTGCGCGGCCCGCACGGTCGCCGCCTCCAGCCACGCGATCAGCCGCGGCGTGCCCAGCACCGGCACGTCCCCGCTGCCCAGCGCCACCGCTGTGTCCGCGTCGGTCACCTCGTACTCACCCGTCTCACCCATCCGTCCACGCCAGCGCCCGCACACACGACAGGGGCGGTACGGAGAGATCCCCGTACCGCCCCGTCAGTTGTACGTGTCACTCGGTGGACTCGACCTCGTCCGGCTCCCCGTGACGGACGCTCAGGTGCAGCGAGTCGTCCTTCACGTCGGCGACGATCGTGTCGCCCTTCTCGGCGCCGCCGGACAGCACCAGTTCCGCGATCCGGTTGTCCAGCTCGGTCTGGATCGTGCGGCGCAGCGGACGCGCGCCGAACTCCGGCTTGTAACCGTGCGCCACCAGCAGCTTCTTCGCCGCCTCGGTGACCTCAAGACCGATCCCCTGCGCCCGCACCCGCCGGGCGCTGCGGTCCAGCAGCAGGTCGATGATGTGCCCGAGGTTCTGCTCGCTGAGCGCGTGGAAGACGATCGTCTCGTCGATCCGGTTCAGGAACTCCGGCGGGAAGTGCCCCTGGAGCACCGCTTCCAGCTCACTCCGGATCTCGTCGACCTTGCCCTGGTGGGCGAGGATCAGCTGCGAGCCGATGTTGCTGGTCAGGATGATCACCGTGTTGCGGAAGTCCACGGTGCGGCCCTGCGAGTCGGTCAGCCGGCCGTCGTCCAGCACCTGGAGCAGCGTGTGGAAGACATCCGGGTGCGCCTTCTCCACCTCGTCGAACAGCACGACGCTGTACGGCTGGCGGCGCACCTTCTCGGTGAGCTGGCCCGCCTCGTCGTAGCCGACGTAACCCGGCGGGGAGCCGACCAGGCGGGAGACCGTGTGCTTCTCCTGGAACTCGCTCATGTCGAACCGGATCAGCCGGTCCTCGTCGCCGAACAGCAGCTCCGCGAGCGCCTTCGCCAGTTCCGTCTTGCCGACACCGGTCGGACCGAGGAAGAGGAAGGACCCCACCGGGCGGTCCGGGTCGCCCATCCCCGCCCGGTTGCGGCGCACCGCCTGCGCGATGGCGAGGACCGCCTCCTCCTGGCCGACCACGCGGTCGTGCAGCGCGTCCTCCAGCTTGAGCAGCCGCTCCTTCTCGCTCTCGGTCAGTTGCGCCACCGGGATGCCCGTACGCCGGGACACGATCTCCGCGATGTCGTTCTCGGTGACCGCGACCACGCCCTCGCGGCGCTCCTCGATCTGCGCGAGTTCCGTCTCGATCCCGGCGATCCGGTGCTTGAGCTCCTTGGCGCGGTCGAACTCCTCGGTGGCGACCGCCTCGTCCTTCTCCCGGTTCAGCCGGGCGAGGGAGTCCTCGCGGTCCTGCACCTCCTTGGACTTGCCCCGCGAGCGCAGCCGCACCCGCGCACCGGCCTGGTCCAGCAGGTCGATCGCCTTGTCGGGCAGAAACCGGTCCGCGATGTACCGGTCGGACAGCTCGGCCGCCGCGACCAGCGCCGCGTCGCTGAACCGGACCTGATGGTGCGCCTCGTAGGCGTCGCGCAGGCCCTCCAGGATCTGGACGGTCTCCTCGACGGTGGGCTCGGGCACCTTAACCGGCTGGAACCGGCGCTCCAGCGCGGAGTCCTTCTCCACGTACTTGCGGTACTCGTCCAGCGTGGTGGCGCCGACGACATGCAGCTCACCGCGGGCGAGCGCGGGCTTGAGGATGTTCCCGGCGTCCATCGAGCCCTCGCCGCCGGAACCGGCGCCGACGACCGTGTGCAGCTCGTCGATGAAGAGGATCACGTCCTGCGAAGCGGACGTCACCTCGTCGATGACCTTCTTCAGCCGCTCCTCGAACTCGCCCCGGTACTTCGCCCCGGCCACCAGACCGGCCAGGTCCAGCTCGACCACCCGGCGGCCCTCCAGCGTGCGCGGCACGTCACCGGAGACGACCCGCTGGGCGAGCCCCTCCACGATGGCCGTCTTGCCCACGCCGGGCTCGCCTATCAGCACCGGGTTGTTCTTCGACCGGCGGGACAGGATCTCGATGGTCTGCTCGATCTCCTCGCCGCGCCCCACCACCGGGTCGAGCTTCCCGGCGCGGGCGTCGGCGGTCAGATCGCGCCCGTACTCGTCCAGCGTGGGCGTGCTGCTCGGCTCCTGCCGGGCCTCGGCCTTCGCGGCGGAACCGGCGTCGCGGGCCACCTTGTCGGTGTCGACGCCCAGATTGCGGGCCACCGAGGCGGCCTGGTCGTTGCCCGGGTCCAGCAGCGCCTGGAGGATGTGCTCCGGCCCGATGTACGAGGCACCGGTGGCCTGCGAGCGGGCGTGCGCGCCGATCAGCACGCGCTTGGCGGCCGGGGTCAGGCCCGGCTCGGCCGAGGGGGTGCCGCTGCCCGAGGGCAGCGCCGCCTCCAGCTCCTTGGCCAGGTCGTCCGGGTCGGTACCGGCGCGGGCGAGCAGGGTGCGGGACGGCTCGACCTGGGTGGCCGCCCACAGCAGATGCTCGGTGTCGAGGTCCTCGCTGCCGTCCTCGGCGGCGCGCCGCGAGGCGCGCGCGATGAGTTCACGCGCGGAGTCTGTCAGCAGCCGGCCGACCGGAACGCGCTGCACCGCCGGCGGCGAAGACGCCGTGGACATACCGAAGAAACGATTCAGTAGATCGGAAAACGGGTCCGACGAACCAAAGGATCCGAACGCACCCATAGGTGGCACTGACATATGAGCATCAGCCTCCTCTGTCTTCCCTCGCGGGAACCCCACCTAATCACAGAGGAGTTACGGAAGTCGTGGGCAACGGCACATCCAACTGCCGCCCCAATCAGTGATGGAGAAGCCGCGCCAGCAGCAGGTACGCGCGCTGTTCCGCCGCCGCGAGGGCCGCCGGGTCGATGCCCGCCGACAGCAGTTCGCCCGCCGCCGCGTCGTCCGCCTCGCGCAACTCGACCACGCTGACGGCGAGATGGACCGGGACCACCGGATGCGGCGGCCGGGACCGCAGGACGAGCGCCCGCTCGGCCCGCTCGGTCGCCTCGGTGCACTGCGCGAGCGCCCGCTCCACCCGTACCGCCGCCCGGTCGTGCACCACCAGCAGCGCGCACACGAGCCCGATGACGATGCCGAGCAGCGACCCGAGTCCCCGGTCCACGATCAGCTCCTCCGGCGACTCCGGGTCGGCCAGATCGCTCAGCAGCAGCGCCAGCGGGGTCAGGAAGACCACGCCCAGGCCATAGTTGCGTACGACCATGTACTCCATCAGGAACTCCAGCGCCACGATCACCAGCGCCAGCAGCACCGGCGCCGGATGCCCGGCCAGCACCCCGAGCGCGATCATCAGCCCGAGCGCCGTGCCCAGGGTGCGCTGCACCGCTCGCTGGACCGTGGTGCGGACGTTCACCGAGTGCAGCACGGCCGCCGCCGAGATCGCCGCCCAGTAGCCGTGCCCCAGTCCCAGCGCCAGCGCGGCGCCGCCCGCCACCAGTGTGCCCAGCACCATCCGCAGCGCCGGCACCAGCAGTACCGACACCGGCTTGCGCCCGCCGGGCCGCCCGCGCACCAGCACCCAGGCCCGCCGCGCCCCCGGGTCGTCCGGCACCGGCGCGCGCGGCGAGAAGCGGCGCCCCGGCTCCGGGGGCAGCGAGGAGTACGCGGCCAGATCGGCCAGCACCTGCGGATACCGCTGGTGCCGGTCGGCCAGCATGCCCGCCTGGGTCCGCAGCAGCCGGGCCAGCTCCGGAGGGTCCTCGGGGGTGCCACGGGTGGAGTCGATCAGCAGCGACCAGGACAGGTCGGTCAGCCGGACACAGGTGTTGTCCTCGCCGGGCCGCTTGGAGGTGGTCGGCGGCGCCAGCCCGAGACAGTCGTACGCCTGGAGCACCGCGGCCGTCGCCTGGTGCCGGGAGCGGCCCACACCGCCTCGGGCGGAGTCCAGCAGCTCGGCGAGCCGGCGCAGCGCGGCGGCCACCGACAGCCGCTGCGGCCGGTCGGGATGGATCAGGCGGCCCAGCAGCGCCAGTGCCCACGCCAGCAGCGAGCCCAGCGCGGCCATGCCCGTGCGGGGGAGTACCTGGCCCGGCGTGGTCGTGGCGTTGGCGGCCACGGCGAAGGAGAACAGCAGCAGGATCGCGCCCAGCCCGCCGAGCCCGGTCGCGTCGCACACGTACTTGCTCACGCCCGCCACCAGCGCCGTCGCCGCGACCACCACCGCCGCCCCGGCCACACTCGACCAGGGACGCGCCACCGACGCCAGCGCCGAACCGACGCCCACACAGGCCGTCATGGCCAGCGCGACCCACGCCAGCGCCCACGCCCGGCGGCGGTAGGGCAGATTCCGGCCGAACGTCGTGGTGAACGCCCCGAGCATCCCGTACACCGCGAGGTCGGGACGGCCGGCCAGCACCACCGGCAGGCCCGCCAGCGCCATCGCCAGGGCCGCGCGCACCGCGAACAGCAGCGCGCCGTCCACCCGCTGGAGGGCCAGTACCCCGCGCGGGAACAGCACGTGCCCGACACCGGAGGCGTCCCACCGGCGCCCGCCGCCACCGGCGGGGGAGGAACGGCGTGAAGGGGGCATGTTCGGTGTATACCACCTGCTCCCGGCCCAGTCCTGATCGACTTGTGCAGGCCGTGTGCATGGCGTCGTACCGCAGGCGGGAATGTGGTGACAGGGCCTAGGGTGGGGCCGTATGAGCATGTGGCTGCCGTTGTCCGCGGTTCCCAGGCTCGGCGGCTGTCTTGCCGTCGGAGCGATCGTCGGCCTTGCTGTCGGCCTGACCGGTAATCCGGCGCCGCTGGCCATCCTGTCCGGCATCGCCGCCGTCGGCACCGTCTTCGTGGTCACCGGCTGGATCGTGCTGTGGCCCATGGACGCCGAGACCACCCGCGCCGACGCCCGCCGCGAGGACTTCCGGCCCGCCGTGGACGAACTCGTGGTCGTCGCCGTCTCACTGTGCGGGCTCGGCGGCATCGTGCTGATGCTGGTCGCGCACCGCTCCGGCGCCGACACCGGGGCCGCCGCCGCCATCGCGCTGCTCGGCGTCCTCATGGCCTGGGCCGCGCTGCACCTGATGTACACGGCCCGCTACGCCTACCTGTACTACGGTCCGGCCGAGGGCGGCATCGACTTCAACTCCGAGCTGAAGCCCGCCTATCCGGACTTCTTCTACTTCAGCTACAACCTCGGCATGACCTACCAGGTCTCCGACACCAGCGTCTCCCACCCGCTGATCCGGGCCGTGGCGCTGCGGCACTGTCTGCTGTCGTACCTGTTCGGCATCAGCGTGCTGGCCACCACCATCAACCTGGTCGCGGGCGTCGTCACCGGCTGATCAGCAGGCGCCGACCCACTCCGTGGCACCGTCGGCGAAGATCTGCCGCTTCCAGACCGGCACCTCGTGCTTGAGGGTGTCGATGAGCTTGCGGCACGCGGCGAACGCCTCCGCGCGGTGCGGACAGGAGACCGCCGTGATCACCGCGACGTCCCCGATCGCCAGCAGACCCGTACGGTGCACGGCGGCCAGCGCGCGCACCGGGAACTCGGCCGCGACCTCCTCCGCCACCCGGCGCAGCTCGGCCTCGGCGGAGGGGTGCGCGCTGTACTCCAGGGACGACACGGACCTGCCGCCGTCGTGGTCACGGACCGTGCCGACGAACAGCGCGGTACCGCCCGCCGCGTCGTCACCGACCGCGCCGTACACCTCGTCGAGGGAGAGCGGGGTGTCGCGCAGGCCGAGCAGGCGGATGGGGGAGGGGAGCAGGGTGGGGAGCGGCATGAGGTGATCCGGTTTCCGGGTGAAGGGGGAGGTGGGTGAGGTACGGGGCTGCTCAGCCACCGGCGAAGGGCGGGAGCACCTCGACCACGGCGCCGTCCCGCAGCGCGACCGAGGCGTGGTCGCGGACGCCGACCGGGTCGCCGTCCACCAGGAAGGAGCAGACCCCGAGGACCCGCGCGAAGCGCGGCTCGTCCGCGTGGCGGGAGCGCGCCTGCTCCAGTGCCTGGGCGAGGGTCCCCGCCCGGTAGGACTCCTCCGCCGTGCCGGCCGCGCTCTTGGCCGCGGCCCAGTAGCGGATGGTGCCGGTGGTCGCCGTCTTCGTCTCCATGTCCTTCGCCTTCTCGGGGGGTCTGTGAGGTGGTCGGGGGGTGGGTCAGCCGGTGGGCAGCGGCAGCAGCTCCACCGCGTCCCCGGCCGCGACCCCGCCGGGCGGGACCACGGCCAGCGCGTCGGCCAGGGCCAGCCCGCGCAGCATCGCGGGGCCGTCGTACGGCAGCGGCGCCACGCCGGTGCCCGCCGTGCGCACCGGCAGCAGCCGGGTGTCGCGCGGATGGCCGGGCAGCGCCTCGGCGGTCACCGCGCCGCGCGGGCCGGGTTCGGCGTGCCCGCCGAGCGCGCGCAGCAGCGGCGCGGCCAGGGTGGCCGTACCGGCCACGGCGGCCAGCGGGTTGCCGGGCAGGCCGACCAGGAGGCGGACGCGGCCGTCCGCCGTGGCGGGCAGCCGGGCCAGCAGCATCGGGTGGCCCGGCCGTACCGACACGGAGTCGACGATCAGCTCCGCGTCCAGCAGCCGCAGCGTCTCGTGCAGGAAGTCCACCGGCCCGGCAGCCGTGCTGCCGGTGGTGATCACGACGTCGGCGGGTGAGTGGGCCACCGCCTCCCGCAGCTCCGTCAGCCGGTCCGCCACCCGGTGCCGGCCGATCACCTCGGCGCCGAGTCCGCGCAGCCAGGACGGCAGCAGCGGACCGAGCGCGTCGCGGACCCGGCCGCCGCGCGGCACCCCGGTGTCCAGCAGCTCGTCGCCCAGGACGAACAGCTCCACGCTGGGCCGGCGGTGCACCACCAGCCGGTCGTAGCCGCTCGCCGCCGCCAGGCCCAGCACGGACGGGGTGACGCTGGTCCCGGCCGGGAGCAGCGGCTCACCGCTCGCGCACTCCTGCCCGCGCGGACGCACGTCGTGGCCCTCGGGGAGGGGGCCGGGGGCGGCGAGGTGGAGCAGGCTCGTGGACCGCTCCACCTCGCCGTGCTCGCGGCGCAGTACGGCGCTCGCCCCCGGCGGCAGCGGCGCGCCGGTGGCGATCGGCACGGCGGTACCGGCCGCGAGCGGTTCCGGCTGCTCGCCCGCGAGCACACCCCGCGCCCCCGTCTGCCAGGGGCCGGGTCCGGACACGGCCCAGCCGTCCATGGCGGAGGTGGCGAACGGCGGCAGGTCGGTCAGCGCCGTCAGCGGCTCGGCCAGGGCATGGCCGAGCGCGTCCTCCAGGGTGCGCGGCACACCGGGGAGCGCGGCCCCGGCGGCGGCGCGTGCCAGGGAGCGGGCGCGCTCCCAGGACGGGTGCTGCGCCGGGCCGCCGGTCACAGCGCCGCCGTGCCGTTCTCGTGCTCGGCGGCCCACCGCTCGGCCAGCTCGGTCACCTTCCGGTTCGCCTCCGACACCGCGCCGGTGCCGCCGCCCTGGAGCGCGGCCGCGTAGCCGACCAGGAAGGAGGTGAGCGGGGCGGCCGGGCGGGCCACCTCGTGCGCGACCACCTTGGTCATGTCCAGCAGCCCGGCGATGTCGACATCGAGGTCGATGCCCAGCTCGGCCTTGGCCGCCGCGATCCATTCGTGCATCCGGTTCACTTCGTCGGTCCTCACTCGTCGTGTCCGTACGGGGTGTCCGTACAGCGTGTCGGTACGGGGTGTCGGTACGGGTCTCAGCCGCCGATGGCCGACATGGGCCGGTCGGGGCGGCGGAAGTCCTCGCTGTTGATGGCGTGGCCGGGGCCCTTGACGGCGATGCAGGAGCGCCAGGCGACCTCCAGCGCGTCGTCGTCGGCGCCCGCGCGGAGCAGGGCGCGCAGGTCGGACTCCTTGGTGGCGAACAGGCAGTTGCGCAACTGCCCGTCGGCGGTGAGCCGTACCCGGTCGCAGTTGCCGCAGAACGGCCGGGTGACGCTGGCGATCACGCCCACGTACGCGTCCGTGCCGTCGATCCGCCACTCCTCGGCCGGGGCGTTGTCCTCGCGGGGGACGGGGGTGAGGGTGAAGCGCTCGCCGATCCGGTCCAGGATCTCGGCGGCGGTGACCATCTTCTCCCGCTCCCAGGCGCCCTGGGCGTCCAGCGGCATCGACTCGATGAACCGCATCCGGTAGCCGTTCTCCACGGCGAACGCGGTCAGGTCCGCGATCTCGTCGTCGTTCACCCCGCGCACCGGCACCGCGTTGACCTTGACCGGGTCGAGACCGGCGGCGCGGGCCGCGCGCAGCCCCTCCAGCACGTCGGTCAGCCGGTCGCGCCGGGTGATGGCGGCGAACCGCTCCGGGCGCAGGGTGTCCAGGCTGACGTTGACCCGGCCGAGCCCGGCCTCCCGCAGCGCCCCGGCGGTACGGGCGAGCCCGATGCCGTTGGTGGTGATGGACAGCTCGGGCGTCTTCGGAAGCCCGGACAGCCGGGCGACCAGACCGGGCAGACCCCGGCGCACCAGGGGCTCCCCACCGGTCAGCCGGACCTCGGTGATGCCGAGCCGCCCGGTGGCGATGCCGACCAATCGGACGATCTCGTCGTCGCCGAGCAGCTCGTCCTTGGGCAGCCAGGCCAGGCCCTCGGCCGGCATGCAGTAGGTGCAGCGCAGGTTGCAGCGGTCGGTCAGGGAGAGGCGGAGGTCGGTGTGGACGCGGCCGAAGCGGTCCACCAGCGGCTTCGGGGCGGCGGTGTCGCCGTGCTGGTCGGTGAGCGGTCGGGACACGGGCCTGCCTTCTTCCTGTGCTGCCGGTCGGCGGTCGTACGGTGTGCGGTCCGCCCGCACCGGGCGGCGGTGGCGTGCTCCGGGTGGACGTGCGGCGCACACCGGACCGCTCAGATGATCATCACGGTCGGTGCCCCGGCCCCCGGTCATCGCCACGCCGGGGGCCGCCGCACCCCGGCCGGCGCGCTCGGCGCGTGGGCGGTGACGGGGATGTGCTGGACGCCGATCCGCTTGCGGAACACCCAGTAGGTCCAGCCCTGGTAGAGCAGCACCAGCGGAGTGGCGAACCCGGCGACCCAGGTGATGATCCCCAGCGTGTACGAGCCGGCGGCCGCGTTGGCCGCGGTCAGGCTCCACGCCGCGTTGAGGCTGGACGGCATCACCTGCGGGAACAGGGCCAGGAAGAGCATCGCGGTGGACGCCACCACGCTCAGCCCGGAGGCGACGAACGCCCGCCCCTCGCGGGCACCGAAGTTGAAGCCCAGCGACACCAGCACCGCGAGCACGGCGACGGCCTCCGCGACCAGGCTGCGCACATTGCCGGTGTCGACCTGGGTCCAGGTCAGGAAGGCCAGCAGCAGCAGGACGGTCAGCACACCGGCCTTCTGGGCCAGATGCCGCGCCCGGTGCCGGATGCTGCCCATCGTCTTCAGCGAGGCGAACACCGCGCCGTGGAAGGTGAACAGCACGGTCGTGGTGACGCCGCCCAGCAGCGCGTACGGCTGGACCAGTTCGGCGGGGCCGCCGTGGTACTCGTGGTCGGCGCCGATCGGCAGGCCGTGGACCATCGCGGCGAACAGCACGCCCCACAGGAAGGCCAGCACCAGCGAGGTGACGAAGACGATCGCCTCCCAGTTGCGCTTCCAGCGCTCGCCGTCGCGCTTGTGCCGGTACTCGAAGGCCACACCGCGCAGGATCAGGCAGAGCAGGATGACGAACATCGGCAGATAGAAGCCGCTGAACAGGGTGGCGTACCAGTCGGGGAAGGCGGCGAAGGTCGCGCCGGCCGCGGTGACCAGCCAGACCTCGTTGCCGTCCCAGACGGGGCCGATGGTGTTGAGCAGGACACGGCGCTCGGTCTCCCCGCGGGCGAGCACCCGGGTCAGGATGCCCACCCCGAAGTCGAAGCCCTCCAGGAAGAAGTAGCCGACCCACAGCAGGGCTATGACGAAGAACCAGAGGTCATGGAGATGCACGGTTCCGGACTCTCTCTTACGGATCAGTAGGCGAAGGCGAGCGGCTTGTCGGCGTCCCTCGGGGAGCCCTCGAGCGTGGAGGCGCCACCGAGCTTGATGTCCCTGAGCGGTGGCCGTTCGGTGGTGACCGGTCCGGCGCCCGCGTACTTCACCAGCAGCTTGAGCTCGACCACGGCGAGCGCGATGTACAGCAGGCTGAAGCCGATGAGCGTGATGAGCTGCTCGGTCAGCGAGACGTTCGGGGAGACCGCGTCCACGGTGCGCAACAGGCCGGTGACGGCCCAGGGCTGACGGCCCATCGCGGTGAAGATCCAGCCGAAGGAGTTGGCGATCACCGGGAAGGCCATCGTGAGGATGCCCGCCCGCCAGGCCAGACCGGCGCCCACGGCGCCCAGTTCGCGGTTCCTGGTGAGCATCAGCCGGGGCACGTCGAAGGAGCCGGTGCGGTGCTCGGGGGCGACCCAGAACTTCCTTCGCGTCAGCCAGAGTCCGGCCGCGCCGAGGGTGAAGGAGGTCATGCCGAACAGGATCATCGCCCGGAAACCCCAGTACGTCATGGGGACGTTCGGGATGTACTCGGCCGGCGAACCGCCGTACGCGGCCGCCTCGGCCTTCGCCGTGTCGTTGATGCCGGGGACCGCCGAGTGGAAGTCCTTGTGCGCCAGGAAGGAGAGCAGGCCGGGGACCTGTACGTCGACGCTGTTGCGCTGGTGGGCGACGTCCGGGACCGAGAAGGCGGAGAAGGGGGCCGGTGCCTCCTTGTCCCACAGTGCCTCGGCTGCGGCCATCTTCATCGGCTGCTGCTCGAACATCACCTCGCCGAGCTTGTCACCGCTGATCGCGGTGCCGAGGCCGAAGACGACGGCCAGCACCAGGCCGAGCCGGAGCGAGGTCCGCATGGCCGCGACCTGCTTGAGGTCGGTGGGCCTGCCCCGGCGCTGGAGCCGGGCGGCACGCCACAGGTGCATGGCCGAGATCCCCATGACGAAGGCGGCGCCGGTCAGGAACGCGGCCGTCAGGGTGTGGGCGACCACCACCAGGTTGAGCTTCTGGAAGAGCACCGCGCCGATGTCGGTCAGATGCGCCTTGCCGGCCGCCTTGTCCAGGCTGAAGCCGACCGGGTTCTGCATGAAGGAGTTGGCGGCGAGGATGAAGTACGTCGACAGGATCGTGCCGATCGAGACCATCCAGATGCACGCGCAGTGGATCTTCTTGGGCAGCTTGTCCCAGCCGAAGATCCACAGTCCGATGAAGGTGGACTCGAAGAAGAAGGCCAGCAGGGCCTCCATGGCGAGCGGCGCGCCGAAGACATCGCCCACGAAGCGGGAGTAGGCGGACCAGTTCATCCCGAACTGGAACTCCTGCACCAGCCCGGTGACGACACCCAGCGCGATGTTGATCAGGAAGAGCTTGCCCCAGAACTTGGTGGCGTGGAAGTACTTCGTCCTGCCCGTGCGGACGTACGCCGTCTCCAGGCCCGCCGTGATCGCCACCAGACTGATGGTGAGGGGCACGAACAGGTAGTGGTAGACGGTGGTCATCCCGAACTGCCATCGCGCGATGGTGTCCGGGGCCAGTGCCAGATACACGGCAGGCATCTCCTGAATGTGAATTATCGATTTGGCGTTCGCCGGACAGCGTCGGCCAATTTGTCGCCCGAGTCAAAGAGGGGTGGTCGATCGGGTAATAGGCGGTAGTTATCCTCGCCCCGAGAGGCGCCCTCCTCGCCCCATCATGCCTGGTCAACGCCGTACGGCGAAATGTGCGATGCTTCGTGCGGCGAGCGGAACCGGGAGATAAGCGATACCTATCGCGTGATCGACGCGGCCTCTTTGACTTTCCTTCGCGGGATCAAAGAAAATACCGCTCGGCGGGATTCGTATTCACGAAAGAGGCAGACACACCATGAGCAGCAGCATCGAGGACCCGATCGACGAACTGACGGTCACGCCTCCCAAGACGTGGGCGACCGGTGTCCCGGCCGTGACGCACGCGCTGGAGTACTCGCTCAGCCAGACCTCCCCGCGGCGCACCATGCTCACGCTGCTGAACATCAACCAGATCGACGGCATCGACTGTCCCGGCTGCGCCTGGCCCGAGGACAAGAAGCGGCACTTCAACGAGTACTGCGAGAACGGCGCCAAGCACATCAACGACGAGGCCACCTCGCGCCGCGTCACCCGTGAGTTCTTCCAGCAGTACTCGATCGCCGAGCTGGACTCGAAGTCCGACTACTGGCTCAACCAGCAGGGCCGGCTCACCGAGCCCATGGTGAAGTGGCCCGGCGCCACCCACTACGAGCCCATCAGCTGGGAGAAGGCGTTCGAGGTCCTGGCCAAGGAGCTGAAGCAGCTCACCTCCCCCGACGAGGCGATGTTCTACGTCTCGGGCCGGCTGAACAACGAGGCCGCCTTCCTCCTCCAGCTGTTCTCCCGCGCGTTCGGCACCAACAACCTGCCCGACTGCTCCAACATGTGCCACGAGTCCACCGGCTGGGGCCTCGGCGCCGCGCTCGGCATCGGCAAGGGCAGCGTCTCACTGGACGACATCCACCACTCCGACCTGATCTTCCTGGTCGGCCAGAACCCCGGCACCAACCACCCGCGCATGCTCGCCGCGCTGGAGGAGACCAAGCGCAACGGCGGCGAGGTCGTCGCGGTCAACACCCTCCCCGAAGCCGGCCTGATGCGGTTCAAGCACCCGCAGAAGGCGCGCGGTGTCATCGGCAACGGCACCCAGATCGCCGACCAGTTCGTGCACATCCGCGCCGGCGGCGACATGGCCCTCTTCCAGGGCCTCAACAAGCTGCTGCTCGACGCCGAGGACGCCGCGCCGGGCACCGTGCTCGACCACCAGTGGATCCGGAAGAACTCCCGCGGCTTCGAGGAGTTCGCCGAGAGCGTCCGCAAGATCTCCTGGGACGACATCCTCCTCGCCACGGGCATGACCCTGGACGAGATCAAGGAGGTCCATGAGCGGGTCATGAAGAGCAAGAGCGCCATCGTCTGCTGGGCGATGGGCGTGACCCAGCAGAAGCACGGTGTCGCCACCATCCGCGAGATCGTCAACTTCCTGATGCTGCGCGGCAACCTCGGCAAGCCCGGCGCCGGTGTCTGCCCGGTCCGCGGCCACTCCAACGTGCAGGGCGACCGCACGATGGGCGTCTGGGAGCAGATGTCCGACACGTTCCTGGACGCGCTCGGCCGCGAGTTCGGCTTCGAGCCGCCCCGCCACCACGGCTACGACGCCGTGCAGGGCATCCGCGCGATGTACGAGGGCAAGGCCAAGTTCTTCCTCGGCGTGGCCGGCAACTTCGTCCGCGCCACCCCGGACAGCGAGTACACCGAGCAGGCCATGCGCAACTGCTCGCTGACCGCGCACATCTCGACCAAGCTCAACCGCTCCCACACCGTCTGCGGCGACACCGCGCTGCTGCTGCCCACCCTGGGCCGCAGCGACCGGGACATGCAGAACGGCGTCGAGCAGTGGATCACCGTCGAGGACTCGATGAGCGACGTCCACCGCTCGCACGGCAAGCTGCCCCCGGCCTCCAAGCACCTGCTCAGCGAGGTCGCCATCATCAGCCGCCTGGCGATCGCCACCCTCGGCGACACGTACGGCATCCCGTGGCAGGACTTCGAGGCCGACAACGACCGTATCCGGGACCGGATCTCCCGCGTCGTGCCCGGCTTCGAGAACTTCAACGAGCGCATCCGGCAGCCCGGAGGGTTCAACCTGCCGAGCCCGGTCAACAGCGACACCTTCCCGACCCCGAGCGGCAAGGCCGAGTTCTGGGCCAGCCGGTTCGAGATGCCGCACGTGCCCGCAGGCCACCTGCTGCTCCAGACGCTGCGCTCGCACGACCAGTGGAACACCATCTGGTACGCGCCCAACGACCGCTACCGGGGCATCCACAACGCCCGCCGGGTCGTCATGGTCAACCCGGCCGACCTGGAGCAGTTCGGCTTCCGCGACGGCGACATGGTCGACCTGGTCAGCGTGTGGACCGACAAGGAGCGCCGCGCCGAGTCCTTCAAGGTCGTCGCCTACCCGACGAGCCCCGGCTCCGCCGCCGCGTACTACCCGGAGACCAACGTGCTCGTCCCGCTGGACAGCGTCGCCGACATCAGCAACTGCCCCACCTCCAAGGGCGTGCTGATCCGGCTGGAGCCGTCCCGCATCCCGGCCCCCGGCCTCGCCGGCTGACCCGGCCCCCGACTCCCCTCCCGACGGTCCGGGAGGGGACGTGAACCGCGGACGGCCCGGTGCCCGCTTCCCGGCGGAACCGGGCCGTCCGCGGCTGCCACCCGTATCCGGCGCCCCGCCCGTGGCCGGGCCGCCACGCCCGTACTTCCGCCCTCTCCTCGTACCACGGCGTCACCTAGAGTGGATTCCCCACGCCACCGCCGCATGCCGTCACCGCAGGAGCCGACCCCGGCGGGCCCCAGCCACGGCCCGGCCCGCCGCCCCGACAAGCGGCCCCCCGCAGGGCGGGCCCACACTGGCTCCAGAGGTGACGGCAACCCCGGCCCGGAGCCCGAGGAGAGGAAGAAGACCATGGGACGAGTGACCGTGCGGCGTCGAGTGCTCCGCATCCGTGACGGCGCGTCCTCGCACCGCCCGGACACCCTGGCCGCCGAGGAGCCGATGGAGATCCGCGTCGGCGGCCGCCCGCTCACGGTGACCATGCGCACCCCCGGCGACGACTTCGACCTCGCCGCCGGCTTCCTGGTCAGCGAGGGCGTCGCGCACGCCGAGGCCGACGTGGCCGGCATCCGCTACTGCCTGGGCGCCACCGACGACGGCAGCAACACCTACAACGTGGTCGACGTCGTCCTCGGCCCCGGCGTCGAGGCCCCCGACGCCTCCCTGGAGCGCAACTTCTACACCACGTCCTCCTGCGGCCTGTGCGGCAAGGCCAGCCTGGACGCGGTCCGTACCGTCGCCGCCTGGTCCGTCGCCGACGACGGGCTGCGCATGAGCCCGCAGATGCTGGCGACCCTGCCGGAGAAGCTCCGTGCCGCCCAGAAGGTGTTCGACAGCACCGGCGGTCTGCACGCGGCCGGTCTCTTCTCCTCCGACGGCGAACTGCTCTGCCTGCGCGAGGACGTGGGCCGGCACAACGCCGTCGACAAGGTCGTGGGACACGCCCTGCGCTCCGGGATGCTCCCGCTGCGCGGCTGCGTCCTGATGGTCAGCGGCCGCGCCTCGTTCGAGCTGGTGCAGAAGGCGGTCATGGCCGGCATCCCGATGCTCGCCGCCGTCTCCGCCCCGTCCTCGCTCGCCGCCGACCTCGCCGCCGAGAGCGGCGTCACCCTGGTCGGCTTCCTGCGCGGCGACTCCATGAACGTCTACACCGGCGCCGAACGCCTGGAACCGCAGCCCGTCGCCTGACCCGCCCCGGTGGCCGCGCCCGATACGGGCGCGGCCCCGGCCGGTACTACGCGAGCGGCAGCGCGGGACCGCCGGGCAGGCGCTCCAGGGCGCCGGCCACGTCCGTCTCGGTGGCGACCTCGGTCAGCGCGCGGGCCATCACCGACCCCGGCTGCTGGGACGTCGTCACCAGGCCCACCGGCACCGTCCAGTCGGGCTCCACCAGCGGCACCGCCCGCATGCCGTGCGGCACACCGAACACGTGCAGCCAGGCGTGCGGGACGACGCTCGCCCACCGGCCGGTCCTGACGTGCGCGAACAGCGCGGCCACGGAGTCCGTCTCCACCCGGGGCACCGGCTTCGCGCCCGCCTTGGCGAACACGTCGTCCAGCACCCGCCGGCCCTGCATCGACTCGTTCAGCAGACACAGCGGGAGCCGGGCGGCCTCCGCCCAGGTCGCCGTCGACTGATGCGCCAGACCGTCGGCCGCGGTGATCAGCAGCACATAACGTTCCTCATAGAGCGGAATGGCCTGGAAATGCCCCGAGAGTTCTTCCGGCAGATACGTGATTCCGGCGTCGATCTCGAAATTCTGGAGCTGCCGGAGAATGTCCTCCGACTGAAGATCCGCTATCACTTCCACGGTGACCAGCGGATGCTCCGTGCAGAACGGACCGGTCAGCAGGGAGACGGCCGCGGACGCGGTCGGCACCGAGCCGATCCGCATCCGCCCGCTCAGCCCGCAGCGCAGGGCGCCGACCTCGTCCCGCAGCGCGTCCCGGTCCGCGAGAATCCGCTGCGCCCACACGACGATGCGCTCGCCCTCCGGAGTGAGCCCCTCGTACTTGCGGCCGCGGCGGACCAACGGCACGTCAAGTTCGTCCTCCAGCTTCCGGATCGCCTCGGAGAGCGCGGGCTGGGAGACGGAGCACGCCTGGGCGGCGCGGGCGAAATGGTGCTCCCGCGAGAGAGCGACGAGGTATTCGAGTTGGCGAAACAGCACGTCATGGGTGTACCCGACCGCTGACCGAAAAGCCAATCGGCGCAGCGGCCCCGACCGCCCGGACCGCTGCCCGCCGGCGGCCCCCGGGGCGGGCCGCGCGGGCTTCGCGGCCGCCTCCGCCGCGTGCTGACCGTAGGCGAATTCACACCCTGCCGGACTCCCCTTCGGTATTGTCCGGCAAATTCACCGAGCGTAATGCGCGAGGGTACTCGGCCCTCCCTGATTTGCTAGAGTTAGTGATCTATGAAACGCGGCAACACCTCTCAGCTCACCGCTGGACTGGCCCGTGTTCTCTCGCCACGCGGCTCCTTCCAGATGGCCAAGGTCAGCGGGGCGCTCCCTTTCGCGCTGCGGGCCGCGCTCACCATGGCGCTGCCCACCCTGCCGCTGGTGCTGCTCGGCCACCCGGACCTCGCCGTCTTCCCGGCCCTGGGCGCCTTCACCATCACCTTCGAGCGCAGCCTCCCGCTGCGCCGCCGCAGCCGGCTGTGGGTGCTCGCACTGGTCGCCGTGGCGATGACGGCCGCCGTGGGGCTCGGCTCGCTGCTCGCCGTCTGGGTGGGGCCCTCCGGCCCCTGGAACCAGGGCCTCGCCGCCGTGGTGGGCATGGCCGCGGTCGCCGGACTCGCCAAGTTCGGCTGTGACTACGCCGGGCTGCGGGGCCTCGGGGCCGTCCTGATCCTGGTCGCCTTCGCCATCACCGCCGAGGGCACGCCCGCCCTCACCGACGTGCTGCCGCACACCGCGCTCACCGCGCTCGGCGCGGCCATCGCCTGGCTGGTGTGCCTGCCCAACTCCCTCCAGCCAGAGCGGCTCCAGCGGCTCGCGCTCGCCGACGCCCTGGAGTGCTTCGCCCGCGCCCTGGAGGCCGCCGGGCCGATCGAGACCTCCAAGGCCCGCCACCAGGCCATCGTCGCCGCGCTGCGCGCCCACCACGCGCTCAACGACCCCGACGACGGCGACGGCGTCCTCGGCCTCACCCGCCGGACCCCCGGACGGCCCGTCACCGGCTACTCCGCCGACTACGTCTGGGCCCTGCTGACCACCGACACCTGGCGCGACGCCGAGGGCGAGGCCGTCGCCCGCCACCTGCGCGAACAGGCGCGAACGCTCTCCGACCGCCGCTGGCACACCCTGCTGCCGCTGCCCGAGGAACTGCTGGAGCCGCACACCGGTGACAGCGCCCCCGGCCGCCCCGCCACCGTAGTCCCCGCCCCGCCCAGGACCCGGCCGCCGACCCCGCCCGCCTCGGCCGCGCACACCGACGGCAGACCCGCCGGGACCCGCGGACGGCGCCGCCGCCGGGCCGCCGCCTTCCTGCCGACCGCCGTACGGACCTTCGTCGGCACCGCGGCGGCCGGCGGGATCGCCCTCTTCCTCGGCGTCGGCCACAGCTACTGGGCCGCGATCTCCGCCGCCGCCGTGCTGCACTCCGTCAACGTGTGGAGCACCATGCAGCGGGCCGTGCAGCGCACCCTCGGCACCGCCATCGGGCTGCTGCTGACCAGCGCCGTCCTCTTCCTGCACCCCGGCCCGGTGACGATCATCTGCCTGATCATCGTCTTCGAGTTCTGCCTCGAGTACGTCGTCGCCCGCAACTACGGCCTCGGCGTCATCTTCCTCACCCCGCTCGCCCTGCTGCTCAGCGAGCTGTCCTCGCCGGTCTCCGCCTCCCGGCTGCTGCACGACCGCGTGATCGGAAGCGGCATCGGCATCAGCGTCGGCCTGGTCTGCGCCCTGCTCCTGGTGCACGGCCGGGCCGCCGTCCGCATGCGCGAGGCGCTGCACCTGTGCACGGTCGTCTCCGACCAGGCCGAGCACGCCCTGCACAGCACGGCCGGCCGGCGCCGGGTGGCCCAGGTGCAGCTGGCCGCCTCCGCCGTCGAGCTGTACGAGGCGAAGGAGGCGGCGAGCGGCGAACTGCGGCCCACCGGCGTCGACCCCGCCGCCGTCGCCGCCGCCGAGCACCGCGCGTACGACCTGCTGGGGCGGCTCAGCCGGGCCGTGCTCGCCGACGACCGCGCCAGACGCGGCCGGGGCCGCAGACGCCCCGGAGCGGCTCGGCCGTCGTGAGCCGCAAAGGCTCAGCTTTACTTCCATAAACCCCGCTGCGCCGCACCGGCGCAAAGCCACGCGACGCGAATTCGCGGGATTCGGCGCGGCCGATGTGAACAGGCCGCGCCGTCGGCGAGAATCCGCACGGCAAGCCGCCCGGAGCGTCTATGTTCGTCTCGCGTGCAAGCTGATCAGAAAGCAGGTTTCCATGACCGAGACACAGCCCGTCGTCGTTCCTCCGGCCAGGGCGGCGGTATTCCTCGTGGTCACCATCGACGAGGGCGGCGAGGACACCGTACGAGGCTTGCTGGAGGACGTGCAGTCGCTGCGCCGCTCCACCGGATACCGCGATCCCGACGCCCAGTTGAGCTGCGTGGTCGGCATAGGCTCCGCGGCCTGGGACCGCCTCTTCAGCGGGCCGCGCCCCGCGGAGCTGCACCCCTTCGTCCAGCTGGACGGCGAGCGCCACAAGGCCCCCGGCACCCCCGGCGACCTCCTCTTCCATGTGCGCGGCCGCCGCATGGACATCGTGTTCGAGCTGGCCCGGCAGTTCGCCCAGCGGCTCAAGGGCGCCGCGACGGTCGTGGACGAGGTGCACGGCTTCAAGTTCTTCGACGACCGCGACCTGCTCGGCTTCGTGGACGGCAGCGCCAACCCCGAGGGCGAGCGCGCCGCCGACTCGGTGTACGTCGGTGACGAGGACCCGGACTTCCAGGGCGGCAGCTATGTCATCGTGCAGAAGTACCTGCACGACATGGACGCCTGGCACGCCCTGTCCACGGAGGCGCAGGAGCGCGCCATCGGCCGGTCCAAGCTCGCCAACATCGAGTTCCCGGACGACGTGAAGGCCCCCGACTCCCACGTCGTGCTCAACACGATCGAGGGCAAGGACGGCCGCGAGCTGAAGATCGTCCGCGAGAACATGCCGTTCGGCACCATCGGCGACGACGAGTACGGCACCTACTTCATCGGCTACGCACGTACCCCCGACGTCACCGAGCGGATGCTCCGGAACATGTTCCTCGGCCGGCAGCCCGGACAGCACGACCGGATCCTCGACTACTCGACGGCCGTCACCGGTTGCCTCTTCTACGTCCCGACCGTGGCGTTCCTCGACGCGCTCCCCGCGGCCCCGGAGAAGAAGGCCGAGCGGGACATAGCCCTCAACGCCTCATAGCCCCAGCACGCCTGAATGGACGGCACCGGCCCTCTCGGAAGGCCGGTGCCGTCCGCGTTCCGGCGTGCCCCGACCCCCTGCCAGCGGACGCTGATCGGACCCAGGAAGCACTCATGTCGCCTCTCTCGCACGGCACTTCCCAGCAGCAGCCCGACGAACCCGCCCTCGCCGTCAACCCGTTCTCCGGCCAGGCGAACCCGGTGAGCGGAATGACCGAGGACCCGCCCAAGCACCGCCTGGCGGAACGGCCGCTGGCCCCCGACACCGCCTATCAGGTTGTCCGCGACGAGCTGATGCTCGACGGCAACGCCCGGCTCAACCTCGCCACCTTCGTCACCACCTGGATGGAACCCCAGGCCGGGCGGCTGATGGGCGAGTCCCGCGACAAGAACATCATCGACAAGGACGAGTACCCGCGCACCGCCGAGCTGGAGCGGCGCTGCGTGGCCATGCTCGCCGACCTGTGGAACGCCCCCGACCCCTCGCAGGTCGTGGGCTGTTCCACCACCGGCTCCAGCGAGGCGTGCATGCTCGCCGGGCTCGCCATGAAGCGCCGCTGGACCCAGCGCAACGCCGACCGCTATCCCGGCAGCGCCCGCCCCAACCTGGTCCTCGGCATCAACGCCCAGGTCTGCTGGGAGAAGTTCTGCAACTACTGGGAGGTCGAGGCCCGCCAACTCCCCATGGAGGGCGACCGGTTCCACCTCGACCCGCACGAGGCGGTCGAGCTGTGCGACGAGAACACCATCGGTGTCGTCGGCATCCTCGGCTCCACCTTCGACGGCTCCTACGAGCCCATCGCCCAGCTCTGCGCCGCCCTCGACGCCTACCAGGAGCGCACCGGCATCGACATCCCGGTGCACGTCGACGGCGCGTCCGGCGCGATGATCGCCCCGTTCCTCGACCCGGACCTTCAGTGGGACTTCCGGCTCCCGCGCGTGGCCTCCATCAACACCTCCGGCCACAAGTACGGGCTGGTCTACCCCGGCGTCGGCTGGGCGCTGTGGCGGGACAAGGCGGCGCTGCCCGAGGACCTGATCTTCCGGGTCAACTACCTCGGCGGGGACATGCCGACCTTCGCCCTCAACTTCTCCCGCCCCGGCTCCCAGGTCATCGCGCAGTACTACACCTTCCTGCGCCTGGGCCGCGAAGGCTTCCGCGCGGTGCAGCAGGCCACCCGGGACGTCGCCATGTCGCTGGCTCGGAAGGTCGAGGACATGGGCGACTTCACCTTGCTCACCCGGGGCGACCAGCTGCCGGTGTTCGCCTTCACCACCGCCGACCACGTCACGTCCTACGACGTCTTCGACATCTCCCGCCGGATGCGCGAGACCGGCTGGCTGGTGCCCGCGTACACCTTCCCGCCCAACCGGCAGGACCTCGCCGTGATGCGGGTGGTGTGCCGCAACGGCTTCACCCGCGACCTCGCCGACCTGTTCGCCCAGGACCTCGCCCGGCTGCTGCCCGAACTGCGCGACCAGCCGCACCCGATGGTCCGGGACCACCAGGCCGGGACCGGCTTCCACCACTCGGAGAACCGCGCGGAACGGTAGCCCGCAAAAAGGTGCCCTGTACAGGCAGTTCACCGTCGCCCCGCACCGCCGGCCCGCTCCCGGCGCCCCGTGGGGCGACGCCGTTCCTGGTCACGGGCGCACCCCCGTGTCCTAGGCTGGGGCGTACTCGCGTCATGTGCACGCAGCGAGTCGGCCTGGGACACAGGGAGTTGTGATGAGCCAAGACACGTCGGGACGACCCACCGAAGACGCCGGGAAGCGGGCCCCGGTGTTCCGGCCCTACCACCACCCGGCGGCCGGCTGGGGCGCCGCCAAGAGCGTGACGCGCTTCCTGATACGCGAGCGTGAACTCCTCGAAGGCCCCAAGGCCATCCAGAAGATGAACCACGAGGGCAAGGGCTTCGACTGCCCCGGCTGCGCCTGGCCGGACGACCTCAAGGGCCTCCGGCTCGACATCTGCGAGAACGGCATCAAGCACGTCACGTGGGAGATGACCCACAAGCGCGTCGGCCCCGCCTTCTTCGCCGCCCACACCGTCGGCGAACTCGCCACCTGGAGCGACGCCGCGCTGGAGGCCCAGGGCCGCCTCACCCACCCGATGCGCTATGACGCGGACACCGACACCTATGTCCCCATCTCCTGGCAGGACGCCTTCGAGCTGGTCGGCAGCACCCTGCGCGGTCTCGACAGCCCCGGCCAGGCGTCGTACTACACCTCCGGCCGGCTGGGCAACGAGGCTACCTTCCTCTACCAGTTGATGGCCCGCGAGCTGGGCACCAACAACCTGCCCGACTGCTCCAACATGTGCCACGAGGCCAGCGGCCGCGCCATGCAGGCCGCCCTCGGCACCGGCAAGGGCACCGTCGACCTGGAGGACTGGGAGAAGACCGACGCCCTGTTCATCATCGGCGTCAACGCCGCGTCCAACGCGCCCCGCATGCTCACCTCGCTCGCCGAGGCGTACAAGCGAGGGGCGAAGATCGTGCACATCAACCCGCTGGTCGAGGCCGCCGCCACCCGCACGATCATCCCGCACGACTTCGTCGACATGGCGCTCAACCGCGCCACCCCCACCAGCTCGCTCAACCTCCAGCCGCGCATCGGCGGCGACATGGCCCTGCTGCGCGGCATGGCAAAGGCGATCTTCGCCGAGTCGGAGACCAACCCCAAGGCGCTGGACAAGGAGTTCATCGACCGGCACACCTCGGGCTTCGCCGAGTACCGCGCCGTCGTCGAGGCCACCCCCTGGGCGGAGCTGGAGCTCCAGTCCGGGCTCAGCCGCGCCGAGATCGAGTCCGCCGCCCGCATCTACTGCGACGCCGACCGCTCCATCTTCAGCTGGTGCCTCGGCGTCACCCAGCACGAGCACGGCGTCGACACCGTCCGCGAGATCGTCAACGTCCTCCTGCTGCGCGGCAACCTGGGCCGCGAGGGCGCCGGTCCGTCCCCGGTGCGCGGGCACAGCAACGTGCAGGGCAACCGCACCTGCGGCATCGACCACCGGCCGTCCAAGGAGTTCCTGGACCGGCTGGCCGAGGTCTGCGAGATCGACCCGCCCCGCGAGCACGGCCTGGACACCGTCAACACCATCGAGGCCATGCACACCGGCGACGTGAAGGTGTTCGTCGGCATGGGCGGCAACTTCGCCCTCGCCGCGCCGGACAGCGCCTACACCTTCGACGCGCTGCGCAAGTGCGAGCTGACCGTGCAGGTCAGCACCAAGCTCAACCGCAGCCACCTGGTGCACGGCAAGCAGGCGCTCATCCTGCCCTGCCTCGGCCGCACCGAGAAGGACGAGCAGGCCACCGGTGAGCAGGGCACCTCGGTCGAGGACTCGATGTCCATGGTCCACCTCTCCGTCGGCATGAAGCGCCCCGCCTCCGAGCACCTGCTCTCCGAGCCCGCGATCATCGCCGGGATGGCACGCGCCGCGCTGCCCGACAGCGCCACCCCCTGGGAGTGGTACGTCGAGGACTACGACCGCATCCGCGACACCATGGCCAAGGCGCTGGAGGGCTTCGAGGACTTCAACCGCCGGGTCCGGCTGCCGCTGGGCTTCCGCATCAAGCAGCCCGCCCGCGAACTGGTCTTCCGCACCCCCTCCGAGCGCGCCGAGTTCTCCAGCCCCGGCCTGACCGACGTCGTCCCCGGGGCCGGCATGCTCAAGCTCGGCACGATGCGCTCCCACGACCAGTGGAACACCACGATCTACTCGGACGACGACCGCTACCGAGGGGTCAAGAACCTGCGCACGCTGATCTTCATGAACCAGGAGGACATGGCCGAGCGCGGGCTGAGGCTCTTCGACGAGGTCGACATCACCAGCATCGCCAAGGACGGCAGCAAGCGCAGCGTGTACGGCTACAAGGTGATCCCGTACGACATCCCGCAGGGCTGCGCGGCCGGGTACATGCCGGAGATGAACGTGCTCTGTGCGATCGGTGACTACAGCACCCAGAGCGATCAGCCGCTGATGAAGAACGTGAACGTAGTGGTGACGCCGGTGGCTTAGAACGCCGGTGGCTCAGAACACGGCGAAAGCGGCCGGTCCTTTTCCGTGAAGGCCGGCCGCTTTCGTGTGTACTGCGCTTTCAGGAACCGATCTCGATCGTGCGCCGGGTCGTCGCCTGGGATTTCGGCAGCCGTACCGTCAGGACGCCGTCGGAGAGATCGGCCTGCACGCCCTCGACATCGACGTCACCGGGTACCCGTACCCCGTAGGAGAAACTGCCGTCCCTTCGGCGCAGCGCGTTTCCGCTCGTGTTCTCGTCGAGCGAACCGTGAATGTGCAGTTCGCGTCCGTCGACCTCGATGTTCACGCTGTCCCGGGGAATGCCCGGCAATTCGGCGCGGACCAGATAGGCGTCGCCCGCGTCCTCCTCCTCGACCAGCGGCATCCAGTGCCGGGCCGGTTCGGCCGGCTGTGCGGACTGCTCCACCAGGCGGCTGACCTCGCCCCACAACTGCTGGAGTTCCACCACGGGATCGTGTCCGGCCCACCAGGCCGATCTCGCAACGCCCGCACGTTCGCTCATGCCCGGACCTCTCTTCTCCTCGCGTGCACATATATAAGGAGTGTGCACAACACCCTCGACAGCGGCAGCAAGGCTCTGGCAAACGGGTGGAGCGAGCGCGAAAAACCCTTGGGGGGCTTGCTTCCCCCGGTTGCGAGGCCCTGGACATCGCGGTTCAGTGAATACCTGATCCGTCGCGCACCAGGAGCTGCCATGTCGATGTCGTTCGGTTCACCGTTCGGTTCCTCCGACCCTTTCAGCGACCTGCTGAACCGGTTCTTCGGCATGTCACCGGCGTCATCGCCCCCCGCAGTGCAGCGAGTTCCCATCGGACGGCTCCTGACCGAGTCCTCGCAGGAACTGCTCAACCTGGCCGCGCAGAAGGCCGAGGACGACGGCACCTCCGACCTCGACACCCAGCACCTGCTGTGGGCCGCGACCAAGGTCGAGCCCAGCCGCCGCATCCTGGCGCAGGCCGGGGTCGACCCCGACAAGCTCGCGCAGACGATCAGCGAGGTGCTGCCCGGCGAGTCCGGCACGCCGTCCGCCGAGCCCGGCCTCACCCCGGCCGCCAAGCGCACCCTGGCCGACGCCTTCGCCCAGTCGCAGGCGGCCGGCAACTCCTACATCGGCCCGGAGCACATCCTCGCCGCGCTGCTGGACGACGCCGACTCCGGCGCCGGACGCCTGCTGTCCTCCGAGGGCCTCGACGGCAAGAAGCTGGCCTCCCGCACCGAGCAGGCCGCCCGGCACGACCAGGGCCGCGCCGGGAGCGGAGGGCCGACCAGCACCCTGGACGAGTTCGGCCGCGACCTCACCGAGGAGGCCAAGCAGGGCAAGCTCGACCCGGTGGTCGGACGCGCCGACGAGATCGAGCAGACGGTCGAGATCCTCTCCCGCCGCTCCAAGAACAACCCGGTCCTCATCGGTGAGCCCGGCGTCGGCAAGACCGCCATCGTGGAGGGCCTCGCCCAGCGCATCGTCATCGGGGACGTCCCCGAGACCCTGAAGGACAAGCGGGTCGTCGCGCTCGACATGTCCGGCCTGGTGGCCGGCGCCCAGTACCGCGGCCAGTTCGAGGAGCGCCTGAAGAAGGTCATCGAGGACGTCCAGGCGTCCGAGGGCGAGATCATCCTCTTCATCGACGAGTTGCACACCGTGGTCGGCGCGGGCGCCACCGGCGAGGGCTCGATGGACGCGGGCAACATCCTCAAGCCCGCCCTCGCCCGTGGCGAGCTGCACGTGGTGGGCGCGACCACCATCGACGAGTACCGCAAGTACGTCGAGAAGGACGCCGCCCTGGAGCGCCGCTTCCAGCCCGTCATGGTGCCGGAGCCGAGTGTCGCGGAGACCGTGCTGATCCTCGAAGGGCTGCGCGACGCCTACGAGGCCCACCACCAGGTCCGCTTCGAGAACTCCGCCCTGGAAGCCTGCGCCGGGCTCTCCGACCGGTACATCACCGACCGGTTCCTCCCGGACAAGGCCATCGACCTGATGGACCAGGCCGGCGCCCGCGTCAGGCTGCGCAGCGCGGCCCGCTCCACCGAGGTCGTCGCCCGCGAGGACAAGATCGCCAAGCTGCAGCGCGAGCTGGACGAGGCGGTCTCGGGCCAGGACTACGAGAAGGCCAACGACATCAAGGGCAAGATCGCCGAGGTCGAGAGCGAGGTCGCCGGGATCGAGGAGCGCCGCGAGGGCGTCGTCACCGTCACCCCGAACGACATCGCGGACATCGTCTCCCGCCGTACCGGCATCCCGGTCTCGCAGCTCACCGCCAGCGAGAAGGAGCGGCTGCTCAATCTGGAGGAGGAGATGCACGCCCGCATCGTCGGGCAGAACGAGGCCGTCACCGCCGTCTCCCAGGCGGTGCGCCGCAACCGCGCGGGCATGGGCGACCCCGACCGCCCGGTGGGCTCGTTCCTCTTCCTCGGCCCCACGGGTGTCGGCAAGACCGAACTCGCCAAGGCCCTCGCCGAGCTGCTGTTCGGCGACGAGGACCGCATGATCCGCTTCGACATGAGCGAGTTCCAGGAGAAGCACACCGTCTCCCGCCTGGTCGGCGCGCCTCCCGGATACGTCGGCTACGAGGAGGCCGGACAGCTGACCGAGAAGGTCCGCCGCCAGCCGTACAGCGTGATCCTCTTCGACGAGATCGAGAAGGCGCACCCGGATGTGTTCAGCACGCTGCTCCAGATCCTGGACGACGGGCGGTTGACCGACGGCCAGGGCCGTACCGTCGACTTCCGGCACACCGTGATCATCATGACGTCGAACATCGGCGCCCATCTGATCCTTGCGCACCAGGGCGACGTGTCCGAGATCAAGGACGACCTGCTGGAGGAGCTGCGCGGGCGGTTCCTGCCGGAGTTCCTCAACCGGATCGACGACATCATCATCTTCCACAGCCTCACCGAGGACGACCTCTCGCAGATCGTCGACCACCTGCTGGCGCAGACCCGGCGCCGGGTGGAGTCGCAGGGGCTGCACCTGGAGGTCACCGAGGCCGCCAAGAAGCTGCTCATCGCCCACGGCCACCAGCCGGAGTTCGGCGCCCGTCCGCTGCGCCGCACGATCCAGTCCGAGCTGGACAACCGCATCGCCGAGCTGCTGCTCAGCGGGCAGACCGAGCCCGGGGACACGATCGTCGCCGATGTGAAGGACGACTCGCTGCACGTCACCGTGCGCGGGGCGGGCGACAGGAAGTCCGGCAAGGACGACGACTCCGAGGGGAAGAAGGCGGCCAGGAAGAGCGCGTCCGGCGGCAAGAAGAAGGCCGAGTCCAAGGACGACGGCAAGGGTGCCGACACCAAGGACGCCGACGCGAAGGACAGCGGGGCCAAGTAGGACCGACGGCGGCAAGGAGACCCCCATGGCGCACCACCACAAGTCCAACAAGAAGGTCGAGGGCGACCCCGACCGCGGGCACGGCCGGGGCCTGCCCCGCCGCCCGGACGAGACGGAACTCCAGGAACGCACCCAGGAGGACCGGCGCGACGTCGGCCTGCCGGTCCGCGAGCAGGAGAGCCCCGAGCGGATCTACGAGCAGGAGAACGCCGAGATCGACCGCCAGGTCGACCGGGGCGAGGTGGAGACGGGAGACCTGACGCGCCGGCAGCGCGAGCAGGAGGACCCCTTCCCGCCGTCCCACTACAACGGCTGACACGGCGAAAAGAGCCTGGGCGCCTCCGACATCATGTCGGGGGCGCCCAGGCTCTTCGTCGTGCTCTCAGCCCTGGTCGCCGGGCGTGCCCAGGGAGACGACGACCGCGGTGGCCTCGCCGTCCGGGGCGTCGTAGCTGACCGAGTCGCCCGGGGCGCGGCCGAGGAGCGCGCGGCCCAGCGGGCTGTCGGAGGTGACCAGCTTCGGGTCACGGGCGTCGGCGATCTCGCCGATGTGCAGGGTGTCCGTGGTGCCGTCCGCGAACCGGACGGTGACCGTCGTGCCCACTCCGACCTTGTCGGTGGGCACCGGGCCCGCGATACCGGCCTGGCGCAGCCGGTCCTCGATCCGGTCGATGCGCTCGTCCAGCCGGTTGAGCTGGTCGGCCCGCTGGATCTCGTCGGCCTGGTCGGCGCGGTCCCCGACCTCGTCGGAGTCCTTCAGCGTCGCGGCGACCGTCTTGCGCTCCTCATGCAGATCGGACAATTCCTGCTCGAGCGCCTTGCGTGCGTCGGCGCTGATCGGCTCGGGGTCACCGGTCATTCCTGCTCCAGTGCTACAGACGGAAGTGCTGGACAAGTGCACCCTACTGGCGCGAGCCCGGTGCCGGGGGAACCTCGGGCACCCAGGGCCGCTGCCACGGCGGACTGCCCGCCACCAGGGCGTCCGCCTGGGGCGGGCCCCAGGAACCGGGCTGGTAGGGGTGGACCGGCGGGGGATAGGTGAGGAGGGGCTGGATGATCCGCCAGCACTCCTCGACCGCCCGCTGCGGGGCGAAATACCGGTCGTCACCCGTCAGGGCCGCGTACAGCAGGCGCTCGTACGGGGCGAGGGGCTTGCCGAGTTCGCGGGCGAAGATGGTGTCCAGCGGGACCAGCCGCCAGGCCGACTCCTCGTCCAGCGCGGAGAGTTGGAGGCGCATCCCCGCCTCGGGGTCGATACGCAGCACGATCTGGTTGGCGGTCACCCGACAGGGGTCGGGGAGGAAACCGAGCCGGGGAGGCTCGCGCAGGATCAGCCGTACCTCCGTCACCCGTACCGGCAGCCGCTTGCCCGCGCGGATGAAGACCGGCACCCCGTCCCAGCGCGAGTTGTTGATCTCCAGCCGCAGCGCCGCGTAGGTCTCCACGGTCGAGTCCGGTGCCACGCCCGGGAGTTGCTGATAGCCGAGGTACTGGCCGCGCACGTACGCGTGCACGTCCGCCTCCGGCATCGCGCGCAGCACCTCGATCCGCTTGTCCCACAGATCGGTCGCGCTCGGCCCGACCGGCGGGTCCATCGCCACCAGGGCCAGCACCAGCAGCAGGTGATTCTGGATCACATCGCGCAGCGCGCCCACGTGGTCGTAGAAGGAGCCTCGGTCCTCGACGCCGAACTCCTCGGCCATCGTGATCTGGATGGCCACCACGCTGTCCCGGTGCCACAGCTCGGCCAGCGCGGAGTTGGCGAACCGCAGGTACTCCAGCTCGATGACGGGTTCCTTGCCGAGGAAGTGGTCGACCCGGAGGATCTGGTTCTCGTCCAGCACCGCCGTCAGCCTGCGGTCCAGGGCGCGGGCCGAGGCCAGGTCGTGCCCGAACGGCTTCTCCAGCGCCACCCGCGCCTGCCCGAGCAGCCGGGCCGAGGCGAGCTGGTCCACGATCGGCGCGAACAGCGCGGGCGGGGTCTCCAGGTAGAACAGGGGACGCCTGCGCCGGCCCAGTTCCTGGGCGAGCCGCCCATAGGTCTCGGGCGCGTCGAGGTCTCCGGCCACATAGGCCATCCGGTTCGCCAGCCGGTCGAACACCGCCCGGTCGAGCGACCCCTCCGCCTCCTGGACCGCCTCGCGGACGAGGCCGGTCAGCTCCTCGTGGCTCATCTCGCGCCGGCCGACCCCGATCACCGGGCAGTCGAGCAGCCCCCGCCCCTCCAGCTTGTACAGCGCGGGGAAGGTCATCTTCCGTGCGAGGTCCCCGGTCACTCCGAAGATCACCAAGGCGTCGGCTTCCCAGGTTCCGGCCATCGGCGGATGCTCCTCACCCCGGCTGCGGGCGCGCGTGACGGCGCCCCCCTTTTCTCGGTTGTCCCGGTCTCTCGTATCGTCCGTGCCCCGGACCCGGCGCGCGACTCGGGGCGTGCGCCCCGGCGACTGTGCTCGCGGGGCATATCCGCATGTATGGTGTCCGGACCGCGGGGCAGGAGATCATCCGTCCCCGCACCGAACGTGCCCGACCACGCCAGAAGGAGGCCCGCATGTCCTCGAAGCGACGCCGGAAGAAGAAGGCCCGCCGCAAGAACGGCGCCAACCACGGCAGCCGGCCCCAGTCCTGAAGGACGGCCGCACCGGGCCCGGTCACCCCACCACGGGGCGACCGGGCCCGGCCCGTTCCCAGGCCGCTCAGATCCGGCTGCGGTCCCTGGCCCGGCGGCCGGTGTCGTCCCCGGCGGGACCGGAGCGCCCGAACCGGGCTTGAAGGGCCGCGTCGACCTCCTCGAAGGAGCGGTCCTTCGTCTCGGGCACGAACCGCGCCACGAACAGCAGCCCGCAGAGGCAGATCGCGGCGAACACCAGGAACGTCTCGCCCTGCCCGATCGCGGCCGCCAGCGGCAGGAACGCCTGGCTGACCGCGAAGTTGCAGATCCAGTTGGTGGTCGTCGCCGTGCTCGACCCCAGCGCCCGCACGGACGGCGGGAACACCTCGCCGACCAGCACCCAGAAGATGGGCCCGAGACCGCCCGCGTAGGCGGCGATGTACAGGATCATGCAGAGCAGGGACAGCTCGGAGTTCCAGCCCGCGATGAAGCTCAGGCCCAGCAGCCCGACCAGCACCGCCATCCCGGCCAGCGAGACCAGCAGCAGGGTGCGCCGGCCCGCCCGGTCGATGAGCCTGGTCGCGACGATGGTCATCACCAGGTTGATGACACCGATGAACACCGAGTAGAAGATCGAGTTGGAGGCGCTGAGCCCGGTCTTCTCGATGATCGTCGGCGCGTAGTAGATGATCGTGTTGATGCCGCCGAACTGCTGGATGACGGCCATCGTCACGCCCACGATCAGCGCCGGGCGCACCTTCGGGCCCAGCAGCGTCCGCCAGCCCGGCCGGGGCGCGTGGCCGCCGTCCCGGTGCCGCAGCCCGGTCGCCACCCGCTCCGCCTCGTCCTTCGGCAGCACCAGCGCCAGCACCTCGTGGGCCTGGGTCCAGCGGCCCTTGCGCACCAGCCAGGGCAGCGACTCCGGCAGCACCAGCAGCGCGCACAGCGTCAGCACCGACGCCGGGACCGCGCCGAGCGCGAACATCAGCCGCCAGTCGCCGCTGCCGGAGAAGGCCAGGTCGATCAGGTACGACACCAGGATGCCCACCGTGATCATGAGCTGGTTGGCGCTGAGCACCCGGCCCCGGATCGCGGTCGGGGAGATCTCCGAGAGGTACACCGGTACGGTCGCCGAGGCCGCGCCCACCGCGAGCCCGAGCAGCACCCGGCCGGCCAGCAGCTGCCAGTACGTCGGCGCGGTCGCGGCGATGGCGGTGCCGACGATGAAGACGGCGCCCTCCAGCGCCACCGCCTTCCGGCGTCCGATCGCGTCCGCGAGCCGGCCCGCGAGCAGCGCGCCCACCATGGCGCCGACCAGCAGGACGGAGACGATGGTGCCCTGCTCGGCGGCGGAGAGACGGAAGTCGCGGGTGATGAACAGCAGGGCGCCGGAGACCACCCCGGTGTCGTAGCCGAAGAGGAAGCCGCCGACGGCGATCAGCGCGGCCCAGCGGTAGATCTTCCGCAGGCCCTCCGGGGGCACCTGGTCGACCGGTCCGTGCGTGCCCGGTTCACGGGAGAAGCCCTGCATCTGCACGTCCTGTCGTCGTCGATTGGTCGTCGGTCCGTAGTCGGCCCGCCGTCGGTCACGAATGGCGGCCGGGCACAGCGCGGCGCGGGCAACGTGTTCCGCGCCCGGCCCCGGCGGAAACGGCGCCCTCACCCGCGCGGCACCGCAATCCTCCGTACGGCCCCGCAACGGTGGCCGACCGCTCTCGCGCGGCCGAGTGTGGGTGCGGTCGACGCCGTGATCTCCGCCCCGGAAGAGGGTTACTGTCCGGCCATGAGCGAACAGGGTGAACCCGGAATGGAACGAGGGACGAACGCGGGCAAGGGCCCCTACCTGGACGCCCGCGTGGGCTCCGCGGGTGGTCCCGGCGCGGGCGGATCGACCTTCACCGTCCTCGTGGCGGCCGCCGCCAACTTCGGTGTCGCCCTCGCCAAGGCCGTCGCCGGTGTGCTCAGCGGGTCCAGCGCCATGCTCGCCGAGGCCGGGCACTCCGTCGCCGACACCATGACCGAGGCCCTGCTCTTCGTCGCCCTCAAGCGCAGCAAGAAGCCCGCCGACGACGACCACCCCCTCGGCTACGGGCCCGAACGGTACATCTGGGCGCTGCTCGCCTCCGTCGCCACCTTCGTCGGCGGCGGCGTCTTCGCCGTCTACGACGGCATCCACGCCCTCACCCACGACGAGAAGCCCGGCAACCCGCTGATCTCCTACATCGTGCTCGCCGTCGCCTTCGTACTGGAGGGGCTGTCGCTGCGCACCGGCTGGCGGCAGGCCACCGGACGGGCCGAGCACTTCCGGGTGCCGATCCTGCGCTACCTCCGGCACACCCCCGACACCGCCGTGAAGGCCGTCGTCATGGAGGACTCCGCCGCGCTCGTCGGCCTGGTGCTCGCCGCCCTCGGCCTGCTCGGCGGACAGCTCACCGGCTCCGGGATCTTCGACGGCATCGCGTCCATCCTCATCGGTGTGCTGCTGATCGTCGTGGCGTACGTCCTCGGCCGCGCCAACACCGAACTCCTCGTCGGCCGCGCCCTGCCCAAGCCGATGCGGGAGGCCGTGCGCCGCGAACTGCTCTCGGTGGACGCCGTCCAGGACGTGATGGAGCTGACCACACTGGTGCAGGGGCCGGGGGAGATCCTCATCGCCGCCAAGGTCGACTTCCGCGACGTCTCCACCTCCGCACAGATCGAGTGGGCCTGCGAGGAGGCGGAGACCCGGCTGCGCACCCTGATCCCGGCGGTCAAGCGCGTCTACCTCGACCCGACACCCCCGCGCACGAGCGCGCCGGGCCTCCCGGAGTGACGGCCGGTCAGCTCGGCTGGGGCACCATCCGGTGCAGGCCCCGGCGGTCGTAGTAGCGGGTCGCCGCGAAGCCGAACGCCAGGGCCACCGCGAAGCCGATCGCGATCATCACCCAGCCGCGCTCAAGACCGGCGTCCGCACGGGCGTCGAAGTAGAGGATCGCCCGCACCCCGGCCGCCAGCTGGCGCATCGGCTCGAAGGAGCCGAGGAACCGGTAGAAGCCCGGCACCGCCTCCAGCGGCACGGTGGCGCCCGAGGACGGCAGCGCGAACGCGATGAAGACGAACATCGACACCAGCTGGCCCAGGCTGCCGAAGGCGGCGTTGATCGCCTGCACCCCGAGCCCCAACGTCAGCACCGCGCAGTACGAGAACACCCACAGCAGCCCCGGACGCGGGGCGTCCATGCCCAGCACGACGATCGTCGCCAGCATGATCAGCGAGGTGGTCAGCAGCGCCAGGCCCGCCGTCATCGCCATCTTCAGCACCAGCGTCTGGGTCCGGTCGATGTGCACCGTCGGGCGCCGCGAGTGCCAGGGGCCGATCTCGGTGTCCGCGTAGCCGAGCGCGCTGTCGACGCCGTTGTGGACGATGTTGCCGCCGATGAACCCGGCCAGCACCAGCAGCAGCGAGTAGTAGAAGGCGCTCAGCCCGAGCCCGCTGTGGGCGCCGATGGGATGGCCCACCTGGGTCCGCACCTCCACCGGGTCGGCGATCAGCACCCGGGTCGCGGCGCTCGCCCGCTGCACCTCGGGGGTCGCCGACAGCTGCTTGCCGATGCCGACGGACACCTGGTGCGCCGCGCTCTGCGTGATCCGCCCCGCCAGCGAGGAGGCCAGACTGCCGACGCCGGGGTTGGTGAGCGCGGTCAGCGCCGGGCGGGTCCTGGCATCGGCGGTGGCCAGGGCACCCACGGTCGCCGTGAAGTCCGCCGGGATCACCAGGGCGCCGTACACCTTGCCCGACGCCAGCTCGTCCTGCGCCCTGGCCCGGGACATCGGGCGCCAGCGGACCCGGCCGTCGGAGGAGCCCGAGGACAGGATGGAACGGGCGGCCTGCGTGCCGACGTTGGCCTGTTGGCCCGGCAGCGGCTTGCCCGTGTCCTGGTTCACCAGCGCCACCGGCATCCGGTGCAGGCTGCCCTCCGGGGTCAGGATGCCGCCCATGTACAGCAGCGACAGCACCAGCGCGACCAGCGAGCTGAGCACGGCGGGCATCAGCCACAGCTTCCACCGCCCCAGCAACTGCCCCGCGCCCACCCATGGTCCGGACGCGTGCGGGGGCATCCCGGAAGCCATACCACTCCAAGAGGTGCAGTCGGCGGCAACCGCCGAACGGGCTGCGGCGAGCGGCCCGCACCAGCACGTTCGGCCGCCGGACCGCACCGCCTGCGGACGCAAGCCGACGATAGGTCCCGCACGCCGAAACGTCCCGCCACCACACCGGCCGGCCACTTTGGATGACCGGCGCGGACGGACCTCGTAAGGTGACCCCTCCAGCGCATCCGGTCCCCCCACCGAAGGGACCGCCGCCGCCGTGATCCCCGAGCCCCCCGAGCACCGCCCCTACGTCGTCATCGGCGGCACCAGCCTCGCCCGCACCGTCTCCGGCGAACTGGAACGGCTGCTGCCGCAGTGCGACGTCACCTCGCCCGCCGAACCGGCCGCCCCCGCCCTCGCCGGCCCCTGCGTCGACGCCGGCCACCTCGCGCTGCGCCGGTGCGACGACGGCGTACGGGCCGTGCGCACCCGGGGTGAACTGCCGTGCGTGGAGCAGTGGCTGCCGGACCGGCGCGGGCCCTGGCGACGGCTGGAGAAGCTGGCCGCGCAACTGCGGCCGCACGACGCGGGCGCCCGGCTGCTGCTGTTCGGCCTCTGCGGCATCCTCACCGTGCTGCTCGCCGACTGGTCCTGGATGTTCGCCCACGGTCACCCGCCCGCCGAGGCGTTCTTCCACGCCGCCCGGGTCGGCCCCGCCACCGCAGGGGAGGACGAGACCGGCCACCAGATCGCCTCCGGGCGTCCGGGGCGACACCGCGCCCGCCGCCGCGTCCTCCTGGTGACGAGGCGCGAGTCCCACGTGTCCCTTCTGTCTTTCGGGGGGCGTACCGCCCCGTCGCTCGCTAGCGTGTTGCCCAGTTCGGACCGCTCCGCCGACGGAAGGGACCTCCCATGGGCCGACGCAAGGATCTCGGACTGCTGGCCGTACGCCTCGGCACCGGGGGCGTGCTCGCCGCCCATGGCGCGCAGAAACTGCTCGGCTGGTTCGGCGGCGGAGGGATCGCGGGCACGGGCAAGTTCATGGAGTCCGTGGGCTTCCGGCCCGGGAAGGCGAGCGCCGTCGCGTCCGGGTCGGCCGAGCTGGGCGGCGGGCTGCTGCTCGCGCTCGGTCTCGCCACGCCCGCCGCCGGTGCCGCCGTGGCCGGGGGCATGGGCGGTGCCGTCTCCGTGCACCGTCCCAACGGGTTCTTCGCCACCGCGGGCGGCTTCGAGTACCCGGCGTACCTCGGCTACATCGCCACCTGTGTCGGCGTGACGGGGCCCGGCCGCTACTCCCTGGACCGGCTCATCGGCTACCGGCTCGACCGGCCCCGGCTGGTCCTGCTCTCCTTCGCGCTGAGCGCCGCCGGCACCGCCGTGGTCGTCGCCCGGCGGGAGCGGGTGCTGTCGGCACAGCGGCGCGAGGAGACGGCGCCGGCCACTCCGGCTCCCTGACGGGGTCGCATCTGCGAGCTCGATTCCGATTACCGCCTGGAGAATGCGGCGCGGAACTCGGTCACGAAGACCGGATTCCGTGCCGTTCGTTGTTATCGGCAGATCTTTTCCGGAAGCCTTGTGGAGGAATTCCCGAGCTTGGTCGAAAACCCTGTTCGGCCCTTGTTTCCAAGGGCTGCGCGTCGCGTGGCGGCTGCTGATACCCCGACATAGTCTGGCTTAAAGCGCCATATAGAGGTATGACGCATGCCGCGACGGCGGAAGGGTGAGATCCTTGAGCACCTTGGACGAAGAACAGTCACGGATGATGGAGGCGGAGTCGGATCTCGAGCCCCGCGTGGGCCCGGTCCCCAAGGGGGAGCCGTACTTCCACCCTTACCATCACCCCGCCGCGGGATGGGGCGCCGCCAAGAGCGTGACCAAATTCCTGCTGGACGAGGGAACGCTGATCGAGGGCCCCCGGGCCATCATGAAGATGAACCACGAGAACGGTGGTTTCGACTGTCCCGGATGCGCGTGGCCGGACGACACCAAGGGCCTGAAGCTCGACATCTGTGAGAACGGAATCAAGCACGTCACGTGGGAACTGACGCACAAGCGGGCCAACCGCGAGATGTTCGCGCGCCACACGGTGAGCGAAATGCACGAGTGGAGCGACTTCAAGCTGGAGGACCAGGGCCGGCTCACCGAGCCCATGGTCTACGACGCGGCCACCGACCACTACGTGCCGATCTCCTGGCACGACGCCTTCGAACTCGTCGGACGCCATCTGCGCAACCTGGAGAACCCCAACCAGGCGTCGTACTACACCTCGGGCCGGCTCGGCAACGAGGCCACCTTCCTGTACCAGCTCATGGCGCGCGAGCTGGGCACCAACAACCTGCCCGACTGCTCCAACATGTGCCACGAGGCCAGCGGACGCGCGCTGACGGCGGCCCTCGGCACCGGCAAGGGCACCGTCGACCTCAAGGACTGGGAGGCCACGGACGCCCTGTTCATCCTCGGCGTCAACGTCGCCTCCAACGCGCCGCGCATGCTCACCTCGCTGACCGAGGCGTTCGACCGGGGCGCGCAGGTCGTGCACATCAACCCGTTCATCGAGGCGGGCGCCACCAAGGCGATCATCCCGCACGACTTCCTGGACATGGCCACCTTCCACGCCACCCGGACCAGCACCCTGGACCTCCAGGTGCGGGTCGGCGGCGACATGGCGCTGCTGCGCGGCATGGCCAAGGCGGTGCTGGAGCAGGCCAAGACCGACCCGAAGGCCATCGACAGCCAGTTCATCAACCGGCACACGGTGGGCTTCGAGGAGTACCGGGCGCTGTGCGAGGCCACCCCCTGGGAGGAACTGGAGCGCCAGTCCGGGCTCAGCCGCGCGGACATCCTCAAGGCGGCCCGGATCTACACCGACGCCGACCGCTCCATCATCAGCTGGTGCCTGGGCGTCACCCAGCACGAGCACGGCGTGGACACCGTCCGCGAGATCGTCAACCTGCTGCTCCTGCGCGGCAACCTGGGCCGCGAGGGCGCCGGCCCGTCGCCGGTGCGCGGGCACAGCAATGTGCAGGGCAACCGCACCTGCGGCATCGACCACCGCCCCGAGCCGGAGTTCCTGGACCGGCTGGCCGAGGTCTGCAAGATCAACCCGCCGCGCGACCACGGCCTCGACACCATCGGCACGCTCCAGGCGATGAACCGGGGCGACGTCAAGGTGTTCATCGGTATGGGCGGCAACTTCGCCCTCGCGGTGCCCGACTCGCCGTTCAGCTACGAGGCGCTGCGCAACTGCGACCTGACCGTCCAGGTCAGCACCAAGCTGAACCGCAGCCATGTGGTGCACGGCAAGGAGGCGCTGATCCTGCCGTGCCTCGCCCGCACGGACAAGGACCACCAGCGGGCCGGTGTGCAGAGCACCTCCGTCGAGGACTCCATGTCGATGGTGCACCTGTCGGTCGGCATGAAGCGGCCCGCCTCCAAGCACCTGCTCTCCGAGCCCGCGATCATCTCCGGCATGGCACGCGCGGCCCTGCCCGCGAGCCCCACGCCGTGGGAGTGGTACATCGAGGACTACGACCGCATCCGGGACACCATGTCCGAAGTCCTGGACGGCTTCGAGGACTTCAACCGCCGGGTCCGGCTGCCGCTGGGCTTCCGCATCAAGCAGCCCGCCCGTGAGCTGATCTTCCTCACCGAGTCCGGCAAGGCGGAGTTCTCCAGCGCCAAGCTGGCCGACGTGGTGCCCGCGCCGGGCATGCTGGCGCTCGGCACGATGCGCTCGCACGACCAGTGGAACACCACGATCTACTCGGACAACGACCGCTACCGCGGCATCAAGAACCTGCGCGAACTCGTCTTCATGAACGAGGACGACATGCGCGAGCGCGGGATCTCGGAGTTCGACCCGGTGAACATCGTCGCCACGGCGAAGGACGGCAGCCACCGCTACCTCGACGGCTACCTCGCCATCCCGTACGACATGCCGCGCGGCTGCGCGGCCGGGTACATGCCCGAGATGAACGTGCTGATCGCGCTGTGCGACTACAGCACCCAGAGCGACCAGCCGCTCATGAAGCACGTCAAGGTGCACATCACCGCGGCGACCTGACGGTTCCCCGGCGCCCGAGCGTGAGGCGGGCCCCCTCCGGCCGGAGGGGGCCCGCCTTCACATGCCGGCTCAGTGGCCGGAGGGGATGTGGTGCACCGCGATGCGCTTGCTGAACACCCAGTACGTCCAGCTCTGGTAGAGGATGATCAGCGGGGCGAAGATGGCCGCGACGATCGTCATCACCGTCAGCGTGTAGGACGCGGACGAGGCGCTGGACACCGTCAGCGACCAGGCCGGGTTGAGCGTCGACGGCATGACGTCCGGGAACAGCGTCAGGAACAGCATGGCGAACGACGCGACCACGGTGAGCGCGGAGAAGACGAACGCCCAGCCCTCGCGGCCCAGCTGGTTGAAGAACAGGGCGACGGGCAGCGCCGCGAACGCCACGATCATGACGCCGAGGCTCTGGCCGTTGCCCGAGTTCGCCTGCGTCCACAGCAGGAACGCCAGGACCAGCAGGAGGGAGGCGAGGCCCAGTACCGGCACCGCCTTGCGGGCGCGCTCGCGCATCTCGCCGTCCGTCTTCAGCGCCGTGAAGATCGCGCCGTGGCAGGTGAACAGCACCACCGTGGCGAAGCCGCCGAGGATCGCGTACCCGTTGAACAGGTCGCCGGGGGAGCCCACGTAGGACTTCTGGCGGTCGATGGCGATGCCCTGGACCATGTTGGCGAAGATCAGGCCCCACAGGAACGGGATGATCACCGAGGTCCAGAAGGTGACCTGCTCCCAGCCGAGCTGCCAGCGCATGCTGTCGCGCTTGGCCCGGTACTCGAAGGACACCCCGCGTCCGATCAGACAGAGCACGATGATCAGCAGCGGGATGTAGAAGCCGCTGAACAGGGTGGCGTACCAGTCGGGGAAGGCCGCGAAGGTGGCGCCGGCGGCGGCGATCACCCAGACCTCGTTGCCGTCCCAGACGGGGGCGATGGTGTTGATGAGGACGCGCCGCTCGGTGCTGTTGCGGGCCATCGTCTGGGTGAGGACGCCGACCCCGAAGTCGAACCCCTCCAGGAAGAAGTAGCCGACCCACAGCAGGGCGATCAGGATGAACCAGAGATCGTAGAGATGCATGGCGATCCGTCCTCAGTACGCGATGGAGAGCGGCTTGTCCTGGTCGTCCGGGGACATGCGCAGGGTCGGGTCCTTGGTGGGGGGCCGCTCGTCGACATCGGGCCCCGGTTTCGAGTACTTGACCATCAGGCCGCCCTCGACCACCGCGAGGATCGCGTAGACCACGCTGAGCGCCACCAGCGAGCCGACCTGGGTGCCCACGCCGACATTGGGGGAGACGGCGTTCGCGGTCTTCATCAGGTGGAACACCACCCACGGCTGACGGCCCATCTCGGTGAAGATCCAGCCGAAGCTGTTGGCGAGCAGCGGGAAGCCGAGGGTCAGCGCGATGATCCGCCAGCTCCACTTGGTGAAGAAGTCGTTCATCCGGATCTTGTCGGTGATCATCAGGTTCGGCGGCTCGTCCTCACCCGTGCGGAACCTGGGTCTGACCCAGAACTTCTTACGGGTGAGATAGAGCCCGACCAGGCCGATGGTGAAGCTGGTCATGCCGAAGAAGATCATCAGGCGGAATCCCCAGTACGTCATGAAGATGTTGGGGATGTAGTCGGCTCGGGTGCCGCCGAAGAGCTTCACCTGCTCGTCGGCCCGGTTGTTGATGCCGGGGACGGCGGAGTGGAAGTCGCTCTTGGCGAGGAAGGACAGCGCGCCGGGGACCTCCAGGGCGACGTCGTTGCGCCCCTTGTTGACATCGCCCACCGAGAAGATCGAGAAGGGCGCCGGTGCCTGGGTGTCCCACAGGGCCTCGGCCGCCGCCATCTTCATGGGCTGCTGCTCGAACATCACCTTGGCCAGCCGGTCGCCGCTGAGCGCGGTGAGGATGCCGGCCACCGTGCAGACGACCAGGGCCAGCTTGAGCGAGCTGCGCATGGCGGCGATCCGCTTGCGGTTGGTGTCCTTGCCGCGCTTGGCCCGCCACAGGTGGTAGGCGGAGATGCCCATGACGAAGGCGGCGCCCGTGATGAACGCCGCCGTCAGGGTGTGGAAGACCTGCACCAGAGTGGTGTCCTGGAAGAGGACCCGCCAGATATCGGTGAGCCGGGCCTTGCCGTTCGCCGGGTCGATCCGGTAGCCGACCGGGTGCTGCATAAAGGAGTTCGCGGCCAGGATGAAGTACGCGGAGAGAAGGCTGCCGATGGTCACGATCCAGATCGTCGCCAGGTGGATCTTCTTCGGGAGCCGGTTCCAGCCGAAGATCCAGAGCCCGATGAACACGGACTCGAAGAAGAACGCGACCAGGGCCTCCATCGCCAGCGGGGCGCCGAAGACGTCACCGACGAAGCGGGAGTAGCTCGACCAGTTCATGCCGAACTGGAACTCCTGGAAGATGCCCGTGACCACACCAAGCGCCAGGTTGATCAGCAGCAGCTTTCCCCAGAACTTGGTGGCGTGGAAGTACTTCTCCTTCCCCGTCCGCACCCAGGCCGTCTCCAGACCGGCGACGATGCCTCCCAGGCCGATGCTGAGCGGGACGAAGAGGAAGTGGTAGACGGTCGTGACACCGAACTGCCACCGGGCAATGGTCTCCTGAGCGATTGCAAGTTCCACTACGTCCTTCTCTCGCTCGATCCGACCGTAATCTGGATAAAAGGTATCTCCAGGGCATAGTTCCGTCGACTTGGGGAAGGCGCTGTGCTCATGCGCCGGAAGGGAACTCGTATGTGCATGGAGAGATGCGCATTCAGGGTGGTAAATGCCTATGTGCGCACACCGGAACGGTGGAATGGACGCGAATTTCCCGACCGTAGGTGAGGCAGACTCGGTCCCATGACATCCACGACGCGGACGCGGACGCGGACGCGGGCCACGGCCGTGGTCGTCGGCGGCGGCCCCAACGGACTCGCCGCCGCCGCACTGCTCGCCAGGGCCGGTCTCGACGTCACCCTCCTGGAGTCCGCCGACGGCGTCGGAGGCGGCACCCGGAGCTACGAGGCGCTGCTGCCCGGCCTGCTGCACGACCACTGCTCCGCCATCCACCCCATGGCCGTCGGCTCACCGGCCCTGCGGGAACTGGAGCTGGAACGGCACGGACTGCGCTGGCTGCTGCCCGAGATCGACTGCGTCCACCCCCTCGACGACGGCACGGCAGGCGTGCTGCTGCGCTCCGTCGCGGAGACCGCCCGCCTCCTCGGCCCCGACGGCGACCGCTACCGGGCGCTGATCGAACCCTCGGTACGGCAGTGGGACGCGCTCGCCGGGGAGGTGATGGGCCCGCTGCTGCGCGTCCCCTCCCACCCGCTGCTGCTCGCCAGGTTCGGCCTCCCGACCACCCTGCCCGCCACCGCGCTCGCCCGTCTCTTCCGCGCCCCGCAGACCCGTGCGCTCTGGGCCGGCATCGCCGCCCACGCCTTCCGTCCGCTGGGCCGCCCGCTCACCTCGGCCATCGGGCTCGGCATCCTGGTCTCCGGACACGCCGCCGGATGGGCCGTCGCCGAAGGGGGCTCGCAGTCCATCGCCGACGCGCTGGAGAAGGCGCTGCTCGCGTACGGGGGGCGGGTCGAGACGAACGTGCGGATCACCGGCCACCGGCAGATCCCGGCCGCCGACGTGACCCTGCTCGACCTCGACCCCGGCCAGGCCGCGAGGATCTACGGCGACCGGCTGCCCGCCCGGACCCGGTTTGCCTACCGGCGCTTCCGCCGGGGCCCCGGCGCCTTCAAGATCGACCTGGCGGTCGAGGGCGGGATTCCCTGGACCCATGACAAGGCCCGGCGCGCCGGGACCGTCCACCTGGGCGGCACGCTCGACGAGATCGCGCGCAGCGAACGGGACGTCACGGCCGGGCGCATGCCAGAGCGGCCGTTCGTCCTGGTCGGCCAGCAGTACCTCGCCGACCCCGGCCGCTCGGTGGGGGACGTGCACCCGGTCTGGGCCTACGCGCACGTCCCCTACGGCTACACCGGGGACGCCACGGAGGCGATCCTGCGGCAGATCGAACGATTCGCCCCCGGCGCCCGCGACCGGATCACGGGCCTGCGCGCCACCACCCCGGCCGGTTTCGCCGCCGCCAACGCCAACTTCGCGGGCGGCGACATCCTCACCGGCGCGAAGACCGTCCCCCAGCTCGTCCTGGGGCCCCGGCCCACGCTGGACCCGTACTCCACCGGGCTGCCCGGCGTCTTCCTCTGCTCGGCGGCCACCCCGCCGGGGCCGGGCGCGCACGGCATGTGCGGGGCGGGGGCGGCCGCTTCGGCGCTCAGGTACCTAGCGCGCCAGTAGCTCCAGCGTGTCGATCACGCGGTTCGAGAAGCCCCACTCGTTGTCGTACCAGGCGACCACCTTGACGTGGCGGCCGTCGACGCGGGTGAGGGCCGAGTCGAAGACGGAGGAGGCCGGATTGCCGACGATGTCGGAGGAGACCAGGGGGTCCTCGGAGTACTCCAGGACACCGGCGAGCGGACCCTCGGCGGCCGTGCGGTACGCGTCGAGCACCTCGTCGCGGGTGACGTCGCGGGCCACCGTGGTGTTCAGCTCGACGATCGAGCCGACCGGTACCGGGACCCGGATCGAGTCGCCCGACAGCTTGCCGTCGAGGTTCGGCAGCACCAGGCCGATCGCCTTGGCCGCGCCCGTGGTCGTCGGCACGATGTTCACGCCGGCCGCGCGCGCCCGGCGCGGGTCGCGGTGCGGGCCGTCCTGGAGATTCTGCTCCTGGGTGTAGGCGTGCACGGTCGTCATGAAGCCGTGCTCGATGCCGGCCAGACCGTCCAGCACGGCGGCCAGCGGGGCCAGCGCGTTGGTGGTGCAGGAGGCGTTCGACACGATGGTGTGCAGCGCCGGGTCGTAGGTGTCGCTGTTCACCCCGTACGCCAGCGTCACGTCGGCGCCGTCCGAGGGGGCGCTGACCAGCACCCGCTTCGCGCCCGCGTCCAGGTGGGCGCGGGCGGCCTTCGCCGAGGTGAAGCGGCCGGTCGCCTCCAGCACGATGTCGACGTCCAGCTCGGCCCAGGGCAGCTGGGCGGGCTCGCGCTCGGCGAGGACCTTGATGCGGCGGCCGTCGACCACGAGGGTGTCGCCGTCCACCTCCACCGGGCGCCCGAGCCGTCCGGCCGTCGAGTCGAAGGCCAGCAGCCGGGCCAGGCCCGCGGGTTCGGTGAGGTCGTTGACCGCGACGACCTCGAGGTCACTGTCGCGTTCGAGCAGAGCCCGCAGCACGTTGCGTCCGATGCGGCCGAATCCGTTGATGGCGATGCGCGTCATGAATGGTGTCCCTTCCGTCCGCCCCCAGGTTCGCGGGAAGGGGCCGCGCGCGGCAGTGGCAGGAGCGCCATGGTTCACAAGGATCGCGCCAGGGCTACTCGCCCCGGGCGAACGTCCGCCGATAGTCGCTCGGCGTGGTCCCCAGCACCCGCTGGAAGTGCAGCCGGAGGTTGGTGCCGGTGCCGAGCCCCACCTCGTCGGCGATCTGTTCCACGCTCCGCTCCGAACGCTCCAGCAGCTCGCGCGCCAGGTCGACCCGGGCCCGCGTCACCCACTGCATCGGCGTGTACCCGGTGTCCTCCGCGAACCGCCGGGAGAACGTACGCGGCGACACCGCCGCGTGCCGGGCCAGAGACTCCAGGCTCAGCGGCTCACCGAGCCGGTGCAGCGCCCACTCCCGGGTCGCGGCGAACCGCTCGCCCAGCGGCTCCGGCACACTGCGCGGCACGTACTGTGCCTGGCCCCCGCTGCGATACGGCGCCGCGACCAGCCGCCGGGCCGCGTGGTTGGAGGCGGCCACGCCCAACTCGCCGCGCAGCATGTGCAGACACAGGTCGATGCCGGAGGCCGCCCCGGCCGAGGTGAGCACGCTGCCCTCGTCCACGAACAGCACGTTCTCGTCCACCCGGACCAGCGGATACCGGGCGGCCAGGGCGCGCGCGTAGTGCCAGTGCGTGGTCGCGCGCCTGCCGTCCAGCAGACCGGTGGCCGCCAGCGCGAACGCCCCCGTGGAGATCGCCGCGAGCCGCGCGCCCCGCTCGTGCGCCGCGACCAGCGCCGCCACCACCGGCCCCGGCGGGTCCTCCCGGTCCGGGAACCGGTAGCCCGGCACGAACACGACGTCCGCCCACTCCAGCGCCTCCAGGCCGTGCGCCACGTGGTACGACAGACCGTCGCCGCCCGTCACCAGACCCGGCGCCGCCCCGCACACCCGCACCTCGTACGGCATGCTCGCGCGGGTCGTGAACACCTGCGCCGGGATACCCACGTCGAGCGGCTTGGCGCCCTCCAGGACGAGAACGGCGACACGGCGGAAACGGGAGGACGGCACGGGCAGCAGCGTACGCACAGCTCGGCGCGAATGCCCCGCGAGGCACCGGGCGACCCCCCGATATGCTGCTGTTTTCTCCAGTACCGGCCGCCTCGGAAGGAATGCCCCGTGGAGTTCCGGCTGCTCGGCACCGTCTCCGTCGACACCCGCCGAGGACCGCTGCCGCTCGGCCCCGCCAAGCGCCGCAGCCTGCTCGCCGCGCTGCTGCTGTCGGCCAACACCCCGGTGCCGACGGGCCGGCTGACCGCCTGTCTGTGGGACGACGAGCCCCCGAGCCAGGCACGCGGGGTCATCCAGGGCCATGTCTCCCGGCTGCGCGCGCTGCTCGCCGAGGGCGACGCGGAGGCGTACGGCGTCGAACTCCTCACCGCCGGGGACGCGTACGCGCTGCGGCTGCCGGAGACCCTGCTCGACGCCCAGCGGTTCGAGGAACTGCTCACCCTCGCCCGTGAACAGCGCGACCCCGCCGACGCGGTGCTCATGCTCGGCGACGCCCTCGCCCTGTGGCGCGGCCCCGCCCTCGGCGGCGCCTTCGCCGGGCCGCCGCTCCAGGCCGCCGCGCACTCGCTGGAGGAGTCCCGGCTCTCCGCCGTGGAGCAACTGGCGTCCGCCTACGGCAGGTTGGGCGAACATCATCGGGCCGCCGCCGTGCTGCGCACCGAGGCCGTCGCGCATCCGCTGCGGGAGTCGCTGTCCGCCGCGCTGATGACCGCCCTCTATCAGGCGGGCCGGCAGTCGGAGGCCCTCGACTGGTTCCACCGCACCCGCAGACTCCTCGCCGACGAACTCGGCATCGACCCCGGCCGTGAACTCGCCGACGCCTACGGGCTGATCCTGCGCGGCGACCCCGTACCCGAGCTGCTGGCCGCGCGCCCCAAGGGCGGGGCCGTACCCGTGGCCGAGCCCTCGGCCGAACCGGTGCGGACGCCCGTACCGCCGCGTCCCGCCCTCGTGCCCGCCGAGGCGCACGCCGACCTGCTGCCCCGCGTGCCGCGCGGCTTCCACGGCCGGGGCGCCGAACTCGCCGCGCTCGGCCGGGCCGCCGCCGGAGAGGCGCCGGTGTGCCTGGTGACCGGGCCCGCCGGGGTCGGCAAGACCGGCCTCGCGCTGTGGTGGGCGCACCGCAACGCCGACGCCTTCCCCGACGGACGGCTCTTCGCCGACCTGCACGGCTTCAGCGACACCGGTGAGCCGGCGCTGATCGAGGTGCTGCGCGAGTTCCTGCTCGCGCTCGGGGTGCCGCCGCGCCGGATACCCGAATCGGCCGCCGCCGCGGCCGCGCTGTTCCGCAGCCTCACCGACCGGCTGCGACTGCTGGTCGTGCTCGACAACGCCCGCGACTCCGGCACCGTCCGCGCCCTGCTGCCCGGCGGCGCCGACTGCGTCACCGTCGTCACCAGCCGCCACCGCCTGGAGGGGCTCATCGCCTCCGACGCGGCCCGTCCCGTCCCCCTCGGCACGCTGGACGCACAGGACGGTACGGCGCTGCTCGCGGGCGTCCTCGGCGAGGAACGGGTGCTCGCGGAGCCGGTGGCCGCGCGCAGGCTCGCCGAACTCTGCGGCGGGCTCCCGCTGGCCCTCCGGGTCACGGCGGCCCGGCTCGCGGGGCGCCCGCAGTGGACCCTCGCCCACCTCGCGGACGAACTCGCCGACGAGCGCGGGCGGCTGGCCCGCCTCGCCGTCGACGACACCGGGGTACCGGCCGCCCTCCGCCTGACCGTGCAGCACCTCTCCGGCCCCGCCGCGCACCACTTCGGCCGGCTCGGCCACCACCCCGGCACCCACTTCGACCCCTACACCGCGGCCGCCCTCGCCGGCACCGATCCGCCGGCCGCCGCCCGCGCCCTCGAACACCTCGGCGCCGCCCACCTCGTCACCGAGACCGCGCCCGGCCGCTGGGAACTCCACGACCTCGTACGCCTCTACGCCCGCGACCTCGACCCCGCGGCCGGACCGCACGCGCTCACGGGCGTACTGGACCACTACATCGCCACCGCCCTCGCCGCCGCCGAGACGGCCCAGCCGGGCGGCGAGCCCTGCTTCGCGCTGCCCGCCGACTTCCGACGGCCTTCCGCCGTACGGGACTTCGCGGACCGCGCGGAGGCGATGGGCTGGCTGGCCGCCGAACGGGAGGACCTGGCGCGGGCGGTGTCCGCCGCGCGGGCCGCCGATCTGGACGACCGGGCCTGGCGGATCATCCTCCTCCAGTGGCCCCAGGTGGTGTGGCGCTCGCGGGACAACTGGGTGCCGCTGCTGTACACGGCCCTGGAGTGCGCGCAGGCCGTGGCGGACCCGTACGCCGAGGCGCGTGTGCGCACCCTGCTGGGCTGGGTGCTGAGCGAGGAGGGCCGCCTCGCGGACGCCCTCACCCTCCTGGAACCCTCACCCGCCCTGGCCCGCCGCACCGGCGACCGTCTCGGCGAGGCCACGTCCCTGGTCAACCTGGCCGTGGTCCAGTCCGCCCAGGGCGACCTGGACGCGGCCCTGGCCAACTGCACCCGGGCCGCCGCCCTGGCCCGCGAGGAGGGCAACCCGCACACGGAGATGCTCGCCCTCCTCCACCTCGCCCGCACCCACCTCACCTCCGGCGCCCCGGAACAGGCCCTCCACGTCGCCCGGACCGCCCTGGACCTCGGCCCCGAACACGAGGAGGCCGCCCGCACCTCCCTCCTCCACACCGTCTCCGGCGAGGCCCACCTCGCCCTCGGCGACAAACCCGAAGCCCTCCGCCTCCTGGAACGCGCCGCCGACGAAGCGGAATCCGCCGGCTACGACGAGGGCACCGTCCGCGCCCTGGAGGCCCTGCTCCGGGTAAGCGGCCGAGCGGACCACCGCAAGCGACACGAGGAGGCGGTACGGAGACTGGCGGGGGAGGACGGGTAGCGGGAGCGGTGTGGTCCGTGGTCGTCGTGGTGCCGGCCGAGGTGCTGGGGCGGGTCGAGCCGGGGGACGGCAGCGGCACAGGACCGGCGTCAGAGGGACGTCAGCCGGACGTCAGCGGGACGGCAGTGGGGGCGGTGAGAGTGGGGGTGTCAGCAGGTCAGTGGCTGGCCGGCGGTTCGGAAGGGCCGTTGTCGACCTTCACCTCTCGGGGGAAAACCATCATGAACGCCTCGCGCCGTACGGCCCTCTTCTCCGTCGCCGCCTCCGCCGCGCTCGCCCTGTCCCTGACCGCCTGCCAGAGCGGGGAGGGGACCAAGTCCGAGGGGGCGGCGCCCGTGGCCAAGGACACGGCATCCGCTTCCGCTCCCGCCTCCGTGGCCGCTTCCACGCCTGCGGGCGGCGCGAGCGCCGGCAGCGACACCGGCACCGGTACCAGCACCGCCGTCGCGACCACGCACAAGACCGGCACCGGTTCCTCCGGCGCCGGCAAGGGCACCGCCACCCCCCTCTGCCGGGCCCATGACGTCAAGGTCGGCTCCCAGCGGCAGGACGGCCCGCCCTACACCCACATCATCCTCACCGCGCGGAACACCTCCGACCACCGTTGCGAGATGGCCGGGTTCCCGCACATCCAGTTCATCGAGGGCCACCGGCAGGACGTGCCGTCCGTGGCGAAGAGCAAGCCGGCCGTGCCGACCGTGCTGAACCCCGGTGACCCGGCCTTCGCGCTGGTCAAGCTCTCCGACGGCGGGGTGGACGAGGACAACGAGGTGGTGAACGCGTTCCAGCTGATCCTCCAGGGCGACTCCTCCGTCATCGCGGTGAACTCCTCCGCCGGCGGCGGCATCGCGGTCGACCTCCCGAAGGCGCTCACCGGCTACTGGACGACCGAACTGCGCAACGGCGCCGACGACTTCTGATCCGTACCCCCGGAGCACGCCCCCTCGGGAGAGGAAGATCACCCGTGGGGGCGCGGTCTTGGCCAGGCAGGTCGCACGCGGTACCGTCGGGGCGATATCGACGACGGCGAGACGGAAGCCGGTGAGAAACCGGCACGGTCGCGCCACTGTGTGCGCGGTCCCTCGAGGGGCCGCGCGAGTCAGACCCGTGGCCGTCGTCCTGTGCACCACCGAGATGGGACGCGAACTCCCAGAGGAGGTACTGCCATGGCGCAGACCGTCGCTCAGCCGACAGCCGGAACGTCCGTCGCTCCCGCCAAGCTGCCGCTGAAGGAGATAGCGCCCTGGGCGGTCTTCTTCGGTGTCCTCATGCTGGTCCTGCTGTACTTCGTCGGCGCCGAGCAGGGCGCCACCTCCGTGTTCAGCGGCACGGACGTCCACGAGTGGGTGCACGACGCCCGCCACCTGCTCGGCTTCCCCTGCCACTGACGCGAGGGACGCCGCACACCCATGAACTCCGCAACCGTGAGAAACCTCCTCGTGCGGGGCATGCTCGCCGGCCTCGGCGCCGGAGTGCTCGCCCTGATCGCCGCGTACTTCCTCGGCGAACCGAACGTGGACAGCGCCATCAGCTTCGAGGGCCACCACTCCCACGAGCACGAGGTCGAAGTCGTCTCCCGCTCGCTCCAGTCCACCGCCGGACTGGCCACCGGCGTCCTCGTCTACGGGGTCGCCTTCGGCGGGATCGCCGCGCTCGCCTACTGCTTCGCGCTCGGCCGGGTGGGCCGCTTCGGCCCGCGCGGGACCGCGCTCCTGCTGTCCGGCACCGCGCTGCTCGCCGTGTACGTCGTGCCGTTCCTGAAGTACCCGGCGAACCCGCCCTCGGTCGGCGACCCGGACACCATCGGCAAGCGCACCACGCTGTACTTCCTGATGATGCTGCTCAGCGTGCTCCTGGCCATCGGCGCCACCCTCCTCGGCAAACGGCTCGCCCCACGCCTGGGCAACTGGTACGCCACCTTCACCGCCGTGGCCGCCTTCGCCGTCGCCATCGGCCTGGCGTACGCCTTCCTGCCCGTCGTCAACGAGGTGCCGGAACACTTCCCGGCCACCCTCCTGTGGCGCTTCCGCCTCTCGGCCCTGGCCATCCAGACGGTCCTGTGGGCCGGCTTCGGCCTGCTCTTCGGGGAGTTGGCCGACCGCCTGCTGAACCCCCGCCCCGCAGCGGAGCGCCCTACCGGCCAGGCGGTCGCCGCCTCCCACTGAGCCGGTGACGTAACGGCGAGAGGGGCCCCGGAGAACCTCCGGGGCCCCTTTCACTCGCCCCCGAGCGGTCGCCCCAGCCGCAGGTTCCAGCGCCCGCACCGCCCGGACAGCTCCGTCGCCGTGAGCGGCGCCACGTCCAGGCGCCAGAACGCCCCGGCGGGCAGGCCCAGCGCGTGCACCACGGCCGCCCGCACCACCTCGGGCTCCACGACGGCGACCGTACGGCCCTCCGGCACCGATTCCAGCCAGCGCCCTACCCGCGCGCACACGTCCCTTGCCGACTCCCCGCCCGGTGCCGGGTGCTCCGGGTCGGCAAGCCAGTGGGCCAGGGCCTCGCCCTCCGTCACGCCGACCTCGGCCAGGGTGCGGCCGCGCCAGCGTCCGGCGTCCAGGGGTGCGAGGGCTGCCGTCTCCGTGCCCCGGAGGCCCAGTGCCTTGGCCGTGTCCCGGCAGCGGGCGCCGGGTGACAGCACCACCCGGGCCGCCTGCGGCAGGTCCGCGGCCGTCACGCTGACGGGTTCGTCGATGGACGAGGAACCGTCGTAGAAGCGGGCCTCGCGCAGGGCGGGGCCGATGGCGGGCGGGACGAGCAGCAGGCGACTGGTCATCCGGGAAACCTCCTGATCACACGGGTGCGTCCCGGCCTCGCAGCGCGGGACCGGGACGAACGGACGCCGGGACTAACGCAGTTCACCCCGCACGGTACGGGCCGCCGCCACCAAATTCTCCAGCGATGCCCGTGTCTCCGGCCAGGCGCGGGTCTTGAGGCCGCAGTCCGGGTTCACCCACAGCCGCTCGGCGGGGATCGCCTTCAGCCCCGTACGCAGCAGCTCGGCCGCCTCCTCGGCGCTCGGCACGCGCGGGGAGTGGATGTCGTACACGCCCGGACCCGCCTCGCGGGGGTAGCCGTGCGTGGCCAGTTCGCGGGCCACCTGCATGTGGGAGCGGGCGGCCTCCAGGCTGATGACGTCGGCGTCGAGGTCGTCGATGGCCCGCACGATGTCACCGAACTCGGCGTAGCACATGTGGGTGTGGATCTGCGTCTTTGGCCGGACGCCCGCCGTGGTGAGCCGGAACGCCTCGGTGGCCCAGGCGAGATAGGCGGGCCGGTCGGCGGCGCGCAGCGGGAGCGTCTCGCGCAGCGCGGGCTCGTCCACCTGGATCACCGAAGTGCCCGCCGCCTCCAGGTCGTTCACCTCGTCGCGCAGGGCGAGCGCGACCTGCCGGGCGGTGTCGCCGAGGGGCTGGTCGTCGCGGACGAAGGACCAGGCGAGCATCGTCACCGGCCCGGTCAGCATGCCCTTGACCGGGCGGTCGGAGAGCGACTGGGCGTACGTCGTCCAGCGGACCGTCATCGGCTCGGGGCGGGAGATGTCGCCGGCCAGGATCGGCGGGCGGACACAGCGGGTGCCGTAGGACTGGACCCAGCCGTGCTGGGTGGCCAGATAGCCGGTGAGCTGCTCGGCGAAGTACTGCACCATGTCGTTGCGTTCGGCCTCGCCGTGCACCAGCACGTCCAGGCCGGTCTTCTCCTGGAAGGAGATCACCTCCTGGATCTCCGCCCTGATGCGCTCCTCGTACCCTGCCGTGTCGATCCGGCCCGCGCGCAGGTCCGCGCGGGCGGTGCGCACCTCGCCGGTCTGCGGGAACGAGCCGATCGTGGTCGTCGGCAGCAGCGGCAGCCCGAGGTGGGCCCGCTGGGCGGCGGCCCGCTCGGGGTAGGACTGCGCGCGGCGGGCGTCGGCGTCCGTGACGGCCTCCGCGCGCGCCCGGACCGCCGGGTCGCGGGTGATGGGGGACCCGGTACGGGAGGCCAGGTCGGCCCGGTTGGCGGCGAGTTCGGCGGTGATCGCGTCCGTGCCGCGTGCCAGACCCTTGGCCAGGGTGACGATCTCGGCGGTCTTCTGCCGGGCGAAGGCCAGCCAGCGCAGGATCTGCGGCTCGATGTCCCGCTCGGGGGTGGTGTCCAGCGGCACGTGCAGCAGGGAGCAGGACGCGGCCACGTCGACCCGGCCCGCCAGCCCGAGCAGGGTGCCCAGGGTGGCGAGGGACTTGGAGAGGTCGTTGACCCAGACGTTCCGGCCGTTGACGACCCCGGCCACCAGCCGCTTGCCGGGCAGTCCGCCGACGGCGGCGAGCGCCTCCAGGTTGGCCGCCGCGGCCTCGGTGAAGTCCAGCGCCAGCCCCTCCACCGGCGCCTTCGCCAGCACCGGCAGCGCCTCGCCGAGTCGGTCGAAGTAGGAGGCGACGAGCAGCTTGGGCCGGTCGGGCAGCGCGCCCAGGTCGCGGTAGGCGCGCTCGGCCGCGTTCAGCTCGGCCGGGGTGCGGTCCTGCACCAGTGCGGGCTCGTCGAGCTGCACCCACTCCGCCCCGGCCGCGCGCAGATCCGCCAGCACCTCGGCGTACACCGGGAGCAGCCGGTCCAGCAGGGTCAGCGGGTCGAAGCCGGCGGGGACACCGGGCGCGGGCTTGGCCAGCAGCAGGTAGGTGACCGGGCCGACGAGCACCGGCCGGGCGGTGAGGCCCAGCGCGAGGGCCTCCTTCAGTTCCGCGACCTGCTTGGCGGAGTCGGCTGAGAACACGGTGTCCGGGCCCAACTCGGGTACCAGATAGTGGTAGTTGGTGTCGAACCACTTGGTCATCTCCAGCGGCGGCGCGTCCTGCGTACCCCGCGCCATGGCGAAGTAGCCGTCCAGCGCGTCGGCCTCGACGGCGGCCCGGTGCCGCCGGGGGATCGCGCCGACCATCGCGGTGGTGTCGAGCACGTGGTCGTAGTACGAGAAGTCCCCGGTGGGGACCTCGTCGATGCCGGCCTCGGCGAGCGCCTGCCCGTTGGCGCGGCGGAGGCCGGCCGCGGTGGCCCGGAGGGCTTCGGCGGTGACGCGGCCCTTCCAGTAGCCCTCGATCGCCTTCTTCAGCTCCCGGTCCTGGCCCTGGCGGGGGTAGCCGTACACGGTCGACCGTGCTGCCGCGGCTGCGGACTTCGGTGTCACGGAGATCTCCTTCACGAGATGGATCCCTGAGGTCCCGGCGACGGGACGAGCACGTGAAGGGGTGACGGCCAGGCGGCCCCGGCCCGCGCGGTGCGGCGCGGTGGTCCGACTGGTTGCGTACGCCGACCCGCCCTCGAGGTCACCGGAACTCCGTACGCGAGTTCGCGCACGGGCAGATGGCAGGTCTTCGGACTCGCGGGCTCGTCCTCGTCACGAGGACACCTACTGGCCGTCGCTTCCCAGATCCGTGCGTCGGACCCAGTGCGTATGACGGCGGTCGTTCCCGCTCACCGCTGCGGGGCAGTCCCGGATTCCCACCGGGTTCCCTCTTGCGACACCCCGCCTGGCGGACGGGGCGAACCAGCTGCAGGGCTCAGCCTACGGGCCGTGACCGCGCGCCGCCGGTACCGTCCGGCATTCGGATGGTGATCCGGGCCACGCGTACGGGAGTCACCGCGCGGCCGGGTCCAGTTGGGCCAGGGCGGCCGTGACCAGGGCGGCTGTGCCTGTGTCCAGGGTGAGGCGGACGCTGGGGAGGTAGCGGGGGGAGTGGTTGTGGGGGAGGCCGCGGAACTTCTCGGCCGGCCCGCTGCCGGGGGCCGCCGCCCACTGGGTGGGGCCGACCGAGCCGAGCATCCAGTAGGCGCCCCGGATGCCGGGCCGGCCGTGCAGATGGCCGCCCGCGCCGGTGAGCAGCGGGAAGTCCTCGGTCGCCGACGACGCGGGCCAGCCGGTGACGCGGGCCGCGCCGAAGGCGGCCTGGTGGGCGGCGCGCACGGCTGTCGTGACACCGGGGTCGGGCCGGGTGACGCCGGAGCGGGCCAGTTCGCGCACGGTGACCCGGGGCGGCAGCGCGGCCGAGGCGGCCTCCGCGCGCACCACCCGCTCCACCGCCGCCGTGCCCCGGACGAGCGCCGCCTCGGAGAGGGCGCGGACGGTGACCCGCAGCTCGGCGCGGGTGGCTATGACGTTCCCGGTGCGCCCGGTGTCCCCGGCGCGCAGCGAGGACGCGGTGACCAGCAGCCGTTCCGCCGGGTCCGTCTCGCGGGCGGCGACGGCCGGGAGCCGGGTCACCGCGCCGGCCGCCGCCAGCAGCGGATCGGCCGTCAGATGCGGGGTGGCCGCGTGTCCGCCGTCCCCCTCGAAGACCACCTCCATGGTGACGCTGCCCGCCATCAGCGGCCCGTCGGCGTGCGCCACCATCCCGGCCGGGAACGCGGCGGTGTGCTGGGCGAGGACCACGTCGGGGGCGGTGATCCGGTCGTACAGGCCGTCCTCCAGCATGGCGCGGGCGCCGCTCAGCGTCTCCTCGGCCGGCTGCCCGACGACCAGCAGCGTGCCGCGCCAGCGGTCCCGGTGTGCCGCGAGCCAGCGGGCGGCCGCCGCCGCGCACGCCAGATGGGCGTCGTGCCCGCAGGCGTGCATCACGGGCACCGGCCGCCCGTCCGGGCCCGGCGCGGTCGCGGTGCTGGCGTACGGTACGCCGGTCTCCTCGGCCACCGGCAGCGCGTCCAGCTCGGCCCGCAGCAGCACGGCCGGGCCGTCACCGTTGGCCAGTTCGGCGGCAACCCCGTGGCCGCCGACCCCGGTCAGCACGCGGAAGCCGTCCGCCACGAGCCGCTCCGCGAACCGGGCGGCGGTGCGCTCCTCGGCGCCGGACAGCTCGGGATGGCGGTGCAGGTCGAGATACAGCTCGGCGGTGGACGGCAGCAGGGCGTCCAGACCGGGCGGCACACCACCGCCCACGGTCACGGACGGAGGGGACTGGTCGCTGCTCACGGCGGGGGCTCCAGGGGTCGTCGTACGGGGGGTGTCAGCGAAGTGACAGCCATCGGTCAGGGAGTTGGCGTGGGACGCGCGTAGAAAGGTGGGTGTCGGGGGGCACGCTCCTCCGGCTGGTTCAGCGCACCACCGGACGGGGCCGTCCCGGCCGGCCGCAGGTCACCTGACCCGGAAGGAGCCACCATGGCTGACAACACCCTCGCCTCCCTCGCCCAGGAGATCCTCGACCTCGAGTCGGAGACCTTCGAGATCACCGACTACTCGGACGCCAGCGAGGTCATGCTCGGTTCGTCGACGAGCTGTTCCTCCACCAGCACCTGCTCCAGCACCACCAGCACCACCTCCTGCACCGCCTGACCCAAGGCGACTCGCACCCACGGTCCCCGGCCCGCCTCGGCGCGCCGGGGACCGCCGGTGTGCGCGGGTCTTTCTGACGGCCCGCGCCCGACGAGCAGAACGCCTGCCCCGCTCACGGGAACGGATGCGGCACCCGCCGCAACTGCTCCTCCCGCAGCGGCGCCGGGACCATGCCCGCCCGGTACGGCGCGGTCCGCAGCCTCGGCAGAGTGAGGGCCCGCTGCCGGGTCCAGCCGAAGTCGATCGGCAGCAGCCCCGGAGCCAGCGCGGCCACCGTGCGCAGCCCCATCCGCCGCTGCTCGGGGGTGGTCTGGTCGACGGCGATCACCTCGCAGCCCGCCTCGCCCAGCAGGTCCCGCACCAGCAGCAGATCGTCGCGGAGGTCGCCGGTACGCGGCCGCCGCTGCTCCCAGGACGCGAACAGCTCGTCGAGCGGGGCCGTGCGGGGCGGCTTGAGGTAGCCGGTGGCGTGGACCCGCATCGCGGGCAGCCCGAACAGCGCCGCGTGGTCCGGGAGCCGCTTGACGAGGTCGAAGTCCTCGGCCATGGCGGCGAGTTCGACGGGCCGCTCGGCGACCTGGCCGGGCAGGTGCGGGATGTACGTGAGGATCTCGGAGACCGCCGACTCCACGGCCGTCTCCGGGTCGAAGGACGCGCCCGCCGCGAAGGCCAGGGAGCCCGGCGCGTCGTCGCGGCGGACCGCGAGCCCGGTGACGACAGGCACCGGAAGGTCCACCCGGTTGTCGAAGACATGCACGTCGTAGCCCTGGAGCGCGGCCCGCGCCACCATCGCCCGCACCGCCGGGGAGCGCACCGAGTCCAGGTCGATCTCGGGGAGCGGGAGATCGCCGTACCAGCCGAGCAGGAAGGCGTCCCGCTCGATCAGTTCGAGCAGGCCGAAGAAGACGGCCTCCTCCCAACTGCTTGCGGTGGCACAGCCGTTGGAGCATTCGAAGACGAAGTTGTCGGCGGCCGTGCCCGCGCTGTAGTAGACGAGCCGGGCCGGGACCAGTACCGGGCGGCCGTCCCGCAGCGACCAGCCGGTGACCCACGGGATCGGCCGGGCCGGGTCGAAGGGCTCGACCATCGGGTCCTCGGCGTAGGTGCGCGGCCCGTACAGCCCGCAGGCGCGCGGGTCGAGGGCGCGGTCGCCCAGTTCCTCCAGCGAGGCCGTCACCACCGGGGCGCGGTGCCGGCGATGGGTGCCCGCGTACCGCTCCAGGCCCTCCAGGAAGGCCAGGTCGCGGCTGTCGGCGAACGAGTTGGCCTGGCCGCTCCAGGTGACGTCGGTGAGACCGGCGTACCCCCGCATGAAGACGCTGCCCGCGACCGGCGCGGTGGTGGGGGAGGTGACGTCGATCCAGGTGCCGCCGCCCAGCACCCCGCACACCGGGTTGGCCAGCGCCTTCACCGGCAGCGGATGGTCCGACGCCCGGCGCAGCCGGTAGGAGTCCGGGCGCGGCTTGGGCAGCGGGCCGGGTGCGGGGAGCGTCGCCTCCTTCGCCGCGCGGGCCGCCGACTCCTCGGTGAAGGGACGGCAGCGCGGGCACATCGGCTCCGGCAGCAGCGGGAATGTCCGTACCCGCAGCGTCTCCAGGTCCAGCTCGGTGACCTGCGGCAGCCCGGCGTCCGGGCCCTCGGCGGGATGCCGGGCGGCGCCGGAGGCGATCAGCCGGTGCAGCGACCACACCGCGTCCACCGTGTGGTCGGGCAGCACCGGCCACGCCCCGGCCGCCGTGGTCTGCGTACCGGTCTCCAGCGCGTCCCGCTCGGTACGGGTGCGCAGCCGCTGGCGGCGCATCGCCAGACAGGTCCCGCACGCCGGACCGGCCGCAGGGGCGCCGCCCCAGGGGCCGAGCAGGACGGCCTGCGCGGTCAGGTGCACGGTGGCGGCCGGGCCGCAGGCGAGTCCGGTGTCGCCGAGCACGTTGGTGTCGCCGATCCGGGAGACGGCGGGCGCGGGCAGCCCGGCGGCGCCGGCCCGCGCCGCCAGCCGGGAGTGCAGGTCGGCCCGCGCGGCCTCCAGCGGGGTCATCGTCGTCGTCATGTCCGGTTGCTCCAGCGGAAGATCCGGGTGGCGACCACCCCGAAGACCAGGGCGAACACCGCGAGGCCCGCGCAGTCCAGCGCGATGTCCCCGAGGTCGCCCCGGCCGCCCATGGCGTCGGTGAGACCGTCGTTGAGATAGTGCAGCGGCAGCACCTTCGCGGCGGTGCGCAGCCAGCCCGGCATCAGGTCGTCCGGGAAGAACGAGCCGGACAGGAACGCCATCGGCACCATCACCAGGTTGGCGATGGCCGCGACCGCCTCCGGGGTGTCGGCAAGACTGCCGACGACCAGCCCCATGGCGAGGAACGCGGTCACCCCCAGCACCAGCAGCGGCAGCGCCGCCCACCAGGGGCCCATCAGCCTCAGCCCGAAGAACGGCAGCAGCGCGACGGCGGTGAACAGCACGGTCTGCGCCATCGCCACCCCCATCGCCACCGTCCACCGCGAGGCCAGCAGGGTGCGCAGCGGGGTCGGGGTGCGCCAGATCAGCCGGAGCAGGTCGTCCCGGCGCCACTGCATCAGCGCGAACCCCACCGAGAACACGGCCGCGTTGCCCACGCCCCAGGACAGCACGCCCGGCGCGATGTAGTTGATGGAGGCCAGCCCGCCATTGACCTTGTCGCCCTGGAAGATCAGGCCGAACAGCACCAGGAAGGCGAGCGGGAAGGCGAAGGTGAAGAAGAGGGTCGTCTTGTCGCGCACGCTCGCGACATAGGTGGCCCTGGTCAGTGCGGCGTAGGCGCTCAACGGTGGTGCTCCGATCCGGTGCCGGTCAGCGAGAGGTAGGCGTCTTCGAGGGTGGGGGTGCGCACGGAGACCGAGTCGATGTCCACCAGGTCGCCCAGGGCGGGCAGTACCCGGTTGGGCACCGTCGTCTCGATGACCAGATCGGCGCCCTGCACGGTGGCCCGGTCCACGCCGGCCAGGGCGAGGGCGGCCTCGGGGGAGAGCTTGTCGGCGGGGACCAGCAGGCGGGTCGGCGCGGCCAGGGCGCGGATCAGGCTGCGGGGCGAGTCCAGCGCGACGACCCGCCCCCCGGCGATGATCGCCACCCGGTCGCACAGCGCCTCGGCCTCGTCCAGGTAGTGCGTGGTGCAGATGATCGTCCGCCCCTCGGACCGCAACGACCGCAGCAGCTCCCACAGTTCGCGCCGCGCCTCCGGGTCGAGGGCGGCCGTCGGCTCGTCCAGGAAGATCAGCTCCGGCTCGTTGAGCAGCGCGGTGGCCACCGCGAGCCGCTGGCGCTGGCCGCCGGAGAGGTGGTCGATCCGCGCGTCCGCCTTCTCGGTCAGCCCGACCCGCTCCAGCGCCGTCCGCGCGGCCTTCGGCGCCATGCCGTACAGCGCGGCCACCGTGCGCAGATGCTCGGCGGCCGTCAGCCGGGCGAAGAAAGCCGACGCCTGGGTCTGCACCCCGATCCGGGCCAGCAGCGCGATGTCGCGCGGCCAGGGGCGCTGCCCGAACACCGTGACACTGCCGGAGTCGGCCTCCCGCATGCCCTCCACGATCTCCACCAGGGTGGTCTTGCCCGCGCCGTTCGGCCCGAGGATGCCGAAGAACTCGCCGTGGCGCACTTCAAGGGAGACGCCGTCGAGCGCCGTCACCTCCCCGTAGCGCTTGCTGACGCCGTCCAGGGCGACGACGGTCTCGGTAGCGGCGCCGCGCGGGGCGGCCTCCGTCCTGCTGTCGGGTGCGCTCATCTCGCCTTTCCTCAACTGGGTCACTACGGACGGGACTTCATGCCCCGCATCGGGGGAGGCGGCCGGGTCCGCCTGGGTGGTACGCCGGTCCCGCAGGCGCCGGCCGAGCCCGCCCAGCGCCCACAGCAGCAGGACGGCGGCGAGCAGTGCGGGCGGCAGCGACCAGGCGAGCACCGCCAGGCCGTCCGGCAGCGTGGACCGCAGCGCGGCCCCGCACAGCACCAGCAGCGCCGCGCTCTGCACCGCCGTCAGCAGCGCGAACCCGCCGTACAGCAGCCGCAGGCGCGCCGGGTACGCGGCGAGACCCGGACCCCGCCGGAACACCGCCCGCACCGCGAGGCCGGTGAAGGTACGGGCGCCCTCGGACAGCGCGGCCACTCCGAGCGCGTGCCCGAGCGCCTTGTAGCCGTCCAGCGGGGGCAGCGGCAGCAGGTTGGCCACGCCCAGGACGGTGCCGAGCAGCAACAGCGCCCCCAGCGCGGGCCGGGCGTCGGCGCCGGCGGGGAGCAGCGCCCACACCGCGTAGAACGGCACCAGGAACAGCAGGTTGGCGAAGACGCCCGCGCAGGCGGTGGCCACCTTCCGGGCCCGGCTGCCGAGGAACTGGACGTCCTCCACCTCGCAGTACAGATAGGTGGCGAAGCAGATCCAGCGCAGCCCGATCTCCGTGACCCGTCCACCCCAGGCCCGCGCGAACAGTCCGTGCGCCAGCTCGTGCAGGGCCAGCCCGCACCACAGCACACAGCCGATCGCGAACAGCAGCACCGGCTGCCGCGCCGTCTCCTCCGTCTGCCGCCACAACGTCCCGGCCTGCACCGCGACGGCGACGAACACACCGACCGCCAGCGCGGTCAGTACCGCCAGCACGGCCGGCCGCCGGGCGGGCGCGGTGAGCCGGTGCAGTCGGTCCATCAGCGCGGGCGCGTCCGCCACCATCCGGGTCCGGCCGGCCAGAATCCCGTTCGGCGGCCGCTCGGGTCCGGCCGGAGGCGCCGCCGACGGCGCGGGCGAGCCCTCCAGCAGCCCCCGCCCGTGCAGCAGCCGGAGCAACTGCCCCCACTGCGCCTCCCCGAGCCGGGCACCGAACGCGCCCGCGTACTCCTCGCCGAGCTCCTCCAGCGTGCGGGAACCGTCCAGCCGGCTGATCAGGAAGTGCTCCTTCGGCCCCAGCTCCAGCCGCCGCCCGGTACGCGGGTCCTTCAGCAGATGGATACGGGCCGCACCGCGCACCAGCCGGGGCCCCGCCACCAGATCGGGGCGGACCCTGGGCCGACTGGCAAGGAACGTCCCGGTGGTCACCCCTCACCCCCACGGCGCCAGCCCGCCAGCGAGTCGCCCGCGTCGGCCCCGTCGCCCCGCGCGCCGCCGTCCCGGAGGGCGCGGGCGAGCACGTACGACAGGAACGCCTCGTCGCGCACGGTCGTGCTCAGCCGGTTGTTGGTCATGTGCAGATACGGCGACAGCAGCATCGGCAGCGCCTGGGCCGGGTCGGTGGGGCGCAGATCCCGGCTGCCGTCCCAGGAGCGGAACACCAGCGCGCCGTCCCGGGTCAGCGCCAGGGCCCGGTCGCGCAGCTCGGCGCAGTGCTCGGCCCAGCCGCGCAGGAACGCCGGGAGCCGCCCGGTGTCGCCCGCCGCGACCGCCGCCCGGATGTCCCGGAACCGGCCCGGCAGGCTCGCGCCCATCGCGGTGTACGCGCGGTCGTAGCCGTCGTCGGCGGTGTAGTTGGTGCTGGCGAACGCCCGGTTCCAGAAGGTGTGATAGCGGTCAAGGAAGGCCAGCAGGGCTTCGTCGTCCCGCAGGAACGTACCCGCCATCACCGTCATCAACTGGGCCGAAAGCCCGAGCAGTACGGTACGCAGATGGAGGTTCATCGAGCGAGCGGCCTCGATGACCAGGTCGCTGGAGTGCTGGAAGTGCCACTCCGCCAGCTCGATCCCGGCCGGACCCCCGTACTTGCCGTACTCGGGCTCGTACGGGCGGTCCTCGAAGGAGTTGTTGGGGCGCAGCAGCATCCGGCCGTCCGGGCCCAGGTACTCCGCGCGCTCCTCGTCGCCGAACTCCAGGGCGAACAGGGTCTCGTAGAGGTCGGCGAAGAAGCCGTCCTTCACCTCGTACAGCGCGGGCCGCTCGCGCAGGAAGGTCTCCAGCGCGGCGTGCGCCCGCTCCCGGACCACGGGGGCGTCGGCGGCGCGGGCCGGTTTCAGGCGGAGGCGCAAGTGCGGGCCCTCCAGCCAGTAGTTGATGAAGAAGTACCCGGCGAGCAGGCCCTCCTCGGTGAGCGCGTCGACCAGCGGGCGGACGCACTGGACGAGCAGCGGGCGGGGGCTGGCCGCGTAGAAGACGTGCACGGCCAGCCACTCGCCGGGCGCCTGGCCGGGCAGGGCGGAGGCTTCGGTGGGAGCGGTCGTCATGGGGTGGCGTCCTCTTCGGTCCGGGCGGGCGGTACGGGCAGCAGTTCGACGGCGAGTTCGGCCACATGCCGCCCGCGCGGTGAGGTGACGTGCAGTTCGTCCTCGGCGGGGAGCATCTCCTCGAAGACGGTCCGGGCCCGTTTCCCGGCGAGGAGCGCCTCCAGGGCGGTCAGCGAGAGCGGGCTCTCGAAGTCCACGTACTGCGGCTTGGACCCGCCGAACCAGGCCGTGCCCTGCCCGTCCGCCGTCTCCTCGTGGACGGTGGCGAAGGCGCGGGCGGGCAGGCCGTGCCGGACCCGCCAGCGGTGCCAGGCGAGATACCAGTCGGCGTCCGGGGTGCCGGGCTCCCGCAGCGGGAGGCGGCCGTCGGCGACGGTCCAGGAGCGCCGCTGGAGCACCAGGGCGTGATGGCGGACGCGGGGACGCCGGGTGACACCGTCCGTCGCCTCGCCCGCCGGCACCCCGCGCCACACGTCCGGCACCGAACGGGAGGTGGGGGAGAACAGCAGCAGGGTGCGCGGGATCTCGGGCAGCACCATCGGCACCAGATAGCCGAGGTAGACCGGGACGACCTCGCGGTCAAGGCGCCGGGACCGCAGCAGCAGCCGGTCCTCGGTCTCGTCGTGCACCGCGTACAGGTCGTCCAGGTGGAGGCGGGCCTGTTCGGGGGCGGTGCTGTTCTCACCGGGGCAGACGATCTCGTGGTCGGTCAGCCGGCCGTGCAGGTTGAGGTTGGTGGTCGCGGCTCCGGCCGTCACCTCGGCGAGGACCGCGCCGGGCGGCAGCACCGAACGCAGCGCGTTGCGCAGCGAGTCGGTGAGGCCGGGCCCGTCCGGGCCGTCGAAGCAGTGCGTGAACCGGGTGAAGGGGAAGCAGAGCCCGCCGTAGGAGTTGTTCAGCACGGCCAGCGGGCCGTCCTCGCGGCGGGCGAGCTGGAGGAAGTGGCTCTGCGGACGGAACGCGGGCGCGGCGGCGCCGAGGGCGTCGGCCATCTCGTCCACGGTCGCGTCGTCGAGTACGAACTCCTTGGCATCGGTGGGGAGTTCGGCCCAGCGTTCCCGCATCCGTGCGGTGAGCGTGGCGCGGGCCCGGTCGACGGAGGTGATCTCCGGGACGCCGAGCCAGTTCTCCTCCGGCGCGTGGCTGCCGTCCGGGAGGTAGCCGTCCTTGGCCGCGGTGAACTGGAGGTACTGGCGGAAGACGTCCTCGTGGAAGTCGTGGACCAGCCGCAGCAGATCCTCGCAGCGACCTCCCCGCCCGTACCGGGCGACGAAGAAGCCCTTGAGGGTGAGCCGTTGGGGCAGCGCCACGTCGAAGGCGGGCAGCACCCGCCCGATCGACCGCAACGGCGCGGCCACCGGCTCGGCCCACTCGGCGAGCGGCGCGCCGGTGGTCCCGGCCGAGACGTCCTCGTAGAGCAACGTCTGCGGAAGCACGGGGCGTTCAGCGCCCAAGTCGAGCTGGAGGGCGGCGAGTTCGCTGCGGAGTTCCGCCAGCAGCGAGCGCCGGGCGGGCACATCGGCGTCCCCGTACCGCGCGACCGCTCCGGCCGGGCCGTCCAGCCGGGCGGCGACGGTGTCCGCCCACTCCACGCCCAGGCTCCGCAGCGCCCGCTGGAAGCCGCGCAGCGGGTCGGGACTGTGCACGCCGGTGTCGAGCAACGGGATCTGGAGCATGCCCAGTTCACGCAGCGCGGCGAGATAGTGGCCCGCCTCCTCCTCCCCGGCGCCCGTGGAGGCGGCCAGCCAGCGGGCCAGGTCGCCGTGGGTCAGTGTGCCCTCGGTGTCGCGCAGCAGCGTCAGCATCCCGTCGAGGGCGCCCTGCCGGCGCAGGAAGAACAGCCGGTCCTGGGCGGCGTCGAAACTGACCGGCGCGCTGTCGTCCCCGGCCGTGACCGCCCGCCGGACATAGCGCACCCGGTCGTCGTCCCGCGTCCAGCCCGAGGCCGGTGCCACCGGCAGGTCGGCGCGGCGCGCCGGGTCGGCCACGATCAGCTCGGCGAGCCGGGTGAGGACGACCACGTTGAGCCGGGGGTGGCTCGTCCAGGCGTCGCCCACCTTGGTCAGGTCGCCGCCCTCCGTGAAACCGCCGAGCGCCACCCCGGTCAGCGTGCTGAACGGGCTGGTCTTGCAGGCGGTCCGGTACAGGTACGACAGCAGCGAACGCTCCATCTTCCGGGCCCGCTTGCCCGGCGCCGGGGAGCTGTCGGTGGCGAACGCGTCGAGCCGCTCCTCCAGCGTGGGCGAGGCCAGCAGCAGACCCCGGCGCAGCCGGTCGTCCAGCGCCAGCCCGCGCAACGCTGCACGGGTACGGGCCAGCGCGCCGCCGAGCACCGTCTCGCCCTCGGCGCGCAGCTCCTCCCAGCGCAGCCGCGCGTCCAGCCACGCGGTGAGGTCCGCGCCGGTGTCGCCGCCCAGCCCCGAGGCGAGGGCGCGGGCGGCGGGGAGGTCGGCGGGCAGGCGGTTGTTGAAGACCTGGCGGCGCAGCGCGAGCAGACGGCGGCGCAGGGCCGCGTCCTCGGTGGCGCCGACGGCGGCGGAGAGGGGGTCGCTCAGCCGGGCGCCCAGTGCGCGCAGCCTGTCCTCCTCGGCCGCCGTGCGGGCGGCCCAGCCGGCGGTCTCCGGGGCGCGCAGCACCTCGACGGTGCCGACCGGGAGGCCGGCCACGCGCAGCATGAAACGGCGGTGCAGGGTCACAGTGGTGTCGGCGGCTGTGGTGGCCGGGCTCATACCGTGCTGCCCCTTTCGTGTCGGGACTCCCGCGGACCGGGCAGGAGGCGGTCGGTCGGGCGGGTCATGGGGCGACGATGTCGTAGCGGTAGTCGGCGGGCCGGGGCCGCTCCTCGCCGATCATCATGATCAGCAGCGGCACCTCGCCCCGGCCGGCCACCCCGAACTCCTCCGCGTACGACACGCAGTCGAAGCCCAGCGCGACCCCGCAGCCGGTCCCGGCGGCTGAGGCGGCGGTGTAGACGGCCTGGGCGATGGCGCCCACGGCGGCGTTGACCAGCCGCAGTCCCCGGTCGCCGACCGCGTCCAGCACCGCGTACGTACGCGCCACCGGAACCAGCACGGCGGCCGCCTGCTCCAGGTTGTAGTTGGCCAGGAAGTAGTTCTCCTGGAGGAACGCCCCGAACTCGCCGGACTTCAGCAGCACCAGCCCGCCGGTCCCCCGGTCGTACTCGTAGAGCCCCGGCGGTACGTCACGGACGTGGTTGACGAAGACGTGGAACCGGGTCAGCGGAGCCCCGCCCGGAGTCTCCACGTCGCTGTCCAGGGTGGCGGCGGTGACGGCGGCGGCCAGTGTCACCGCCAGCTTGGCCGGGTCCAGCGGCTCACCCGCGCTGAACCGGCCGAAGCTGCTGCGCCGTTCCCGCAGCGCCCGCCGCACGGTGGTGTCCAGCGGCGCCGGACCGGGCAGCGGCACCCGCTCGCCGTCCCCCGCCGGAGCCGCGAGGGCCGGGTCCAGCCGGCCGGGGGCGGGCCGGTCGGCGGCGCCCGCCAGCGTGGCCTCGTGCACCCGGCCCAGGGTCGGGAAGGTCAGCGTCCGCCGCGAACGCTCGTCCGGCACCCGCCGCACCGCCGCCCCCGGCGTCTCGGGTGCGGCCGTCTGCGGTGCGGGCGCGGCCCAGCGCAGCGGCACCACGGCGAACACCCCGTCCTCGGAGGGGTCCAGCCCCAGCAGGCGCCCGACGCGCGGCTCGTCGAACCACAGAGCGGTGTCCAGCCGCAGTCCGTGCGCCCGCGCCCACATCCGCCAGGTCTCCAGCAGGGCGCCGATGTCCATCGTCACGGCGTGGTAGGAGAAGCTGTTGTACTTGAACGCGTTCTGCCAGAAGGTCACGCCGAGCACCAGGAACTGGTCGGTGTCGGCCTCCGCCAAGCCGCCCAGGGCGGACCGGAGTTCGCCGGTCACATCGCCCGACAGCAGCCGGCTCAGACGGTGCTGCGGGGTGTCGTAGTAGTAGACGCCCGGGGTGAGCGGGCCGCTCGCGCCGCTCACCCAGTGCACGCCGATCGGGTACAGGCCGCCGCCCGAGGCGGTGCCGCGCGACCAGTTGGCGTGGGTGTGGAAGGGCAGCGAACCCAGGTCCGTGTTGGCCTGTACGGCCAGCCGGCGTCCGGTCAGCCCGTATGAGTCCCGGAGCATCGCGCCCAGCAGGGGCAGCGTGAACGCGCCCGTGCCCGGCTCGCCGAACAGGCCCCGGCCCAGCGTGGCGTCCTCCGCGCAGCCGCCGTCGGGCAGCGGGAAGGAGGGCGCGCCGGGGAAGTACTTGCCCTTGCGGGGCCGGTCGGACCAGTCGGGCACGAAGTCGGCCGGTTCCATGGGGACCCTGCCCCGCCGCATCACCGCGGTCGCGTACTCATGGGCGTATCCCATGGTCACTCCCTAGTCAGCTCGTCTGTGGCGGGCGCCCTGCGGTTCGGGCCGGGCGCCCGGGATGTCGTTGGTGCGGACAGCCGCGGGGGCGGTCAGGGGAAGGGGTGCGGGGCCGGATTGCAGTCGTCGGGCAGCAGATCCGCCGTCCGCAGCCCGGCCTCCCGCAGCGCCGTACGGGTACGGGGCAGCCACGGGCCGCGCTGGCGGCTCCAGCCGAAGTCGATCGGGAGCAGGCCGGGGACCAGCACCTTGGCCGTGCTCAGCCCCGACTCCCGCTGCTCCGGCGCCGTCTGGTCCACCACGACCACGTCGAAGCCGCGCGCGGTCACCTCCGCCACGACCGCCTCCACGTCCGCGCGCAGATCCGCCGGGCGGGGCCGGGGGCGGTCCGGGGCGAGCGAGGCGAGCGGCACGCGCTCACCGTCGTCCCGGCCGCGCAGCAGGAAGTCGGTGTACGGGCCCATCTCGGGCAGCCCGTACAGCAGCGGATGGTCGTGCAGCACCCGCACCTCGTCGAAGTCGGCCGCCATCCGGCGCAGCCGCCGCTCCTCGCGGGCGGTGCGGCGGCGCAGGTTGACCGAGTCGGTGGCGATCTCGCACAGCCCGCCGGCGAGGGCGTCCTCCGGGTCGAGGGAGGCGCCCGCGCCGAAGCAGAGCAGCCCCGGCCCGCCGTCCACCCGTTGGGCGACGGCGGTCACCACCGGCACCGGGAAGCTGATCCGGGTGTCGAAGAACCGCGCCCGGTACCCGTACATCGCCAGCCGGTCCACCATCGCGCGGGTCGCGGGCCGGGTGCTGCTCGCCGGGTCGATCTCGGGCAGCCTGGCCCGGCCGAACCAGGCCAGCAGGAAGGCGTCGCGCTCGATGGTCTCCATCAGCCCGTGGTGCACGGCCTCGGCCGGACTCCCGCCCGAGGCGCAGCCGTTGGAGCTCTCCTGCACGAACCGGCGCCGGATGCCGCCCGGCGCGTGGTAGTACGCGACCACCTCGGGCACCAGTACCGGCCGGGTGTCCCGCAGCGACCAGCCCCAGACCCACCGCACGGGCCGGTCCGGCGCGAAGCGGGGCGCGCCGACCGCGTCCGCGTCGAAGGTGTCCGGGTACAGCCCGGTGACCCGGGGGTCCACCGCCGTGTCGCCCAGCTCCTCCAGCGTGGCCGTGACCACCGGGCGCCGGGCCCGCGCCCGCATCCCCGCGTACCGCTCCAGCCCCTCCAGCAGCCCGACCCGCACACTGGTGCCGTACGCCCCGGTGTGGCCGCCCCAGTAGCACTCGCGCAGATAGGCGCCGGAGCGGGTGGTGAAGGCACCGACCGCCGACGAGGTGGACGCCGAGGTCAGATCGGGCGCCACGGAGGGCCCGAGCATCCCGGTCACCGGGTTGGCGAACGCCTCCAGCGGCAGGTCGTACGCGGCGAGCGGCCGGGTACGGAAGCTGCCCGGCGTGTGCTCCGGGGCGGGCTCCAGGGCGATGCGGGCACCCTCGGCCGTGTCGTCCGGGCGGTCCGCGCAGCCCGGACACTCACCGTCCGGCACCAGCGGGAACCGGGCGACCCGCAGCGTCTCCAGGTCCAGCAGCCACACCCACGGATGCCGTACGGCAGGCGGGTGCGCGGCGGCCGCCGAGACGAGCGCGGCCAGCGCGTCCACCACGAAGCCGGCCTCCCACGGCGGGGTCCCGGTCGCCCGGGTCGGCCCGCCCCGCTCCAGCGCGTCCCGCAGGAACCCGGCCCGCACCGCCTGCCAGCGCCGGGCCAGACAGCGTGGACAGCCACGGCCGCCGACGGGGGCGACCGGGCCGACCACGGCGTGATGCCCGTAGAGGCCGACGGGGATCGCGCCCGGGATGAACTCCGCTGTGGATGCGCCCAGTTCGTCGCGGACACCGAGCGCGGTGACCACGGCGGGCCGGCCCGGGACACGGGAGGCGAGCGCGGCGGTCAGCCGTGCGCACACCAGGTCCCAGGGCGCGTCGACGGCGACCGGCGCCGCCTCCGTCTCAGTGGGCACCGGACCCGCCACGGGTGAGCAGCACGCGCACGGCGTGGATCTCGCCCGCCGCCAGGTCCGGCGCCGCCACCGGCACCGCGAACGCGTCGCGCCCGGCCGCCGCGAGCGCGTCCAGCACCCCGGCCCAGTCGGCCCCGTCCGCCCGCAGCGGCGCCGGCTCGCCCTCGGGGACCAGGGCCGCCGCCTCCAGGTCGGCCCACAGCGGGTCGCCGAGGTCCGGCTCGGCCCCGGCCCGCCGCAGCTGCTCCGCGCCGAGCAGATCGCGCAGCGCCTCCAGCACCGCCTCGCGCGGACGCAGGCCGCTGCCCGGCGCCCAGCGCACCTCCCCGCTCTCCGGGTCGGTGCGGCGGGCCAGGGCCACGGGCAGCGCGGTGACCCCCTCGGTCAGGTCCAGCACCTCCACCGTGGCGCCCAGGTTCTCCGCCGAGCGCAGCAGGAACAGCAACTCGGCGTCATCGGTGAGGGAATCGAGGTCCACCAGCCGTACGGGCGCTTCCCTGCGGACCGCCCGGCGCAGGGCGTCGTGGGCCAGCGCGGAGCGCAGGGCGCGGGCCAGAGCCGCGCGGGGAGTGCCCGCCGCGCCCGTACCGGCCGAGGTGCGCTCGAAGAGACCCTGGTCGTTCCAGCCGCCCAGGGTGCGCACCGCGCCCGTGGGCACCAGCACGGTCCGCCCGTCCAGCAGCGAGGTCGCCTCCGACCAGGCGGTCACCTGTGCCACGGGTGTCTCCAGTCCGCCGGACAGGGCGAGTTCGGCCGGCGCGACCCGGCTGCCCTCGCCGCCCGTCCGGGGCGGCACCACATGCTCCGCGTACACCTCCGCGCCCCGGAACAGGGCGGCGAGCCGGGCCCCGGCCACATGGTGCACGTCGATCGCGGAGACCTCGCGCACCCGGCCGGGGGAGACGCCCAGGCGTACGGTGCTCACCTTCAGCGGGGTCTGCTCCCAGTCGTCGTCGGCGTAGCCGCCGAACACCCCGGCGGCCTCGCGGACCAGGACGTCCCGCAGCTCCAGCGCGGCCAGCGCCCCCTTGGCCGCCGCCTCGTCCGCCGGGCCGTCGGCGGGCAGCAGTGCCGGCTCGTCGTCCGCGTGCGGCACCCGCAGGGCGGCCCCGTCCGGGGCCTTGGTTTCACCGGGGGCGCAGAACCGGCAGCGGGGGTGCGGCAGCAGCGGTTCGGCCAGTACGTCCAGGGAGTTGAGGTCCTGCACGACGACCTGGTTACGGGTCTCGGCGGGCAGCGCCTCCGTCACCAGCCGGAACACCTCGAACGACAGCAGGTTGCCGAGCATCCCCGCCAGCGGCCCCGTCGGCACCCGCGCGGGCGTCCCCAGCGGCGCGGCCGGACCGAGGCCGGACCACAGGTCGGCGCTGTCGGCGGCGTCCGAACCGGCGCCCAGCCGCAGCGCGGCGCAGGACCAGCAGCCCGGCGTCCCGGCCGTCATCACCGGCCCGACCACCGCCCGTTCCCCGAACGTCCACGCGCCCAGCAGCCGCCGCCCCTCGGGCACACCCTCCGAGAGCAGCCGCAGCAGTTGCGCGGGCGCGCCCGCCCCGGTCACCAGCACGGTGTCCCAGCCGTCCAGGTCGGCCCAGCCGAGGATGCCCCCGGCCAGCCTGGCCAGCGTGGGCGCGCAGCCCGCCCCGGTGAGTTCCGCGACCTCCGCTGCCAGACCGGCCGTGTCCCGGGGCTCACGGTCGAGGGCGCCCTCCGCCGCGTCCTCGACCGTGACGGCCACCGTGGCACAGCCGTTGCGCAGCAGGCCCAGCGCGGCCCACCCCGCCATCTCGTCGTCCCCGAGCACCGCCACGCGGGTGTCCCGGTACCGGGCGAACCTGCCGTGTGCGTCGTCGGCGTAATGGTCCAGATAGTCGAGCTGATGGGCGAAACGCGCCGTCACCTGCGGTGACAAAGTTACGTCCGTGGGTCTTGGTCCGGCATCCCGGGCGAAACCACGCGCGTAGAGTGCGCGCACGAGTCGGACCACCATGTCGCGCTGCTTGTCCCCCAGGCCGGCGCAGAGTTCCTCGACCCGGCGCTCGCCGTCGAGATGGGGCACGATCAGCGCGGCGAAACGGTACGCGGACTGGGTGACGACGTTGAAGCCACCGTGCGCGTTGTGGAACAGCACCCCGTCCGGGGTGCGGGTGAACAGGACGTCCCGGCGGATACGCGGCCGCGAACGGGCGATCTCCTCGTGGGACGAGGGAGCAGGGGCCATGCTGTCTAACCTCCGTGAAGAGCGGGGGAGCGGTCAGCCGGCGGCGGGTGGGGACTTCGGCGCCGGATCGTGCGGTGCGGTGGCCGGGAGGCTGGTGCCGGCCGCCTGGACGAAGAGCCGCAGCAGGTCGTGGACCCGGTAGCGGCCCGACGGGTCCTCCTCCAGCAGCCCGGCGTCCACCAGTGCGCGCAGCACCAGCGCGCCAGGCGCCGGGGGAGAGGCCCGCTCCAGCGCGGACGACGCCCCGGCGGACCCCGAGGGCGGTACACCGGACGCGGGCAGCGCCGGGCGCCCGCCGTACGGCTCGCCGCGCAGCACCGCCAGCTGAAGACCGCGCAGCGCCGCACCCGGCTCCACCCCCAGCTCGGAGGTGAGATGGGCGTGGATACGGCGGTACTCCGCGAGCGCCTCGGCCCGGCGGCCCGAGCGGTACAGCGCCTCGATGAGCAGCGCCGACAGCCCCTCGTGGCCGGGCTGGCCGCGTACCGCCTCGCGGGCCTCGGCGATCATCTCCCGGTGCCTGCCCAGGCGCAGTTCGCCGTCGAAGACCCGCTCCACCGCGAGCAGCCGTTCCTCGGCCAGGCGCGGTACGTGGTCGCGGTGCAGCTCGTCGGAGTGGACGTTGCCGAGCAGCGGCCCCTTCCACAGTCCCAGCGCCGCCCGCGCCAGCCGCAGCGCGGACTCCGGGTCGTCACCGGCCGAGGCCCGGCCGAGCAGGTCGCGGAAGTGGAGGAGGTCCAGGGTCTCGGCGTCCGCCTGGAGCCGGTAGCCGCCGGGCACCGCCTCGATGGCGTGGTCGGCGACCCCGTACTTGGAAAACAGACGGCGCAGTCGGAGAACACAGGTGTGCAGGGCCGATCTCCCGCCGGACGGCGGACGGTCGCCCCACACCACGCGCTGGAGCAGCTCGCCGGAGACCACGGCACCGGGGTGCAGCAGGAGGGCTGCCAGCAGTGAGGTCGGTTTGGAGGGCTGGAGGACGACGGTCTCGTGACCGTCGGTGATGGCGAGCAGGCCGAGGACCTGGAAGCGGGGGCGGCCCGGATGCGCCGCGGTGGCCTGCTGATCAGGAAGGGCGCCATGGGGCGCGGGAAGTCCGGTCTTCACCACAGCCTTTCGCATCGCACGGTGAGTGATGCAGCAACTGCCTGGCATGACAGGGCACTTGTTCACACCTGGGGTGGAGGACGTGAACAAGTGATCTGCTGAGACGGGAACTTAGAAGCGAACCGGCCGGTCCGTCCAGTGGTTGGCGCGAAACACCTGATGACGAGCGGGGAACACGGAGGCTTTTGCGCCGAGCGGTGTTGGCGAGCGCCCTGCCAGGGCATACCCTCCCGGTGAAGTGGCGCGGCGCCCTCCCGAGGCGGCCGCGCAGGGGAGGAACAACCATGCCGTGGTGGGCGCTGATCCCGGTCGTCTCGATGATTACCGGACCGGTCGTGCTGTATGTCCTGAGCCGCCGCAAGCGTGACTCCGACGACCCCGATGCCGAGGCACGGTACGAGGAGCTGTCCCACAAGTACGACGAGCTGCTGGCGGAGAACCGGCGGCTCGAACCGCCGGCGGCCGGGGACCAGCGCGGCTGATCCCCGGCGCGCCCGGTCCGCTCAGCCCTGCCGCCCCACGTGCTCGGCGTGTTCGGACGGCTGGTGCTCACTCATGTACCAGCCGTCGACCCGCGGCCCGACCAGATCCGTCGGCCAGCCCGAGGTCCGCACGGCCGCCTCGTACACGGCGTCGCCGAACCTGACGATCGCCCCGTGCGGGTCCGGCAGCCGGCGCAGGTTCTGCCACGGCAGCAGCGCGAGACCCAGGTCCGGGTGCCAGTCGGCGCCCTCGACCCCCCAGGAACGGCCCTCCAGGCCGTCCGGCTGCGGCCAGATGTAGGCGTACATCCCGATGTCCAGCGGGCTGGTGCCGTCGCCGTGGGTGTTGTCGAAGGAGAACCCCACCGACACGTACTCGTGCAGCTGCGCGTTGCGCATGAACGGCGGCCCCTTCGGCCCGGGGTCCGTACGCTTCGGGCGCCAGCGGGTCGCCGACAGGTCGAACCCGCCCCACATCACACCGACGCGCGGCCGGTGCCCGAGGAACGGTGCCTGCCACGCCTCCAGGCCGCCCGCCGCGAGGTCGAACGCCTCCCACATCAGCCGCGCCGAGTGCGCGTCCCACACCCGCTCGGTCCGGTCGTCCTCGAAGTTCGGCGGGGCGGCGGGGATCTCGCAGATCAGCGCGCTGCGCGGGTGCGGGATGCCCAGCTTGGCCGCGGCCTCGCAGAACGCCGTGTAGAAGTCGGCGACCGAGGTCCGCCCCAGCGACAGCGTCCGCGAGGCGCCGTCGGCCTCGATCACCACGACACCGTCGAGCAGCCGGTAGTGCACCGCGAAGGTCACCCCGTTCCGCCGGAACACCGGTGTGCGCAGCCCGCGCGGGGACACCTCCAGCACGATGTTGCCCCAGCCGACCTCGAAGGGGTCGTCCAGCGAATACTTGCCCGCGACCTGAACCACCCGGTTCACGTACTCGATCATGGGGCCCAGTTCCGCGTGGTCCAGCACCGGCCACGCCTCGGGACGTTCGCTCACGGGAGCCTCCCGGTGGATCGATCCACATGTTCTCGACGGCCGTACGACGCCGGGTCCGCAGCGCCTGTACCGAGCGCCCGTATCGCCTGATTTCCGGCATGACAGTCGTACGACCGCACACCCACCGATTCTCCCACGGGCCCCGGAGCCCCGCCTCCTTCCCGCCCGTGCCGGATCGCACCCGGCGTGACACGATTGCGGGACACGAAGACGGGAAACCCCACCTCAGTACGCCGGTTCCACAAAGCGTCTGAAGGAGCCCAGCATGGCGTCGACCGAAACGACCGGCGCGGCCGGGATGCAGTTCGGCATCTTCACCGTCGGGGACGTGACCCCCGACCCCACCACGGGCCGTACCCCCACCGAGGCGGAGCGCATCCGGGCGACCGTGGCCGTCGCGCGCAAGGCGGAGGAGGTCGGGCTCGACGTCTTCGCCACCGGCGAGCACCACAACCCGCCCTTCGTGCCGTCCTCGCCGACCACCCTGCTCGCGTACATCGCCGCGCAGACCGAGCGGATCATCCTCTCCACCTCCACCACCCTGATCACCACCAACGACCCGGTGAAGATCGCCGAGGACTTCAGCGTGCTCCAGCACCTCTCCGGCGGCCGCACCGACGTCATGCTGGGCCGGGGCAACACCGGCCCGGTGTATCCCTGGTTCGGCCAGGACATCCGCCAGGCCATCCCGCTCACGGTGGAGAACTACGAACTGCTGCGCCGCCTCTGGCGTGAGGAGACCGTCGACTGGGAGGGCAAGTTCCGCAGCGCGCTCCAGGGCTTCACCCTCGCGCCGCGCCCGCTGGACGACGTACCGCCCTTCGTCTGGCACGCCTCCATCCGCACCCCCGAGATCGCCGAACTGGCCGCCTACTTCGGGGACGGCTTCTTCGCCAACCACATCTTCTGGCCGGCCTCCCACACCCGACAGCTCGTCAGCCTCTACCGGCGCCGGTTCGCGCACTACGGCCACGGCACCCCGGAACAGGCCATTGTCGGGCTCGGTGGCCAGGTGTTCATGCGGGCAAGCAGCCAGGACGCGGTGAAGGAGTTCCGGCCCTACTTCGACAACGCCCCGGTGTACGGGCACGGGCCCTCGCTGGAGGAGTTCACCCGGCAGACCCCGCTCACCGTGGGCTCACCGGCCGAGGTGATCGAGAAGACGCTGGGCTTCCGCGAGTACGTCGGGGACTACCAGCGCCAGCTCTTCCTCATCGACCACGCCGGGCTCCCGCTGAAGACCGTCCTGGAACAGCTCGACCTGCTCGGCGAGGAGGTCGTCCCGGTGCTGCGGCGGGAGTTCGCCAAGGACCGGCCCGCGGACACCCCGGCCGCCCCCACCCACGCCTCGCTGCTGCGCGCACGCGCGGACGCGACCGACGAAGGCGACGCGGAGGCGCGATGAAGATCACGATCATCACGGGCGGGCTGCGCGAGCCCTCCTCCACCCGGCTCCTCGCGGACCGGCTGGCGGCGGCGGTCACCCATGAACTCGAGGCGCAGGGAGAGCCGGTGGAGCTGTCCTTCGTCGAACTGCGCCCGCTGGCCCACCCCATCATGGACGCGATGCTCACCGGCTTCACCGGCGAGGCGCTGGACACCGCCTTCGAGACCATCGCCGGGGCGGACGGCGTCATCGCGGTGACTCCCGCCTTCAACGCGTCCTTCAGCGGCCTGTTCAAGTCGTTCTTCGACGTGCTCCCGGAGGAGACCCTCTCCGACATGCCCGTCCTCATCGCGGCCAGCGGCGGCACCGAGCGGCACTCCCTCGTCCTCGAACACGCGCTGCGCCCGATGTTCTCCTACCTCCACGCGATCGTCTCCCCGCGCCCCGTCTACGCCGCCACCAGCGACTTCGGTACCCAGGACGGCGCGGCCCTCGGCGCCCGCATCACGGCCGCCGCCGCCGACTTCACCCGCCTCCTCCGCGCCTGCGGCCCCCGCACCCGGGAAACCCAGGAGGACGCGGACCTGGCGACGATGCGGGGGCTGCTGGGCGGAAACTGAGCGCCGTCCGCGCAGCGGTCCCGGCCAAAGCAACAAATCACCACACAGGCAAAACCCTGGGCAAGTCTGAAGCAACAAATCTTGACGTGTTCGATCGCGCTTCGTACGTTCCCGAGCGGCCGTGAGGAGTCACCGACTCCGTCTCCCCACCACGCGGCCGGCCGAAGGAGCAGACGATGCGCGCATTCAGATCCGCCGTGTCACCAGGTCTTCGCGGGCGCCTCGGGGCCGTCCTGTCCGTACTCGCCCTGCTGCTCGGCGCCCTCGCCGGGCTGAGCGCGCCCGCCCAGGCCGCCGGGTCGGCGCCCTGCGACATCTACGCCGCCGCCGGCACCCCCTGCGTCGCCGCGCACAGCACGATCCGGGCGCTGTTCGCCGGCTACAACGGGCCGCTGTACCGGGTCACCCGCGCCTCGGACGGCGCCGCCACCGACATCGGCCTCCTGGCCACCGGCGGCTACGCGGACGCGGGCCGTCAGGACACCTTCTGCGGCGGTACCACCTGTCGCATGACGAAGATCTACGACCAGACCAGCCGCCACAACGACCTGAACCCCGGCCCGGCCGGCACCGCCGGGATGGGCGCCGACCGCGCCGCCGACGCGAGCGAACTGGCCGTCACCGCGGGCGGCCACAAGGTCTACGGCATCTGGATCTCACCCGGCGTCGGCTACCGCTCCAACGGCGCCGCCTCCGGCGTCGCGGTCAACGGCCAGCCCGAGGGCGTCTACATGGTGGCCAGCGGCACCCACGTCGGCTCCGCCTGCTGCTTCGACTACGGCAACGCCGAGCGCACCCCCGCCGACACCGGCAACGGCCACATGGACGCCGTCTCCATCGCCACCACCTGCTACTTCGCCCCCTGCACCGGTAACGGCCCCTGGGTCGAGGCCGACCTGGAGAACGGCATGTTCCAGGGCGACAACGGCTCCAACCTCGCCAACCGGGGCAACAGCAGCACCTACGTCACCGCCGTGCTGAAGAACGACGGCCAGACCCGGTACGCCCTCAAGGGCGGCAACTCCCAGACCGGCTCCCTGAGCACCTGGTGGGACGGCGCGCTGCCCTCGCGCGGCGGCTACCGGCCCATGCAGCAGGAGGGCGGGATCATCCTCGGCACCGGCGGGGACAACAGCAACTGGAACATGGGCACCTTCTTCGAGGGCGCCATGGTCTCCGGCTATCCCTCCGACGCCGCCGAGAACGCGGTGCAGGCCAACGTCGTCGCGGCCGGCTACTCCGGCCGGACCGACGTGCCCAACGGGCCCCAGGGCACCATCACCGGCCCCGGCGGCAAGTGCGTCGACGTCGCCGCCGACGACACCGGGGTCAACGGCGCCGCCGTACAGCTCTGGGACTGCCAGACCTACGCCGAGGACCAGCACTGGACCCACAACCCGGACACCTCCCTCGGCACCATCTCCCGCTGCCTCGACATCAACGGCAACGGCACGGCCAACGGCACCGAGGTCGAGCTGTGGGACTGCAACGGGGTCGGCGGGCAGAAGTGGGTCCAGCAGACCGACGGCTCGCTGCGCAACCCCCAGTCCGGCCGCTGCCTCGACGCCCCCAACGGCACCTCCACCAACGGCACCCGGCTGCGGATCTGGGACTGCAACGGCTCGGCCGCGCAGAAGTTCTCCGTCAACGGCGGAGCCCCCGTCGCCGCGCCCGGCGGCAAGTGTGTGGACGTCGCCGCCGACGACTCCGGGGTCAACGGCACGGCCGTACAGCTCTGGGACTGCCAGACCTGGTCCGTGGACCAGCACTGGTTCCACCGCTCCGACACCGCGCTCTCCACCCTCGGGCGCTGCCTGGACATCAACGGCAACGGCACGGCCAACGGCACCCAGGTGGAGCTGTGGGACTGCAACGGGGCCGGGGGCCAGAAGTGGGAGCAGCAGGCCGACGGCTCGCTGCGCAACCCCCAGTCCGGCCGCTGCCTGGACGCGCCGAACGGCACGACCGCCAACGGCACCCGGCTCCAGATCTGGGACTGCAACGGCGCCGCCGCGCAGAAGTTCAAGCTGAACTGACGGACCGGTACCGGGGCTTCCCGGCCGGATACGGGGAAGCGGCCGCGGGGGAGGGGTGAACACGCGGGTGGACGCCGCTTCTGCGTCCCCCGCGCCCCGCCCCCGCACACTGGGCGCACCCGTACCGGAAGGAAGCCCCCGCCCCATGCACATCGATCTGACCGGACGCACCGCCCTGGTCACCGGCTCCACACAGGGCATCGGCGCGGCCATCGCGCTGGGCCTCGCCCGCGCCGGTGCCCGCGTCGCCGTCAACGGCCGCGACAGGGAGCGTGTCTCCGCGAGCATCGCCGAGTTCGCCGAGCAGGCCCCGGACGCCGAGTTCGTCGCGGCCGCCGCCGACGTGTCCACCGAGGAGGGGGCCCGGCAACTGCTGCGCGAGCTGCCCGAGGTGGACATCCTCGTCAACAACCTCGGCATCTTCGGCACCGCCGACCCGCTGGAACTCACCGACGACGAGTGGCGCCGGTACTTCGAGATCAACGTCCTCGCGGCCGTCCGGCTGACCCGGCTCTACCTCCCCGGCATGACGGAGCGCGGCTGGGGCCGGGTGCTGTACATCGCGAGCGACTCGGCCATCGTCATCCCGGCCGAGATGATCCAGTACGGCATGTCCAAGACCGCCCTGCTCGCGGTGGGCCGTGGCTTCGCCAAGAAGGCCGCGGGCACCGGCGTCACCGTCAACTCCGTCATCGCCGGCCCCACCCACACCGCGGGCGTCGAGGACTTCGTCTACGAACTCGTCGACAAGAACCTCCCCTGGGACGAGGCCCAGCGGGTCTTCATGCGTGACTACCGCCCCCAGTCCCTCATCCAGCGCCTGATCGAGCCCGAGGAGATCGCCAACATGGTCGTCTACCTCAGCTCCCCCCAAGCCTCCGCCACCACCGGCGGCGCCCTCCGCGTCGACGGCGGCTACGTGGACGCCATCCTTCCCTAGGCACCCGGACGGCAGGCGTGCAGGCACCCGTCGAGGGGGAACTCCGGCGGCGCGGCGGGCAGCACCCCGGCCCGCTCGTAGCCGCTCTTGAGCGCCACCCGGCAGGACGCCGTGTTGTCCATCTCGTGCAGGAGCTCCAGCCGGGTAAGCCCCCGCCCGAAGGCCCACCCGGTCAACGCCGTCAGCGCGCGCGGGGCCACGCCCCGGCCCCGCGCCCGCGCGGCCGTCCAGTAACCGACCTCGGCCCGGCCGTCCCCCGAGAGGACGTCCTTGAGCGCGATGTGACCGAGCAACTCTCCTTCTTCCGCAGCGCAGTTGCGGGCGTCGGCCGCCACGACGGCGAACCCCAGCCGGTCGCCCGTCTCCCATCCCCGCGCCTGCCCGGCGATCCACGCGAGCGCGGCCGCCTCGTCGTCCACGGCCGCCCCCGTCCAGCGCCGCAGCGCCGCGTCGCCCCGCTGTACCCGCACCAGCTCCGCCGCGTCCGCCTCCCGCCACGGTCGCAGCAGCAGAGCATCCCCAGTGATCACGTTTCCCCCTCCGGCCCCTCGCGCCCCGCATGCTTGCACACCCGCCCCCTTGGGCAGATGAAACCGGACGTGGGCTACCCGTCGGTGGGGCGGGGTGGCTGGGTGCGTTCGCTCGTAGGGGGCCTGACGAGCCAAAATGGCTTCGAGCGTTCGAAGAGGCAGCGTTCTAGGAAGTACTGATGCGGAGGAGCGGACCCATGGCGCACGAGCGAGCCGGCCGTCCGGCCGGTCCCGAGGACCTTGTCGATGTGGCCCGCCTGGTCACGGCGTACTACGCCCTGCACCCGGACCTGGACGACCCCGCCCAGCGGGTCGCCTTCGGCACCTCGGGGCACCGGGGCTCGTCCCTGGCGGCCGCGTTCAACGAGGACCACATCGCCGCCACCAGCCAGGCGATCTGTGAACACCGCGCCGCGCAGGGCATCGACGGCCCGCTCTTCCTCGGCGCCGACACCCACGCCCTCTCCGAGCCCGCGAAGGTCACCGCGCTGGAGGTGTTCGCGGCCAACGGCGTCACCGTGCTCGTTGACAGCGAGGACGGCTACACCCCCACCCCGGCCGTCTCGCACGCCATCCTCGCCCACAACCGGGACCGTACGACCGGCCTCGCGGACGGCGTGGTCGTGACCCCCTCGCACAACCCGCCCGCCGACGGCGGCTTCAAGTACAACCCCCCGAGCGGCGGCCCGGCCCCCTCCGACGCCACCTCGTGGATCCAGGACCGCGCCAACCAGATCATCGCGGGCGGCCTGAAGGACGTACGCCGCGTCCCCTACGCCCGCGCGCTCGCCGCCGACACCACCGGCCGGTACGACTTCCTCGGCGCCTACGTCCGCGACCTGCCCAGCGTGCTGGACCTGGATGCGGTCCGGGACTCCGGCCTGCGCATCGGCGCCGACCCGCTCGGCGGCGCCTCCGTCGGCTACTGGGGCCGCATCGCCGACGAGCACGGCATCGACCTGACCGTGGTCAACCCGCACGCCGACCCCACCTGGCGCTTCATGACGCTGGACTGGGACGGCAAGATCCGCATGGACTGCTCCTCCCCGTACGCGATGGCCTCGCTCATCGAGCGGCGTGACCGGTTCGGCATCTCCACCGGCAACGACGCCGACGCCGACCGGCACGGCATCGTCACCCCGGACGCCGGGCTGATGAACCCCAACCACTACCTCGCCGTCGCCATCGACTACCTCTACCGCCACCGCGACCAGTGGCCGGAGTCGACGGGCATCGGCAAGACCCTGGTCTCCTCCACGATGATCGACCGGGTCGCCGGTGACCTGGGCCGCAGGCTCGTCGAGGTGCCGGTCGGCTTCAAGTGGTTCGTGGACGGCCTGCTCGGCGGGGACCTCGGCTTCGGCGGCGAGGAGTCGGCGGGCGCCTCCTTCCTGCGCCGGGACGGCTCGGTGTGGACCACCGACAAGGACGGCATCCTCCTCGCCCTCCTCGCCTCCGAGATCACCGCCGTCACCGGCCGCACCCCCTCCGAGCACTACGCCGGCCTCACCGAGCGGTTCGGCGAGCCCGCCTACGCCCGCATCGACGCCCCGGCGACCCGCGAACAGAAGGCGCTGCTCGGCAAGCTGTCCCCGGCCCAGGTCACCGCCGACACCCTGGCCGGCGAGGAGGTCACCGCCGTCCTCACCGAGGCGCCCGGCAACGGCGCCCCCATCGGCGGCATCAAGGTCACCACCGCCAACGCCTGGTTCGCCGCCCGCCCCTCGGGCACCGAGGACGTGTACAAGGTGTATGCCGAGTCGTTCCTCGGCCCGGACCACCTCGCGCGGGTGCAGGAGGAGGCCCAGGGCGTCGTCCTCGGGGCGCTCGGCGACTGAGCCCCGTACGGGGCGCGGCCGGTCAGTGCCGGCCGTGTCCCCGGTCCAGCCGCGCCAGCACCGCCCGCGCCATCGCCGCCTCGCCCTGCGCGTTGGGATGGGCGGGCGCGGCGGGGGAGGCCGGCCGGAGCGGCTCGATCCAGCGCGTGCCGGGCGCCTTGCACATGTCGTGCCCGACCGTGGGCCCGTAGGTGTCCACGTACTCCACCCGGTTCCAGGCCGCGACCAGGCGCAGCATCAGGTTGACCCGCTTGCCCGTGTCCCGCAGGTACGGGAAGTCGCCGCGCGCGAAGGGCACGTCGGGGAAGCAGCCGGAGCCGTCGTCGGGCAGCAGGTCCGGGTAGCCGACCAGCAGCACCCGGGCGTGCGGCGCCCGCGCGCGCACGGCCCGCAGCACCCGGTCGACCTTGGGCGCGGTACGGGCGGCGGCGGCCGTCAACTCGTCGTATCCGGCGGCCCGGTACGAGCGCTCGCAGGGGTTGCCCGCCGGGTCGGTGGCGCCGAGGCGGGCGCAGGTGGCGATGATCGAGCCGAAGCCGACGTCGTTGCCGCCGATCTGCACCGTGACCAGGTCGGTGCCCCGGTCCAGCGCGTCCAGCTGGGGACCGTTGCTCCCCTGCGCCCGCCACATCTCGGCGGTCGTCGCGCCGGAACAACTCACGTCCTTGAAGGTCTCCGCTCCCTTCCCGGCGGCCACCAGCGAGGGGTAATTCCGGTTCGAGCGGGCGCAGTTGGCGTCCACCTGGTCCGGTATCAGGGGCCCCGAGGTGTACGAGTCCCCGAGCGCCACGTACTCCGTGCCGTGGCCGTGGGGCTGCGCAGCCGCCGGGACCACCGAACCGGCGACCAGGGCGCAGCCGCCGAGCACCGCCCCCAGCGCCGCCCGCCGACGCCTTCTCGCCGTCTCTCCGCCACGCGCCATGAGTTCGTCCCCCTCGCTTCCGGCCCGGCGCTCCCCGCGCCCTCGACCGGCCTTGTATACCTCCGGGCCGGCCCCCACGACCAGAAGCCGGACCACGTCAACTGCCGCACCGCAGGTCACAGTTGTCCCGGTACCGGTGTGGAAGACTCCAGAGGTCTCCAGAGGTTCCGTCACCGTACGCAGAGGGGCACCGCTCGATGGCCGTCATCCACAAGACCACCCTCACCCCGACCAAGGTCGAACTCCTCACCTCCTGGCTCCCCACCCGCCCCTGGTACCGGGGCTCCGGCGCGCCCGAGCTGGAGCGGACCGGAGGCTTCCGGCTGGACGACCCGGCGGGCGAGGTCGGCATCGAGTTCATGGTGGTCACCGACCGCTCCACCCCCGAGCCCACCGCCTACCTGGCCCCGCTCACCTACCGGGGCGCGCCCCTCGCCGGGGCCGAGGACGCCCTGATCGGCACCACGGAACACGGCGTCCTGGGCAAGCGCTGGGTCTACGACGGCTGCCACGACCCGGTGCTGACCACCGAACTGCTCGCCCTGATCGGCGGCACCGCCCCGGCCGTGGCGCAGAGCGTCACCGACACCCCCGACCACGAGGTCACCCGCTCCCACACCGGCGAACCCCTCCCGTCGGCCCCGCACACCCCGGCCCCCGTCGACGACGCCGACGGCACCGGCCTGCCCGCGCCGCACGACACCGTGCTGCGCGTCCACCGCGTCCTGCGCCCGGTCCCCGGCACGGAGATGCCCGGCTGTCCCGAGGGCGCGGTCGGCCATGTCGCGACCGGCTGGCCCGGCCCGGACGGTACCCGGCTGCGCGCGGTCTTCATGGAGCTGCGCGCCGCCTGACCGCGCCCGGCCCCGGTGCCGCTCACCCGGCGGTGCCGGCGCCCCGGCCGACCATCTGGCATGCCCTGGTCAAATCTGTCACTCTTTCGGCAGCCACGCCCGCAGGGGCGTGGCGCAGTGCTCGCGCAGCCCCGCCCCACGGCCGCACCGGCGTACCCCGCCCGGCTCCGGCCACCGAGCAGGCCGGACCCCGGCCGCCGCCAAAGGAGTAGCGTGTGAGACCCACCCCCCACCGGGCGCTCGCCACCGGCGTGTTCACCGCCGCCGCCCTGATCGCCCTCTCCCTCCCCGCCACCGCCGCCCAGCCCGAGGCCACGGCCGCCGACGCGTGCACCCCGGCCCAGTCGGTCGTCAACGGCGGTTTCGAGAACGGCACTTCACCCTGGACCGAGTCCCCCTCGGGGCTCGTCACCAGCCGCAGCGGCCAGAGCGCCCACGGCGGCACCTCGTTCGCCTGGCTCGACGGCACCGGCCGTACCCGCACCGACACGCTCACCCAGAGCGTCACCGTGCCGGGCGGCTGCACCACCGCCACGCTCAGCTTCTATCTCCATGTCGACACCGCCGAGACCACCTCGTCCACGGCCTACGACAAGCTCACCGCCAAGGTCGGCGCAACCACGCTCGCCACGTACTCCAACCTCGACCGGGCCTCCGGCTACGTCCGCAAGACGATCGACGTCTCCTCCTACGCGGGCCAGACCGTGAACCTCGCCTTCACCGGCACCGAGGACTCCAGCCTCCAGACCAGCTTCGTCCTGGACGACATCGCGCTCGACACCTCGGGCACCACCACCCCGCCCCCGGCCGACTCGGTACGCACCCCGGCCGCGCCCGCCTACACCGTCAGCCTCAGCAGCGACAGCACGGGCACGGTGTGGAACGGCCACCAGAGCGCCACCTTCACCAACGCCTCGGCCACCGCGCTCAGCGAGGTCTACCTCCGGCTGTGGGACAACTACCACGGCACGTGCTCGGCGCCGCCCATCAAGGTCAGCAACGTCACCGGCGGCACGGCGGGCGACCTCTCCGTGGCCTGCACCGCGCTGAAGATCACGCTGCCGGCCCCGCTGGCCCAGGGCCAGAGCGCCACCATCGGCTTCGACCTCGGCATCACCGTGCCGGACGGCGCCGACCGGTTCGGCCACGACGGCGCCTTCAGCTTCATCGGCAACGCGCTGCCCGTCCTCGCGGTCCGCGACGGCGCCGGCTGGCACCTGGACCCGTACACCAACAACGGCGAGTCCTTCTACTCGCTGGCCGCCGACTTCAAGGTCGCCCTGGACCACCCCAGCGGCCTGCTGGTCCCGGCCACCGGCACCTCCACCGACACCCCCGGCAGCAGCGGCCGTACGGTGACGACCGCCACCGCCTCCAAGGTCCGTGACTTCGCCTGGGCGGCCGGTCCGTTCAGCAAGGTCTCCGGCACCTCGCCCGGCGGGGTCCCGGTCAACGTCTACTCCGTCTCCGGCATCAGCTCCGCCAACGCCCAGTCGATGCTCAGCACCGCCAAGAGCGCCGTCGACGCCCACGCGGGCCGCTTCGGGGCGTACCCCTACGGCGAGCTGGACGCGGTCCTCGACAACAACTTCTGGTTCGGCGGCATGGAGTACCCCGGCTTCGTCCTCGACCTGGTCAGCACCACCGCCCTCACCCACGAGATCGGCCACCAGTGGTGGTACGGCATCGTCGGCGACGACGAGTACAACACCCCCTGGCTGGACGAGTCCTTCACCGACTACGCCACCGACCTCGCCCAGGGCAAGACCGGCTCGGGCTGCTGGAGCAGCGTCTCCTGGGCCTCCAGCGCCGAGAAGATCACCAACTCGATGGCCTACTGGGACGCCCACTCCTCCCGGTACTCCACCGTCGTCTACGGCTACGGCAAGTGCGCCCTGCACGACCTGCGCCGCGTCCTCGGTGACACCGCGATGGCCAAGCTGCTGAAGGACTACGCCGCCGCCCACTGGTACGGCGTCTCCACCACCGCCGAGTTCAAGGCCGCCGCCCAGGCCGCCACCAGCACCGACCTCACCTCCTTCTGGACCCAGCACCGCATCGACGGCTGACCTGCGGCCACCGCCGGCCCGGCCGGGGCACCCCCCCGGCCGGGCCACCCGCATGGCCCAAGGAGCGCCTTCGCCCGGCGGTACCCCGCGTGCGGGACGGCCCGATGGCGGGTCAGATGGATGACGTGCGAAGCGACATACTCCTCCCCAGCGGCCGCAGCTCACGCCTTGGTCTCACCGGCGTCCTGACCGGCCTTCTCCTGTTCCTGTCGCCCCCCGCCGCCGTGCCCCACTCCGGCGGGCCGACCGCCCCGCGCGGCAGCGCCTACATGGGCGTGGGCGTACGCGCCCACGACGGAGGCGCGCCGCTTGCCGGTGAACGGTCCGCCGGCCTCCGGGTGACCCAGACCGAGGGCGTGGACGTCTCCAGCCACCAGGGCAACGTCGCCTGGTCCACCCTGTGGAGTGCGGGCACCAAGTGGGCCTACACCAAGGCGACCGAAGGCACGTACTACAAGAACCCCAGCTTCGGTCAGCAGTACAACGGCCCCTACAGCGCGGGCATGATCCGGGGCTCGTACCATTTCGCCACCCCCGACACCACCGGCGGCAAGGCCCAGGCCGACTACTTCGTCGACCACGGCGGCGGCTGGTCCAAGGACGGCAGGACCCTGCCCGGTGTCCTCGACATCGAGTGGAACCCCTACGGGGCGTCCTGCTACGGCAAGTCCAAGAGCGGCATGGTCAGCTGGATCAAGGACTTCCTCAACCGCTACAAGGCCCGTACCGGCCGCTCCGCCGTCATCTACACGGCCACCAACTGGTGGAAGGACTGCACCGGCAACTACTCCGGCTTCGCCTCCTCCCACCCGCTGTGGATCGCCCGCTACGCCTCCACCCCCGGCACCCTGCCGGCCGGCTGGTCCACGCACACCATGTGGCAGTACACCTCCTCCGGCAAGACCGTGGGCGACCACGACAAGTTCAACGGCTCCCTCTCCAGGGTGCGGGCCCTCGCCAACGGCTGACGCCCCGGCACCCCACCGTGCGCGGGACCCGGCCCACGGGCCGTCCCGCGCACCCTCATGCGACGACCACCCGCCAGGCCAGCGCCAGGCCGCCCGCGTACACCAGCGCGCCCAGCGGCAGCCCGCACCACGGCCAGAATCCGCGCCGCCGGGCCGCGACCGCGAGCGCCGTGCCCACCGCCCACACCAGGCCCGCCCACGGCAGCCCCCACATCAGCAGCAGCCCGCCGCCGGTGCAGCGCAGCGGGTCCGGGCGGTGGATGCCGCAGTCGTCGGTGGCGAAGATGGCGAGGCAGCACAGCAGCAGGTTCAGCAGCGCCCCGCCCGCAGCCAGCACGCCGACGACCACCACATAGGCGACCGGCCACGACCCCCGCTGCTGTGTCCCGACCGCTCCGTACCCGCTCATGACCCCACCCCTCGGCTCCCGCCGCTCTTTGGCACTCCCGACGCTACGGGCCGGCCGGCGCCGGGCACGTGAGCGCCGGTACTCAGCGCGGAGGGGCCCGCTACTCAGGACGGCGGCCTCTGAGTAGCCGCACTCAGGCGTACTTCCGCCCGGTCGGGCAGGCTGAGGGCATGACGACGCGATCACCGAAGACCCCGGCACCGCGGCCGTGGGCGGGACTGGCCGCGCTCGGCGTGACCGTCGCGTGCGCGGGGGCGGCGCTCTCCTGGTCCGGCGAGGAGGGCGGCAGACCCCGGGTGAACGACACCCGTGCGGGCGTCTCCTACGCCGTGCCCGAGGGCTGGCACCACGACCCGGCGGCGGACCGGCAGTTGCTCGGCGCCTTCTCCTCCCGGATCAGCCGCGCCTACGGCACCACCCCGGCCGAGGACGCCACCGTACTGACCGGCGCCGCCGGGCGGCCCGTGCCGGGTGCCGAACTGCGCCGGGCGGCCGAGGGCGCCGCCCGCTCCAACGCCGCGTTCTTCTTCCCCGACGCCGCCCCCACCCTCACCGAGTCCCGCCGCACCGAACTGGGCGGGTGCCCCGCGCACACCGTCGCCCTGGACGTCCCGCACCACGGCGGCACCGCCCGCCTGGAGCTGACCGTGGTCGCCGGCGACCACCCCGCCTTCCTCCTCGCCCTCGCCTCGGACGCCGCCGACACCCGCGTCCTCGCCGACGTGCACGCAGTGGAGGCCAGCGTGGCGCTGGGCAGCAGGGCGAGCTAGCTCGGGGGAGGAGCCCGGAGGGCGCCAAGTACCGCCCACACCACCGAGACGAACGGCACCGCCACCACCGCGCCGATCACCCCGGCCACGATGCTGCCCGCGATGACGGAGACCGCGACGACCAGGGGATGCAGGCGCACCGCCCAGCTCATCACCAGCGGATGCAGGACGTGCCCCTCCAACTGGCCGATGACCACGATGAGCACCAGCACCGCCGCGGCCGTCAGCGGGCCGCGCCCGGCCAGGGCCACGACCGTCGCCACGCCGAGCGCCACCGGCGAGCCCACCAGGGGCACGAACGCGGCGACGAACTCCAGCAGGGTCAGCGGCAGCGCCAGTGGCACCCGCAGGACGAACAGCACGATGCCGACCAGGATCGCGTTGGTCGCGGCGATGATGATGATGCCCCGTGTGTACCCGGCGAAGGTCCGCCAGGCCGCCCGCCCCGCCCGCTCCCACCTCGGCCGGGCCCCGCGCGGCAGCAGCCGGATACTCACCCAGCTCCACAGCTTCTCCCCGGAGTGGATGAAGAACACCGAGGCGAACAGCGCCAGCGCCCCGCCCGTGATCACCTCCACCACCCGGCCGAGCCCGGACACCGCGCTGCTGAACAGGCTGGCCCGGTGCCGGGAGAGATAGTCCGTCACCTCCTGCTGGAGCGCGGCCAGCCGCCCCGCGCTCAGCCGGAACGGCGGCTGCCGCAGCCACTCCTCGATCCGGTGCACCCCGCCCCGGAACTCCCCGCTCAGCCGCGTGGACTCGCCCGCCACCGCGTTGCCCACCAGCGCGAGCAGCCCCAGCACCAGCAGGATGCTGCCGATCAGCGCGACGGCCACGCTCAACGGCCGGGGCATGAACCGGTCCAGCAGATCGGCGAGCGGCCGCAGCACCGAGGTGACGACCAGCGCCAGGAACAGCGAGACGGCGATGAGCTGGAAGCGGCCCAGCACGCTGAAGATGCCCCAGACGACGATCCCCACCAGGATGAGCCGCCACGAGTAGGCCGCCGCGATCCGCAGCCACCCCACCGTCCGCTCGGCCATGGAGGTACGCGGGATCGACCGGGTCACCGACGGCAGCCGCACGGAGTACGCCGGACGGCTGCCCGGCACCGCGCCCCGCGCGCCCGGACCGGAACGCTCGCGTCCCGTCCGCCGCCCGTCACCAGCCACCACGCGCCCGCCTCGCCTCCGCACCCGCCGAGCTGACCGTCGGTCACCTCCGACGCTACGGGCAAACCGGACACCGGGTGACGTCCACTGGGCCGCGTGGACTACGTCCCCGGCCTACTCCTCGGTCGGCAGCCAGTTCCCGTGCAGGCCGAGTGGCACGCGGACCGGGATACGCACGCGGGCCACCGGACCGTTCTCCGGTTCCTCCGCCGGGAACACCAGGAGATGGGCGGTGTCGTCGGTGCGGTCGGTGGCGAAGGCCAGCCAGTGGCCCCGGTCGTCGCCCTCATGACCCGGCGAGGGCGCGAACGTCGGCTCGCCCACCGAGAGGTCGCCGCCGTGCCAGGTGCGGGACGGGGCGCCGGGCGCGCCGGTGTCGTACCAGCGCAGCGCGTCGAACTCGCCGGGCAGCAGGCCGGGGGAGCGCTCGCTGTCCCAGGCGACCGCCACCTGCCCGTGCCGGGCGCCGATCCGGCGGTCGTCGACGCGCGGGAACTCCACGCGGGCGTCGTCCAGCGTGGTGCGCCGCATCCGGCCGGTCGCCGGGTCCAGCACGGCCCGCACCAGGGAGCTGCGGTTCGGGCCGCCACCGGAGTCGCCGAGGGACAGCCGCGACCACTGCACGTACTCCAGCACCACCGTGCCGTCGGTCTCGTCGTGGGCGTTGACGGTGTGCCAGAGCCAGAAGGCGTCGTCCGACACCTCGCGGACCGGGGAGCCGTCGCGCGGGATGAGCAGCACGCGGGTGCCCGCGTCGGGGCGCCAGTCGATCAGGGAGCCGCCGGTCATCGCCGCGGAGAGGTCGAAGAAGACGGGGGCGAGGACCAGCACCAGATGGCGGGCGGTGAGCGCCATGTCGTGGATCATCATCGGCTCGTCGACCCCGTCGAGCGGCACCGGACCCCGGGTCACGGTCCCGTCCGGGCCGATCAGGGACCACGTCAGATACGGCGGCTCCAGCGCGTAGCAGAACACCGCCATCTCACCGGTGACCGGGTCGACCTTGGGGTGCGCGGTGATCCCGGCGGGCAGGGCGCCGCCGAAGGTCTCCCGGCCGGCCGTCTCCAGCTCCGGCGTCATCCGGAACGGGCAGCCCGCCTCGGCCAGCGCCAGCAGCCGGCCCGCATGCCGGACCACGTTGATGTCGGGCAGGTCCCGGAAGGTGTGGGCCAGCTCCGGGCCGACCTCCCGCTCGTCCGGGGTGATCATCGACTCGAGCCCGCCCCACAGCGCCCGGCCCGCCCGCTCCTCGGCGACCACGGCGGGGGTGCGCACGAACCGGTTGCGGTAGTGGGCCCGGCCGCCCTCGATCCACACGCCGTGCAGCATCCCGTCGCCGTCGATCGGATACAGGAAGGAGCCGATCGGGGTGAAGCGCGGATTGGGGCCGTTGCGCAGATAGACGCCGTCCAGGTCGGCGGGCAGCTCCCCCTCCACGACGAGGGAGACCTCGTCCACCTCCTCGGTGACGGGCGCGAACCGCCCCGACAGATGGGCGACACGCGCCGGATCGAAACGCCCGGTGGCGGAAGCGGTCATGGGACCTCCCCGGCGGAGAACGACGGGCCGACGTACCCCATCGTCACCCGGCCGGCCCACCCCCGCATCCGAACCCCGGACCGGTGCTCGAACGTACGCGTGCCACGAACAGCCCGGAATGCCCCGCTACGGGCGGAAGCGGCCGCGAGAGGGTGAGGAAACGTTCCGATGGTCCTACATGCCGTCCGGAACATGGACGAATATACGGTCTCATGGACATTTTGCTGGTCGCCAGCGCGTTCAACAGCCTCACCCAGCGCGCCTACGCCGAACTCTCGGACGCCGGCCACCGGGTGGACGTCGTCCTCGCCACGCACGGCCCCGACCCCGTCCGTGCCGCCGTACGCGAGAGACGCCCCGAGCTGATCGTCGCGCCCATGCTGAAGACCGCGCTCCCCGAGGACGTGTGGCGGGAGCACACCTGCCTGATCGTGCACCCCGGCCCGCCGGGGGACCGGGGCCCCTCCTCGCTGGACTGGGCCGTGGACGGGGAGGCCGGCCGGTGGGGCGTCACCGTCCTCCAGGCCGAGGCCGGCATGGACGCGGGCGCCGTCTGGGCCGACGAGCCCTTCGCCGTACCGGAGACCGGCAAGAGCGACCTGTACCGCAACGAGGCCGCCGACGCCGCCATGACCGCCCTGCACCGGGCCGTGCGCCGGTACGCCGACGGCGACCACAAGCCCCGCCCGCAGACCGGCGACTGGCCCGAGGCCGTCTGGCGCGACTACTACCGGCAGGACCGGCGCCGTATCGACTGGGAGCGCGACGACACCCGTACCGTCCTGCGCAAGCTGCGCGGCGCCGACTCCCAGCCGGGCGTGCTCGACGAACTCCACGGCCGCGAGGTCTTCCTGCACGGCGGCCACCCGGAGGACCAGCTCCGGGGCCGCCCCGGCGACCTCCTCGCCACCCGCGCCGGGGCCGTCTGCCGCGCCACCCGCGACGGCGCCGTATGGATTCCCGAACTGCGCCCCCGCAAGAACTCCGGCGACCCGGCGCCCTTCCGCCGCCCCGCCGCCACCGTCCTCGCCTCCTGGACCGCCCCGCACACCCCCGCGCTGCCCGAGATCCCGGCCCCGCTCGACCTCCCCGCCGGCCGGCGTACCTTCGCCGACGTCCGCTACCGCGAGCGGGGCGCCACCGGCTTCGTCGGCTTCTCCTTCCCCGGCGGCGCGATGAGCACCGACCAGTGCCGCAGGCTCCTGGCCGCCTACCAGTACGCCCTCGCCCGCCCCACCTCCGTGCTCGTCCTCGGCGGCGCCCGCGACTTCTTCTCCAACGGCATCCACCTCAACGTCATCGAGGGCGCCCCCGACCCCAGCGAGGAGTCCTGGCGCAACCTCAACGCCATGGACGACGTGGTGGAGGCCGTCCTGCGCACCACCGACCGGCTGGTGATCGCCGCACTCGCGGGCAACGCGGCCGCCGGAGGCACCATGCTCGCCCTCGCCGCCGACGAGGTGTGGTGCCGCACCGGCGCCGTCCTCAACCCGCACTACCGACGCATGGGCCTGTACGGCTCCGAGTTCTGGACCTACTCCCTGCCCCGCCGCACCGGCCCCGAGACCGCGCGCCGCCTCACCGCCGAGGCCCTGCCGGTCAGCGCCGCCCAGGGCGTCCGGCTCGGCCTGGTGGACCGTCTCCTCCCCGTCACACCCGGGGAGTTCGCGGGCACCGTCGAGAACCTGGCGGCCGAGGTCGCCGCCGCCCCCGGCCTGGCCGGCCGGATCGCCGCGAAGACCGAGGCCCGCCGCGCCGACGAGGCCCTACGCCCCCTCGCCGACCACCGGCGCGACGAACTCGCCCGGATGCACGCCATCTTCGCCGACCCCGCCGCCCCCTACCACGCCCTGCGCTCGGCCTTCGTCCGCAAGACCCCCGCCGCCGGCACCCGCCCCCTGCGCCTCGGCGAGGGCCGGTGAGCGCCCCCGAACCCCTGCTGGTGGCCGGCGTCGGCAACATCTTCCTCGGCGACGACGCCTTCGGACCCGAGGTCGTCCGCGCCCTCGAACAGCGCCCCCTGCCACCCGGCGCCCACGTACGGGACTTCGGCATCCGGGGCATGGACCTCGCCTACGCCCTGCTCGGCGGCTGCGCAACCGCCGTACTCGTCGACGCCGCGCCCCGGGGACAGCGCCCCGGAACCCTCTCCCTGGTCGAGGCCGAACCGCCGGACGGCACGGTCGTACCCGAGGCGCACGGCATGGACCCGGAGAAGGTGCTCGCCCTCGCCACCCACCTCGGCGACGAACCCCTGCCCCGCGTCCTCGTCCTCGCCTGCGAGCCCGCCGTGCTGCCCCGCCCGGACGAGGACATCGCCCCCGGCCTCAGCGAACCGGTGCGCGAGGCCGTCGCACGGGCCGTCGACGCGCTGCACACCCTGATCCCCGTCCTGCTGGCCGACCCGGCCGCGCCCCCGCCCCCGTTGGGCCGCCCGATGGAATCCGGCCCCCCGCACGCGGCTGCGCTGCCCGGCCCCGGGGCGGGCGGGCCCGAAGATCGGTGAGACCCCTGGGCCGTGCCCGGCACGGCCCAGGCCCCCGATCCTCCCGAGGAGCTGTGCCCATGTGCCGGTCCGACGTCAGGCAGGCCGTCCTGGCCAAGAACGACGATCTCGCCGCCCTACTGCGTGAGGACCTCGCCGAACGGGGCGTCACCGTGGTCAACCTGCTGTCGAGCCCCGGCAGCGGCAAGACCGAACTCCTCGGCCGCGTCCTGGCCCGCGCCGTCCAGCGCGGAGTCCCGGTGGCCGCGCTCACCGCCGACCTCGCCACCGAGAACGACGCCCAGCGCCTCGCCCGCTCCGGCGCCCCCGTCCAGCAGCTCCTCACCGACGGCCTGTGCCACCTGGAGGCCGGCCAGGTCCGCGACCGCGTCGACGGCTGGCTCCCGGCCGACACCGAGGTGCTGTTCGTGGAGAACGTCGGCAACCTCGTCTGCCCGGCCTCCTACGACCTCGGCGAGACCCTGCGGATCGCCCTGATGGCCGTCACCGAGGGCGAGGACAAGCCGCTGAAGTACCCCACCGCCTTCGGCTCCGCCCATCTGGTCGCCATCACCAAGACCGACCTCGCCGCCCCCGCCGGCTTCGACGAGGCCGCCTTCCGCGCCAACGTCCAGCGGGTCAACCCCGGCGTGGAGACGGTACGGACCTGCGCGCGCAGCGGCGACGGCGTCGACGCCCTGCTGGAGCGTGCCCTCGCCGTCCGCCACGCACCGCCCGCCCACCGCCCGCCGCTGGCCCCCGGACCGCACGGCCACGACCACGGCCACGGTGGTCACGGCGGTGGTGGTCACAGCCACTCCCACGACCCGGCCGCAGCCCCCCTCGCATGACGGCCCCCGCGACGGGCCGGGTGCGCCGCCGGCTCACCGTGCGGGGCACGGTGCAGGGGGTCGGCTTCCGGCCCCATGTGCACCGGCTCGCCGCCGAGTACGCCCTCGCCGGGTTCGTCGGCAACACCGCCGACGGTGTCCTCATCGAGGTCGAGGGCCCGCTGCCCGACGTGGAGCGGTTCTGCGAGGCGCTCGCCGAACGCCCGCCCCCGCTCGCCTCGGTCACCGGCATCGGCCACGAGGACCTCCCCGCCACCGGCACCGGCGCGACGTTCACCATCCAGGCCACCCGGCACACCACCGGCCGTACCCAGTTGCCGCCCGACACCGCCACCTGCGCCGACTGCCTGCGCGAACTCGCGGACCCCGCCGACCGCCGCCACCGGCACCCCTTCGTCACCTGCACCCACTGCGGCCCCCGCTTCACCATCGCCACCGCGATGCCCTACGACCGCGCGGCCACCACCATGGCCCGCTTCCCGATGTGCCCCGCCTGCGCCCGCGAGTACGGCGAACCGCTCGACCGGCGCTTCCACGCCCAGCCCGTCGCCTGCCCCGACTGCGGCCCCGGCCTGAGCCTCATCCCCGCCGAGGGCACCGGAGCCCGCCCGGCCCGCGACGCCGACGCCCTCGCCCGGGCACGGGCCCTGCTCGCCGACGGCCGGATCGTCGCCGTCAAGGGACTCGGCGGCTACCACCTGGCCTGCGACGCCACCGACCCGCGTGCCGTCGCCACCCTGCGCGCCCGCAAGGAACGCGGCCGCAAGGCGTTCGCGGTGATGTGCGCCGACCTCGCCACCGTCGAGAAGGTCGCCCATCCGACGGACGCCGAACGCGCCGCCCTCACCGGCCCGGAACGCCCCATCGTCCTGCTGCGCGCCCGCACCCCCGGCGACGGCCTCCGCCTCGCCGACGGGATCGCGCCCGGCAGCCCGCACCTCGGGGTCCTGCTGCCCTACACCCCCGTGCACACCCTGCTGTTCGGCCTGCCCGGCGACCCGCCCGGACCCCGCGTCCTCGTGATGACCAGCGGCAACCGCTCCGGCGAGCCCATCGTCACCGACGACGCCCAGGCACTGATCCGGCTCGCTGGACTGGCCGACGCCTGGCTCACCCACGACCGCGCCATCGCCGCCCCCTGCGACGACTCCCTGCTCCGGGTCCGCGCCGACGGCACCCCTCAACTCCTGCGCCGCTCACGGGGATACGCCCCCCGGCCGCTGACCCTCCCGGTGCCGGTGCGGCCCGCGCTCGCGGTCGGCGGGGACCTGAAGAACGCGCTCTGCCTCGGCGAGGACGACCAGGCGTGGTTCGGCCCGCACATCGGGGACATGGGCGACCTCGCCACCCTGGACGCCGCCCGCCGCGCCGAGGCCCACCTCACCGCCCTGACCGGCGTCACCCCGCGCCTGATCGTCGCCGACCGGCACCCCGGCTACCAGTCCACGGCCCACGCCCGCCGCCGCGCCGCCGAGACCGGGCTGCCCGTCCCGGCGCTGGTCCAGCACCACCACGCCCACATCGCCGCCGCCATGGCCGAACACGGCCTCGACGGCAGCACCCCCGTCATCGGCGTCGCCTTCGACGGCACCGGATACGGCGACGACGGCACCGTCTGGGGCGGCGAGATCCTGCTCGCCGACTACACCGCGTACCGCCGCTTCGCCCACCTCGTCCCCGCCCCGCTGCCCGGCGGGGACGCGGGCGTGGCCAACCCCTGCCGTCAGGCGCTGGCCCGGCTATGGGCGGCCGGTATCGACTGGGCCCCCGGACTGCCCAGCGTGGCCGCCACCACCGACACCGAACGCGCCGTGTTGCGCGGCCAGTTGACCCACGGCATCGCCTGCGTGCCGACCAGCAGCATGGGCCGTCTCTTCGACGCCGTGGCCTCCCTCACCGGCGCCTGCCACCGCGCGGGCCACGAGGCCGAGGCCGCGCTCGCCCTGGAGTCCCTGGCCCTGGAAGCGCGGGACGCGGACAGCGGGGAGTACGCCTTCGGCCTCGGCCCCGCAGCGCAGGCCGACCCCGCCCCGGTGCTGCGCGCCCTCCTCGCCGACCTGCGCCGGGGCGTGCCCGCGCCCGTGCTCGCCGCCCGCTTCCACCGGGGTGTCGCCGGAGCCGTGGCCGGACTGTGCCGACGGGCCCGTGAGGCCACCGGCCTGGCCACCGTGGCCCTGACCGGCGGGGTCTTCGCCAACACCCTGCTGGAGGAGGACAGCACCGCCCGGCTCACCGCCGACGGCTTCACCGTCCTGCGGCACGGCCGGGTACCGCCCAACGACGGCGGCCTCGCGCTCGGCCAGCTCATGGTCGCGGCCCATGTGCCGCTGATCCGCCGACCCGTCCATCAGTACACCCCAGACGAGACGGAGTGACCCATGTGTCTAGCTGTGCCCGGCAAGGTCGTCGCCATCGACGAAGGCACCGACCCGCTCACCGGGCTCGTCGACTTCGGCGGCGTCCAGAAGCAGGCGTGCCTGGAGTATCTGCCCGATGTGCGGGTGGGGGAGTACGTCATCGTGCACGTCGGCTTCGCCCTGCAGAAGCTGGACGAGGAGTCGGCCCGCGCCTCGCTGGAGTTGTTCGAACAACTCGGGCTGCTGGAGGAGGAGTTCGGGGACGCCTGGGAGCAGGCCGAGCGGCAGGGAAGCGGGAGTGAGAACCGGTGAAGTACATCGACGAGTTCAACGACCCCGCGCTGGCGCGCCGTCTGCTGGACGAGATCCGGGCCACCGTCACCCGGCCCTGGGCCCTGATGGAGGTGTGCGGCGGGCAGACCCACTCCATCATCCGGCACGGAATCGACCAACTCCTGCCCGACGAGGTCGAGTTGATCCACGGGCCCGGCTGTCCGGTGTGCGTCACCCCGCTCGACGTCATCGACAAGGCGCTCGCCGTGGCCGCCCGTCCCGACGTGATCTTCTGCTCCTTCGGCGACATGCTCCGGGTGCCCGGCACCGACCGCGACCTGTTCCGGGTCAAGGGCGAGGGCGGCGACGTACGCGTGGTGTACTCCCCGCTCGACGCGCTGGAACTGGCGCACAGACACCCGGAGAAGCAGGTGGTGTTCTTCGCCATCGGCTTCGAGACCACCGCACCCGCCAACGCCATGGCCGTCCACCAGGCCCGCAGGCTCGGCCTGGACAACTTCAGCCTGCTGGTCTCGCACGTCCGGGTCCCTCCGGCGATCGAGGCGATCATGACCGCCCCCGAGTGCCGGGTGCGGGGCTTCCTCGCCGCCGGGCACGTGTGCAGCGTGATGGGCACCGCCGAGTACCCCGAGCTGGCCGAGCGGTTCCGGGTGCCGATGGTGGTCACCGGGTTCGAGCCGCTGGACATCCTGGAGGGCATCCGCCGCGCCGTGCACCAGCTGGAGCGCGGCGAGCACCGGGTGGAGAACGCCTACCCCCGTGCCGTCCGCGAGGACGGCAACCCGGCCGCCCTGCGCATGCTCGAGGACGTCTTCGAGGTGGTCGACCGCAACTGGCGCGGCATCGGCCCCATCCCGGCCAGCGGCTGGCGCCTCGCCGAGGCGTACCGCGCCTACGACGCCGAGCACCGCTTCGACGTCACCGGCATCCGCACCGAGGAACCCGCCGTCTGCCGGGCCGGAGAGGTGCTCCAGGGCCTCATCAAGCCCACCGAGTGCGAGGCGTTCGGCACCGCCTGCACCCCGCGCACCCCGCTCGGCGCCACCATGGTCTCCAGCGAGGGCGCCTGCGCCGCCTACTACCTGTACCGCCGGATGGAAGACGGCATCGCGCCGCTCGGATCGCGCATCCCGCGTAAGGAGATGAACCCCGTTGGCTGACCTCACCGAGGCCCTCGCGACCGACCCCGCCAACTGGACCTGCCCCGCCCCCCTCCGCGACCAGGGCGTGGTCGTCATGGGCCACGGCGGAGGCGGCGCCCTGTCCGCCGAGCTGATCGACCAGGTCTTCGCCCCCGCCTACGGCAACCCCACCCTCGCCGGACTCGCCGACTCCGCCGTGCTCCAACTGGGCGGCGCCCGGCTGGCGTTCTCCACCGACTCCTACGTGGTCCGCCCGCTGTTCTTCCCCGGCGGCTGCCTCGGCGACCTCGCGGTCAACGGCACGGTGAACGACCTGGCGATGAGCGGAGCGAGGCCCGCCTACCTGTCCACGGCGTTCGTGCTGGAGGAGGGCGTCGAGATCGCCGTCGTCGACCGCGTCGCCCGCGCGCTCGGCGCCGCCGCCCGCGCCGCGGACGTCACCGTCGCCACCGGCGACACCAAGGTGGTCGAGTCCGGCCACGGCGACGGCGTCTACGTCACCACCGCCGGCGTCGGCCTCGTCCCCGACGGTGTCGACATCCGCCCCCAGCGCGCCCGGCCCGGCGACGCCGTCCTCGTCAGCGGGCCGATCGGGCTGCACGGGGTCGCGGTGATGAGCGTGCGGGAGGGGCTGGAGTTCGGCATCGAGATCGCCTCCGACACCGCGCCGCTCGCCGGTCTGGTCGCGGCCATGCTCGCCGTCACCAAGGACGTGCACGTCCTGCGCGACCCCACCCGGGGCGGCCTCGGTGCCTCCCTCAACGAGATCGCCCGCGCCTCCGGCACCGGCGTCCGGATCACCGAGCGGGCGGTGCCGGTGCCGGACGAGGTCGCGAACGCCTGCGGTTTCCTCGGGCTGGACCCGCTGTACGTGGCCAACGAGGGCCGGCTCGTCGCCTTCGTACCCCGCGGGCACGCCGACGCCGTGCTCGCCGCGATGCGCGCCCACCCCCAGGGCGCCGGGGCCGCGCTGATCGGGGAGTGCGTGGCCGAGCACCCCGGCATGGTCACCGTCGCCACCGGGCTCGGCGGCACCCGCGTACTGGACCTGCCGCTCGGTGAGCAGCTGCCCCGCATCTGCTGAGCACACGAACCGGCCCCGTCCACACCAGGGACGGGGCCGGTTCGCGCGTGCGGGGATCAGTGCACCGCCTCCACGGCGGTGATCTCCAACTCCCGTCCGCCGCGCAGGTCCTGGGACGGCTGGTCGCAGGCGGGGCACCAGAAGAACGGCGGCATGCCCACCGCGAACTCCGCCGCGCACCCGCCGCACCAGGCCACCGCCGTCACCTGCTCCACCACCAGCTCGGCCGAGGCGAGCGAGGTGCCGTCACGGGCCACCTCGAAGGCGAAGTGCAGCGCGTCCGGCACCACACCCGCCAGCTCGCCCACCCGTACGGTCACCGAGGTGACGTCCCCGGCGCCGTCCGCGCGGGCGATCTCCCCGGCCTGCTCCACGATCGCGGTCGCGATCGACAGCTCGTGCACCGGTGCCTCACGGGTACCGGCGGAGCGCGCGGCGGCCGCCGGTCATCCGGTAGATCTTGATCTCCCGGACCATGCCGGGGACCTCCTTCACGAGCAGCAGCAGCGTCAGACCGACGAGCACGGCGGCCTGGGCGACGAGCACCCGCCGCCCCGTCCACAGGGTCCGCTCCGTCTCCTCGACGGCCCGCGCGGCTTTCTGGATCTTCATGGCGCTCACTTCCTGCCCTCTCATCCCGGTGGAATGTTCGGCATGACGTCGAGGATGGCGTTGTGCCGCTTTGTACGGACACCCGTGGAGCGGCGCGCGTCGGCGGTGCCGTCCTCGTGATGGCCCGCCTGCTCCTGGTAGGGGCCCTTGTTGCCCTCGTGCAGACCCGGCACGTGCGTCGGCGTGTCCGGCTTCACCTGGGGACGGCCCACTCTGATCCTGCCCATGATCGTCTCCTCTCCGGGCTTCACAACCCTCTGGGCTTCACGAACGCTCGGTGAGCTCCGCGAAGAACCGTGCGGCGGCCGGCCACACCCGGCCGCCGCCGGACAGCCCCTGCCACTCCGCGCGGACCAGGGCGACCATCCGGAAGCAGTCGTCGACGGGCACGATCCAGTGCTCCTCCTGGCCGCGCACCGTGTTGACCAGCAGCGCCTCCACGTCGGGTACCACGGAGGCGAGCGGCGGACACGCGGCGGCCAGACCCTGCCAGGCACCGGAGTCCACCTCCCACCGCATGGCCCCGGCCGGGCTCGGCCCCTGCGCGGTCACCGTGCCGTCGGCGCGCGGCACGAAGAACACCAGCCCCACCGGCACGCCCAGCGCCGCCGTGTCGACCGGCGCCAGCCGCACCCGGCGCCGGGGCACCAGCCGGTACCGGCCGCCGCCCGCGCCCTGTCCGGCGAAGAGCACCGAGCAGGGACCGCAGACACAGCGGATCTCGTCGGCCGCCGTCTCGAACAGATGCGCGTGCTCCTCGGCCACCGGCGCGGCACACAGCTCGCACGTCTCGGGCCGCCCGGCCCCGGCCGGACCGGAACGGATCAGCCGGGCCAGCGCCCCGCTCACCGCGTCTCCTGCGGACGCTCCGCCCGGCGCGTGGTCAGCGTGGCGAGCGGCACGAACGCGGGCGGCCTGGCCCGCTCGGCCGTGACCGCCTCCACCGCGCCCAGCTCCGGGGCCGCGGCCAGTACGGTCGCCCGCACCACCTCGGTGACGTCCCCGCCACCCCCGCCGCACCCCGACCCGCAGCCACCGCCGCCGGAGTCGACCCGCACCCGGGCCACCCCGTCCTCGACGCCCAGCCACTGTAGGTCCCCGCCGCGCTCACGCACCGCCGGGCGCAGCCGCTCCACCGCGCGCTCGGCCCGCCGCTCCGGCGGCTCGGGGTGCAGGGAGTGCAGCACCAGCAGATGCGCCAGCAGCTCGTCGCCGGCCGCCCGGTCCAGCAGGGCGGCGTCCGCGCCGTCGAGCATCCGGGCCAGCGCCTCCCCGTACACCTCGGTGAGCAGGCCCACCGACTCCAGGGCCTCGGCGGACAGTTGGCCGCTGCCGGACTCCAGCCGCTCCAGCAGTTCGTCCAGCCGGGCGAGCCGGGCCTCCACCGCCGGGTCGGCGAGCCGGGCGCCGTCAGCCATGGCTGGCGCCGTAGGTGGGGGAGTGCACGACGTCCAGCGTCTTGCCCTTGCCCATGTACATGTGGACACCGCAGGGCAGACAGGGGTCGAAGCTGCGCACGGTACGCATGATGTCGACGCCCTTGAAGTCGTCCGGCCCGTTCTCCTCGAAGATGGGCTGGCCCTGGACGGCGTCCTCGTACGGGCCGGGGGTGCCGTAGATGTCGCGGGGGCTCGCGTTCCACGGGGTCGGCGGGTACGGGTGGTAGTTGGCGATCTTCTTGTCCTTGATCACCAGATGGTGCGAGAGGACCCCGCGCACGGCCTCGTGGAAGCCGCAGCCGATCGCCTCGTCCGGGACCTCGAAGTCCTGGAACACCTTGGTCTCGCCCGCCCGCACCAGCTCCATGGACTCCTCCAGGAACTGCAGCGCCATCGCGGCCGCGTACGCCACGAAGTACGGCCGGGCCCGGTCGCGTTCGAGGGTGTTGCTCCACTTCGGGATGGACCACTCCAGGGTGGTCTCCGGGAGCGACTCGCCCTTGGGCAGCTGGATGCGCACCTTGCCGTCGACGGCCTTGACGTACCGGGTGTCGACCAGGCCGTTCAGCGCGGTGGACCACAGGCGGGCGAGCGGGCCGCCGCCGGTGTCCAGGGCGAGGTGCTTGTCCGTCTCCTGGTGGTACCAGCGCGGGCTCATCACCCAGCTGTAGTTGCCGTCGAACTCGCGCTTCTGCGGCACCGGGACCGTGGTCTGGTTCCACGGGTGCCGCATGTCGACCGGGTTGCCGAGCGGGTCGTGGGTGACGAACGGCTGCTCGTTGACCCAGTCGTCGTAGTACGAACTCCCCAGCATGATGCGCATGTTGAGGTTGATGTCGATCAGGTTGTTGGTGACCAGCTTGCCGTCGACGATGACGCCCGGCGTCACGTACATCGCCTTGCCCCACTCGTTCATCGAGGCGTAGCGGTAGTCCACGACGGCGGGGTCCTGCCAGGCGCCCCAGCAGCCCAGCAGGATGCGGCGGCGCCCGACCTCCTCGTAGCCCGGCAGGGCCTCGTAGAAGAAGTCGAAGACGTCGTCGTTCATCGCCACCGCCTTCTTGATGAAGTCGATGATGTGCATCAGCCGGCTGAGGTAGTCGGTGAAGACGCTCGGCTGCGGCATGGTGCCGACCCCGCCCGGATACAGCGTGGAGGGGTGCACATGCCGCCCCTCCATCAGGCAGAACATCTCCCGCGTGACCCGGCTGACCCGGAGGGCCTCCTTGTAGACCTCGCCCTCGAAGGGGTTGAACGCCTTCATGATGTCGGCGATGGTCCTGAAGCCGTGGATCTCCCCACGCGGGGCGTCGGTGCGCTCGGCGCGGGCCAGCAGCGTCGGGTTGGTCGCCTTGACCATGGCCTCGCAGAAGTCCACGAACACCAGGTTGTCCTGGAAGATCGTGTGGTCGAACATGTACTCGGCCGCCTCGCCGAGGTTGGTGATGTGCTCGGCCATCGGCGGCGGCTTGATCCCGTACGCCATCTGCTGGGCGTAGTTGGAGCAGGTGGTGTGGTTGTCCCCGCAGATACCGCAGATGCGCGAGGTGATGAACCCGGCGTCGCGCGGGTCCTTGCCCTTCATGAACACCGAGTAGCCGCGGAACAGCGACGAGGTGCTGTGGCACTCCGCGACCTCGCGGTTGGCGAAGTCGATCTTCGTGTAGATGCCCAGGTTGCCGATGATCCTGGTGATCGGGTCCCAGGACATGTCCACGAGCTGTGCGGGTTTGCGCCCCGTGGGCCGGGATTCGGTGGTCGTCATCTGCGGTACTGCCCCTCGCTGTCGGGGTGGTGCGGGTGGGGGTGGGGGTGTGCTGCGGTGGCCGTACCGGTGTCAGGGGCGCCAGTACGGGTCGTAACCGCTGGTGAGCTTGCTCTTCCTGTGCCGCCACTTGGGCTCGTGGTTGACCATCTCGTTGGTCACGCCGCGCAGCCGGCGCACGACCGCCCCGTACGGCTTGATGACCAGGGAGGACAGGGCGCCGCCGGGGGGCTCGTCCATGAACGGCATGAACGCGTCCGGGAAGCCGGGCATGGTGCAGCCGATGCAGATGCCGCCGACGTTCGGGCAGCCGCCGATGCCGGCCATCCACCCGCGCTTGGGCACGTTGCAGTTGACCACCGGACCCCAGCAGCCGGTCTTCACCAGGCACTTGGGGGAGTTGTAGTCGAGGCCGAAGTCGCCCTGCTCGTAGTACGAACCCCGGTCGCAGCCCTCGTGGACGGTCTTGCCGAACAGCCACTGCGGCCGCAGCATGTGGTCCAGCGGGGGCGGCGGCGCGTCACCGGCGGCGTGCTGGAGCACCCAGACCAGGGTCTCCATGAAGTTCTCCGGCTGGATCGGACAGCCCGGGACGTTGACGATGGGCAGTCCGGCCGTCGACTTGTAGTCCCAGCCCAGGTAGTCCCCGAGGCCCATGGAACCGGTCGGGTTGCCGGCCATGCCGTGGATGCCGCCGTAGGTCGCGCAGGTGCCGGCCGCGACCACCGCCCACGCCTTCGGGGCGAGCTGGTCGATCCACCAGTTGATGGTCTGCGGCTGCCCGGTCGCCGGGTCGTTGCCGAACGAGGTCCAGAAGCCGTCGCCCTCGATGATGTCCTGGTTGGGCACCGAGCCCTCGATGACGAGGATGAACGGGGTGTCCAGCTCGCCGCGCGCCGCCGCCCGGTAGGGGGCGAGGAAGTCCTCGCCGCCCAGGCTCGGCGAGAGCACCTTGTTGACCAGGTTGACCTTGGGCAGGCCGGGGATCAGGCCGAGCACCACGTCCTCGATGGAGGGCTGCATGGCCGCCGTCAGGGAGACGGTGTCGCCGTCGCAGCTCATCCCCTCCGAGATCCAGAGGATGGTGATCTCGTCCATCCCCTCGTGTTCCTCGGATCGTCCGATGCGTTCACGCGCCGCGGTGGTGTGGCTCTCGGTGGTCATGTCGCCTGCCTTCGCTGCGGTCGGTCGGCCGCTGGGGAGTGGGTGTCGCCGTCAGGGGCGTCCGGGCTCGGGTCCGGCGGGGGCTTCAGGGTCGGGGCTCGGCGCCGTCCCCGAGGGGCTTGAGTTCGTCGGGCCGGAAGTAGTGGAAACGGCCGTACCAGCCGTGCAGTTCGGCCGCCGGATCGTCGTCGACGGTCACCGCCAGGTGCATGCTGCCGTCCACGTCGTGGAAGACCGCGGCCACCTCGGCGGTGCGTCCGACCAGGAACATGTCCTGGGCGTCCGCCCCGCGCAGCCTGGGGTTGAGCCGCACCCGGCTGCCGGTGCCGAGCGGGACGCCGTCCACGGTCACGGTGTCCGTCGTCGGGGACAGCCCGGCGTCGCCGCCCTCCTGCCACCACGCGGGCCGCGCCTCGGGCGCTTCCCGCGCCTCCTGGGCCGGGGCCAGCGAGCGGATCGCGCCGTGCAGGTTGGCGAATACCTCGGGCGGCATCGTGTCGACCCGGTCGAGGATGCGGGCGGCGCGCGGGTCGGTGGCCCGCGCCTCCGCCTTCTCCTCGTCGGTCAGCAGCATCGTGCGCAGCGTCAGGATCTCGTCGATCTCCGCCGCGTCGTGCAGATCGCCCGGACTCTCCGGCGCCACCTGCGGATGATCCGGCAGGATGATCGGCGCGGAGAGCAGTACGGGCCCGGTGGCGCCGTCCGCGCTCCGGCCGGCCGGTCCGCCCAGCACGGGGAAGGTGAAGGCGCTGCGGCAGCCGCGCGCCCGGTCCCGCAGCGCGGCCGGCGGGTCGGTCTGCGACACGAACTCCAGCCCCTCGCCACCCAGCAGGGTGTGCGCCGCGAGCAGCGCCTGCCGCAGCGCCTCGGCGCGCGGGGCACGGGCATCCGGCGCCTCGCCCGCGTTCTCGGTGCGTACGCACAGCCGGAACAGACCGTCCGCGAGCTGTTCGGCCGCGACCGTGGTGTGCGCCCGTACGTGCTCGCGGCGGCGCACCACCCGCCCGGCACCCAGCTCCTCGGTGTCGACGGCCGGCGGCGCGGAGACCTCGGCGGTGCACGGACCGCGCAGCAGCTCCGCGAGCGGCCACGCCAGGTCCACCTCGTACGGGACCGCCTCGTCGAAGCTCAGCTGGACGGTGCCGTCGTCCCCGCGCAGCGACTCCACGGGCCGGTACCGGCCCTCGTCCAGCGCCTCGATCTGCTTGCGCTGGAGCTGGAGGTAGCGCACGCGCAGCCGCAGCACCGTGTCCGGAGCCGCCCGCAGAAGGCACTCGGTGCGCTGGTACCAGGAGTCCGCCGAACCGGAGATGCCCTCGGCGACCGGGCCGTCCGCCTCCACCCAGGTACGGGGGAGCAGCACCCCGAACTGCCAGCGGACCCGGTTCTTCGCCGAGGAACGCCGGTAGGGGTAGAGCAGATAGCCCTCGTACAGCACGGCGTCCGCGACCGCGCCCACCCGGGCGAACGGATCGGCGGACAGCCCCTCGGGGATGTCCCGGCCGGGCGCGGCGGCACACGCGGTGCCGACCTCGCCTCCCGTGTCAGCCATGCCGCCTCCTCGCCGCCGGTGCATGGGGCCATGTCTCCCACCGTCGTCCACCACCGTCACACCGCACACCCGGCCTCGCCCCTTAGGCGGACCCCGGTTGAGCCGGGCGGGTGACGCGCGAGGGCCGCTCAGTCGCCGGTGTCGCCGGTGCCGCCCGGGTCCTGCTCGCTCCGACGGCGCCGGGAGCGGACCACCTCCACCAGGAGCGGCAGCAGGGAGACCGCGACGACCAGCGCGATCAGCGGGAGGAGATAGTCGTCGACGTGGTCGACCGAAGCGCCCAGTGCCCACCCGGCCAGGACCAGGCTCTGGGACCACAGGACCCCGCCGACCGTCTGCCAGATGGTGAAGACGCGCACCGGCACCCCGAGCGCCCCGGCCGCCGGATGCAGCACGGAGCGCAGCATCGGCACGAACCGGCCGATCACCAGCGCCTTGCGGTAGCCGTACCGGGCGAGCAGGCGTTCCGCCCGCGCCACGCCCTCCTTGACCCGGCGGCTGGAGGTGCGGGTCAGCAGCGCCCGGCCGCCGTGCCGCCCGATGAGGAAACCCACCTGGGCCCCCGCCACCGAGCCCACGGCCGCGCACAGCATCACCTGCCACAGCACCAGCCGGGGCGGCTGCCCGCCGTGCTGGACCGCGCAGAGCACCCCGGCCGGGAACAGCAGTGTGTCGCCCGGCAGGAAGAAGCCGACGACCAGCAGCCCGGACTCGGCGAACGTCACCGCCAGCACACCCAGGGCGCCGAAGGCGGCCAGCAGGGACGCGCTGTCCGTGGGGTTGACGGCGTTCACCCGCCCATCGCCTCCCGGCCCGCCGATCGGTCGTCCGGCATCCAGTCTCACGTGAACCGCGCTCACGCGCCCGCGCATCGTCCGGCACGCACACCCTCTGTCGTGCACTGGACACCCGCCGTAGACTCGACTGGAGCGCGGGGCGGTTGACAGGGGGAGCCGACATGCCGGAAGCGCCGTACGGCCCGCATCAGGGGTTCACCGTTCCGCCGATGCCGTCCGGGCCACCGCCCGCGCCGCCGAACGCGTTGCGCGCGGCCGCCGTGGCCGTGCTCAACCTGAGCGGCCTCGGCCTCGGCTACGCCCTGCTCCGAAGACGGGGCCCGCTGGCCCTGTGTCTGGCGGCCACCGTCGTCCTGCTCGTCGTCGCCCTGCCCGCCGACGCCGACGGCCTGCCCACCGGTGTACTGGTCGGCTACCTCGTCGTCCTGCTGCTCGCCGCCGCCCACGGCGCCCGCCTGGGACTGCGCACCCCGCTGTCCCTCCAAGCCCCCCTCGCCCTGCTGCTGGGCCTGGTGCTGCTCGCCGTACCGGCCGGAGGCGCGCTCTGGTACGACGGTGCGCGCGCGGAGGCCGAACAGCGGGCGCTGCTCGGCCGGCTGGAGAAGGCCGACGATCTGGTGGCGGTGGCCGGACAACACACCTTCGCCGCCTCCCGCGCCGACTACCGCTCGGCCCTCGCCGCCTACCGCGACCTCGCGGTGGACCACCCCGGCTCCCGCGCCGCCGACCGCGTCCCCGCCCGGATGCGCGCCTACTACGCGAGCGTCGGCGCCGCGTACGGCCGTGGCGAGTACTGCGGGGCCGTCGAACCCCTCCGCTTCCTCCGTACGGTGCCGCGCACCATGCCCGCCGACCGACTCGGCACGCTCACCCACTGGCCCGACGACCGGCTGGCCACCTCGCTCTACGAGTGCGGCAAGGCCGACCTCGGCGACGGCGGGGAGGCGTGGACCGACCGGTTCCGCGAACTGCTCGCGGACTTCCCCGGCTCACCGGCCGCCGCCAAGGTGGTGCCGGCCGTCGACGCGACCGTCCGGAGCGCGCAGCAGGGGGTCGGCGGGAAGGCACCCTGCACCGCCGTGGACCGGCTGCACACCCTGGAGACCCGGCTCACCGACCTCGCCGCCTCGGCCGGGAACGCCGCCACCGACCTCACGGCGGCCGCCGCCCGTGCCGGGAAGGGCGGGGACGCGGGCGTCTACGAGTGCGGGGTGGACCAGTACAAGGACGGCGACTTCGCGGCCGCCCGGAAGAGCATGCAGAGCTACGTCTCCGACACCAAGAACGGCGGCAAGCGGGACCGGGCCCGGAAGATCGCCATAGCCGCCGAGGTCGCCCAGACCCTCCCGGCCGCCGGGAAGAAGCTGCCCACCACCGCCTCCGGCGGGAGCATCTCCGTCACGGTGAAGAACGACAGCCCTCACGACATCACCGTCCTCTACACCGGCCCGGTCACCGGCAGCTTCACCCTGAAGGCGTGCGGCGGCTGCACGGCGTACTCCCTGACCGAGACCCTCAGACCGGGGTTCAAGCCGTGTTCCGACAGCGGACGGAACTATCCGCAGCGAACAATCCAACTGCCCACCGGCACCACGTACTTCGTGCACCAGCCGCAGGGCACCGGAGCCGGCGCGCCCGCCTCCGACACCGCGAAGATCAGGCCGGGCTATGTGTACACCGAGTGTGCCTACACCACGCGGACGTTCGGGTCCGGCATCTGAGCGGGTCTCGGCTCCGGGCCCGGCACGGTCCGGGTGACGGTGCCGCACAGGGCGGGGTCGCACGGCTCCGGGCCGCGCTCCAGCCAGTCCCGGTAGGCGGGGGCCTGGTGGGCCACCTCCCAGTAGGCGTCGGCCAGTTCCTCGAAACCCCGGTCGAGGTCGGTCTCGGTACGGGCCGCGAGCAGCAGCCGCACCCCGATCGGGTCGCCGTGCAGCGGGCGGATGGCCAGGTCGGAGCGGGGGTGCGCGGTGGGCTGGCTGACGGTGACCACCTCGCCGGTGGCGGCCAGCGAGTAGGCGGTGAGGTAGTCGCCGTGCAGCAGGTCCGGCTCGATCCCGGCCTCGCGCAGCACCCGGCAGATCGCGTCCCACTCGCCGTCCACCGTGGAGTCGACCATCCACCGGTCCTCGGCCAGCTCGGTGAGCCGCACCTCGCTGCGGGCCGCCGCCGGATGGTCGGCCGCCAGCGAGACGAACTGCGGTTCGCGCTCCACCAGCACCCGTAGCCGCAGCCCCGGCGGTACCCGCAGCGGACTGCCCTCCACCTCGTGCACGAAGGCCAGCTCCAGCGCGCCGTCGGCGACCTGGCGCAGCAGCGCGTTGGCGGATGCGTCCATCTGGAGCGAGGGCTCGGCCGCCGGGACACGGGAGCGCAGCCGCCGCAGCCAGCCCGGCAGGGCCCGGCTGGCGGTGGCGCCGATCCGCAGCCGGGGGCCGGCCGAGGCGCGGGCGGCGGCCGCGCGGGCCTCGGTGACCAGGGCGTCGAGTTCCCCGACCAGCGGGCGGGCTCGGCTGAGCACCAGCCGGCCCAGCGGGGTGACGCGGCAGCCGGTGTGGCCGCGGGTGAACAGCGGGCCGCCCAGCGCCTTCTCGATCCGGCGCAGCTGGGTGCTCAACGAGGGCTGGGCCAGGCCGAGTTCGCGCGCCGCCTGATGCAGGCTGCCCGCATCGGCGATGGCGCACAGAACCCGGAAGTGCCTCACCTCTAGCTCCATGACGGGAGCCTAGGGCGGGTTTGCATGCTCACGCCAGACGCATAAATCACCCCGCACCGCCACGAGTTGCCGGGGATAGCCCGGTGCTATCGCAACTTGCCATTAGCCGAAGCCTGTTGATCTATCCAAGACTCGGATGCAGCCGGTCGTTCACCCCCACTCGAACGGCAGGCCACCCCCACACGCATCGAAAAGAGGAGCACCCCACATGTCGTCCTCCCGTATGCCCGCGAAGACCACCAGAATGATCGTCGCCCTCGGCCTCGGCGTGGCCGCCGCCACGTTCGGCGCCGCCGCCCCGGCGTCCGCCCAGCCCGCCCTGCTCGCCGCGCACGCCGGATACGCCGGCTCGGCCCAGGAGGCGTCGAACAACCAGGCGTTCTTCGACGCGGTCATGAAGTCGGTCGCCGAGAAGCGCGCCGACAACCCGGGCCTGAAGTCGGTCACCATCACCTACAACCCGTCGGCCGCGCCGACCTTCAGCTCCCAGATATCGAGCGCCGCCTCGATCTGGAACAGCTCGGTCTCCAACGTGAAGCTGTCCGCCACCTCCGGCACCGGCGACTTCTCCTACCGCGAGGGCAACGACTCGCGCGGCTCGTACGCCTCCACCGACGGCCACGGCAGCGGCTACGTCTTCCTCGACTACGCCCAGAACCAGGAGTACGACTCGGTCCGCGTCGTCACCCACGAGACCGGCCACGTGCTCGGTCTGCCGGACCACTACGAGGGTCCGTGCAGCGAGCTGATGTCCGGCGGCGGCCCCGGCCCGTCCTGCACCAACTCCAGCCCGGACGCCAACGAGCGCGCCCAGGTCGACCAGCTCTGGGCCAACGGCTTCGCCAAGGCGCTGGCCAAGGTCAACCAGGCCCGCTGACCCCCGAGCACGCCCCGTACTAGCCCCCGACCGCGGACCGTCGCCCCCACGCGACGCTCCGCGGTCCGTCGCGTTCCCGGGCCGGCACGCGGCGGAGCCGATAGCTCGCCGCTATCCCAACTTGCCATCATCCGGACGTCCTTGACCTGCCCGAGACTCAAGGGCAACCGGCCGTTCACCCCCATACGGACGGCCCTCCCCACGTACGAAACGAGGACCCCACATGACGTCGTCCCGTACGTCCTCCAAGACCGTCAGATCCCTCCTCGCCCTCGGTCTCGGCGTGGCCGCCGCCGCGTTCGGCGCCGCCGCCCCCGCCTCCGCCCAGCCCGAGCCCGTCGCCGCCCCGCACGCCGGGTACACCGGCTCGGCCAGGGAGGCCGCCGACAGCAAGGCGTTCTTCGACGCGGTGCTGAAGTCGGTCGCCGAGCAGCGGGCCGAGAACCCGAGCCTCAAGGCCGTCACCGTCTACTACAACGCCAGCCAGGCGCCGAGCTTCCGCTCGCAGATATCGAGCTCCACGTCCATCTGGAACAGCTCGGTCTCCAACGTCAAGCTCGCCTCGACCACCGGCACCGGCAACTTCTCCTACCGCGAGGGCAACGACTCGCGCGGCTCGTACGCCTCCACCGACGGCCACGGCCGGGGCTACGTCTTCCTCGACTACGCGCAGAACCAGCAGTACGACTCGGTCCGGGTCACCGCGCACGAGACCGGCCACGTGCTGGGCCTGCCCGACCACTACAGCGGCCCGTGCAGCGAGCTGATGTCCGGCGGCGGCCCCGGCACCTCCTGCACCAACCGCTACCCGAACGCGACCGAGCGCTCCCGCGTCAACCAGCTGTGGGCCAACGGGCTCGCCAAGGCGCTGGCCAAGGTGAACCAGGACCGCTGAGGGTCCCCCTGAAACGTGCGGGCCGTCGTCCACCCGGTGGACGGCGGCCCGTCCGCGTACGGGCTCAGTCGTCCGAGCCGGGCGGCGGGCGCTCGATGAGGTTCTGCACGGCCCGGCTAAGCACCAGCACCCCGCCGACGATGAACAGTGCCCCGAGCGCCTCCGGCACCAGCCACCAGCCGGTGCGGATGCGCTCATGGAAGAGGAAGATCCCCAGGGCGAGGCTGACCACCGCGTCCCCGATGGTCAGCGCCGGCTGGGCGGCGGCCAGCGGACCCGCCTGGAGGGCGTTCTCCAGCAGCAGCACCGCGGCCGTACCGGCCAGCGCGAACCCGTACGTCTGCCAGGCGGTGATGAACGCGAGGAACCCGTCGTCCGCGAAGGCGCCCGTGGCCGACTTCAGCAGAGCGGCCGTCAGCGCGTTGGCGATCGCGGAGCCCGAGGCCAGCAGGGCGGCGCGGCCGGCGGCCGGACGCTCGTGCCGGGACAGCAGCGTGACCACCACGACCGCGCCCACGCACAGCACCAGCGCCGGGACCCAGCGGGTCAGCGGCGCCTGGTCGCCCGCCCCGTGCGGTGCGGCCGCCGCGAGCAGTACGGCCAGGCCCGCCACCACCGCGCCGACCCCCCACCAGCCGTAGCGGGGGAGGTGCCGGTGCAGCAGCGGGCCCACGATCAGCAGCGCGAACGGCAGCTCCAGGATGAACAGCGGCTGCACCAGCGCCAGCGGGCCGTTGACCAGCGCCAGGCTCTGGAACACCGCGGCGCCGATCACCCCGGCCATGCCCAGCACCCACGCCGGGCGGCGCACCAGCTCCGCCAGCAGCTTCAAGCCGCCGTGTTCGCTGGTGGAGGCCGCCTTGCGCTGGAACGCCGTACCCATGGCGTTGCTCGCGGCACCCGCGACGGCGAAGGCCGCGGCCAGTTCGATCACTGATGTCTCCCGCCTGCGTAAAGCCTATGAAAAGCCTACGAAAGCCCTGCCCGGCCCGCCGCCGGACCGCCGCCGCGCACACCCGTCCGCGCCGGATACCGGCCGAAGCTGCGGCCCGTATTCACTCGTTCGGGTTCTTTCTGTGCGGATGTCCGGGTCTGGGGGCATGGCGCGTCGCTGGACGGAGAAGAAACGGGCATGCACGAACCGAATCCGGGCAGCCCCCTCCCCGGTCCGCGGTCCGCCGCCGCTTCCGACGTGGTGTTCACCGCCGACTTCACGTCCGAACGGCAGTGGGTGGCGGGCCGCTCCTGGGCCTATCCCAACGGCGGCCCGGTCAATCCGGGCGACGACAAACTCGACTATCTGGTGACCGACCCCGCCTACAGCCGCTCGGGCGTCTTCCGGGCCAGACGCAGACCGGACGGCCGGTGGAACACCGGCCTGCTCACCACCGAGGGCAGCGCGGACGGCTTCGAGGTCCGTACCGGCGACATCCTGGAGGCGCGCGTCCGGCTCCCCCGGGAGATCGGCGCCTGGCCCGCCATCTGGACCTGGCGGGACGGCGGTCAGGAGGTCGACGTCTTCGAGTACCACCCCGACAACCCCGACCTGCTGGAGTTCACCAACCACGTACGCGGCAGCAACCGCTACTTCCGCGACGACATGATCAGCCCCGGCGCCTGGGTCGACCTGCGCACCGAGTTCGGCTCCCGCTCGGTCGTCTGGTGGGCCAACGGCAGACGGGTCTTCGCCGACCAGCGCGGGACCGGCCGCAACTGGCACGCCTACCTCATCGTCAACCTCTCCGTGTGCGGCGGGCGCTACCACCCACCGCCCCGCCGCGAGACGACAGAAATGTCCTACCAGGTCAGCAGACTCGTCGTCCGCCGCCCGAACACCACCGGCCTCACCACGGCCCAGACTCAGGACGCCACCGCCGAGGAAGGAGCCGAGAGGTAGCGGACCCGCGTCCGCGGGGGTGGTCCGACTCGTTCCTCGCGCAGATGCGGACTGGGAAGTCAGTCCCGGCAGGGGCGGGGCGTATTCTGCGCCGTTATGATCACCGCGCGTGAACTCAACCGGGCTTCACTCAGCCGCCAGTTGCTGCTGGAGCGCGAGCGACTGACCGTCCCCGACGCGATCCGGCGCGTGGTCGCGCTGCAGGCGCAGCATCCGGCCTCGCCCTACCTGGCGCTCTGGAACCGGGTCACGGATTTCGCTCCGGCCGAACTCGACGCCGCCTTCATCGGGCGTGCGGTGGTCAAGGCGACCCTGATGCGGATCACCCTGCACGCCGTGCATGCCGAGGACTATCCGGTCCTGCGCACGGCGATGCAGCCCACTCTGTACGCCTCCCGGCTCGGTTTCCGCTTCGCCGAGGCGGGGCTGACCCCGGCGGACGCCGACGAACTGGTGCCGGAACTGCTGGCCTTCGCCCGCCGGCCGCGGACATCGGCCGAGATGCAGGCGTGGGTCGAGGAGCGGCTCGGTGCCGAGAGGAAGGACGGGGCGTGGTGGGGACTGAAGGCGTATGCGCCGCTGCACCACGCCCCGACGGGCGGGCCGTGGTCATTCGGTTTCCGGCCGTCCTTCGTCGCGGCCGGGACCGGGCCCGTCCCCGAGGGGCGAGCGGTGGACTCACATGCGTTGCGAACCCTGATTCTCCGCTACCTGGCAGGCTTCGGGCCCGCGTCGGTGGCGGACGTGGCGCAGTTCGCCATGGTGCGGCGGGGGCCCGTTCGCGAGGCCCTGCGTGCTCTGGACGGCGCTGTCGAACAGTTCCAAGGCCCGGACGGCGGCACGCTGTTCGACCTTCCGGCCGGCCCCCGTCCGCCGGAGGACACTCCCGCACCACCTCGGCTCATGGCGATGTGGGACAGCATCCTGCTGGCCTACGCCGACCGCAGCCGGGTGATACCCCCCGCCTACCGCCCCCTGGTGATCCGCAGGAACGGAGACGTACTGCCCACCCTGCTCGTGGACGGCTACGTCGCCGGTGTCTGGCGCCCAGTGGACGGAGGTATCGCAGCCACGGCCTTCCACCCCCTGCCACCCGCCGCCTGGGACGGACTCGCCGCAGAAGCCCATTCCCTGCGCGCGCTCCTCGACGACCGCGACGTGAAGGTCTACAGCCGTCACCACCACTGGTGGGCGAAGCTTCCCGAGGCCGAGGTGCGGACACTGTGACCAGCTGAGCTGACGCGCGAACTTCAGCGGCCCCGCGCAGGCGGGGATGGTCCGGGGTGCGGCCGGGGCGGTGGCCCGGCCGGGGCCCTGGCGCGTCAGGAGCGCGTGTCCGCCTGCTGCATCGAGGCGACCGCCTGCGCGACCGTCGCGCTGTACAGACCCAGCTTCGGCTTGAGAACCTTCGCGCCGGAGCCGAGCGGGAAGTTCCGGGTCTCGGCGTTGGGCATGTGGTCGCCGTCGGCCAGCACGTTCATCTCGTCGATGCCGGGCGCGGTGCCGGTGGTGGCGCCGCTCGGGTCGAGGTCGATCACGGCGTAGGCGGTACGGCCCGCGCGGAGCGCGTAGGCGGGCGGGCCGCCGAGGCCGCCGGGGACCAGCGGCTTGATGTTGTGGCTCTGGTCGGCCGAGGCGGAGGAGCCGAGGTCGACGGCGGGGTAGTAGCTCAGGCCACAGGCGCTCGCACCGGCGTTGCGCACCTCGATCACCCGCTGGGTCGCGGCGCGCCGGGTCACCCGCACGGTCACCTGGCCGCCCGCGCAGGGGTGGGTGTAGGCGTAGCTGTCGGTGTCCTTCGCCCCACCGGACTTGGTGCCGGCCTGCTTGGCGGTGACACTCTTCGAGACGGTCGAGCCGCCGGACTTCAGCGCGGTCATGGCGGCACCCTCGTCCTTTGAGCCGGAGCCGGAGCCGGAGCCGGAGCCGGAGCCGGAGCCGGAGCCGCAGGCGGTCAGGGCGACGGCGAGGACAGCTGTGCCGGCGGCGAGCGCGGTGGAGCGGTGGAGCGTACGCATGGGAATTCCCCCGTGAGGTTGGTGCGTGCCGTCGTACTGACGCCCGACTCCGGTCCGCCTCTCCCGCCCCCCTCAGTCCACCGGCCAGGTGTGCACCGGGGCGTTCAGGTGCATGTAGTCGATGTAGAGCTCCGTCATCCGGCGCAGCGCCTCGTGGCGGCCGGTGCGTGTGGTCTCTTCCAGTCTGTGCACCATCTCCTTCTGCCACACCGCGCCGTTGCGGGCCGTGACGCACCGCTGCTCGATGATGCCGAGCAGCGGCTCCCGCCAGGCCGCGTCCATGCCGGAGAGCTCCAGACCCCGGTGCGCCAGCGGCAGCAGCCGCCGCAGGACCAGTTCCGGGACCGGCACCTCGCCCATGCCGGGCCAGTACAGCAGCGCCTCGATGCCGTGCCGGGCGGCGGTGTGCAGGTTCTCCTCCGCCGCCGAGAACGACATCCGCGACCACACCGGCCGGTCCTCCTCCACCAGGGCCCGCGTCAGCCCGTAGTAGAAGGCGCCGTTGGCGAGGGTGTCCGCGACCGTCGGGCCCGCCGGCAGCACCCGGTTCTCCACCCGGACGTGCGGCCGGCCGTCCGCGACCGCGTACACCGGGCGGTTCCAGCGGTAGATCGTGCCGTTGTGCAGGGTCAGCTCGGCCAGCTCCGGGATGTCGCCGCGGTCCAGCGTCTCCGCCGGGTCCTGCTCGTCGCACAGCGGCAGCAGGGCCGGGAAGTAGCGCAGGTTCTCCTCGAACAGGTCGAAGACGCTGGTGATCCACCGCTCCCCGAACCAGACCCTGGGCCGTACCCCCTGCACCTTGATCTCCTCGGGCCGGGTGTCCGTCGCCTGCTCGAACAACGGGATTCGGGTCTCGTGCCACAGCTCCTTGCCGAACAGGAACGGCGAGTTCGCCGCCAGCGCCACCTGCACCCCCGCGATGGCCTGCGCCGCGTTCCAGTAGCCCGCGAAGTCCTCCGGGGAGACCTGGAGATGGAACTGGGTGCTGGTGCAGGCCGCCTCCGGGGTGATCGTGTCCGCGTAGGTGCGCAGCCGGTCCACGCCGTCCACCTCGATGCGCAGATCCTCGCCCCGGGCCGCGAACACCTGGTCGTTGAGCAGCCGGTAGCGCGGGTTCTCCGACAGCGCGGCCACCCCGATGTCGGCCTGGCGCAGCGTGGGCAGGATGCCGACCGTCACCAGCCGCGCCCCGACCGTACGGGCCCGGTCCTCGGCGTGGTTGAGCGCCGCCCGGATCTCGCCCTCCCAGGCGTCCGGGCCGCCCGCCGTCAGCCGGCGCGGGGGCACGTTGATCTCCAGGTTGAACCGGCCCAGCTCGGTCGACCAGGACGGGTCCGCGATGGCCTCCAGCACGTCGTTGTTGCGCATCGCGGGCTCGGCGTCGGCGTCCACGAGGTTCAGCTCGATCTCCAGCCCGACCCGCGGCCGGTCGCTGTCGAACCGCGACTCGCGCAGCATCTGGGCGAACGCGTCGAGGCACTTCTGCATCTTGAAGCGGTACCGGCGGCGGTCCTCGCGGGTGAAGACGAGCGCCGGGACGTCCCGTCCCATCGGCCCTCCCTGCCCTCCTGGATTCCGTCCTCCCACACCTGTGCACTCCAGCGTCGCACCACCCACCGGACCCCACCACGCGGCGGCGCTACGGATGGTCCACCACCCGTGCGAGCAGCAGGGCCACGTCGTCGTGGTCGTCGGCATGGCGCAGGCCGTGCACCAGCCGGTCGCAGACCGCCTCCAGCGAGGCGCCGGGTTCGCCCAGCAGGGACAGCAGTGTGTCCAGCCGGTCGTCGATGGCGTGCTGCCGTGTCTCCACCAGCCCGTCGGTGTACAGCACCAGCAGATCGCCCGGCTCCATCGGGACGGTGACCGCCTCGAACGGCACCCCGCCCACCCCGAGCGGCGCGGCGGTCGGCAGGTCCAGGAACACCGGGGGCCGGCCAGGCCGGGCCAGGGCGGGCGGCACATGCCCGGCGTTGGCGACCGTGCAGCTGTTGGTGGCCGGGTCGTACACCGCGTACAGACAGGTGACGATGTAGTGCTCCAGGTCGCAGGTGATCTTGTCCAGGTGGCGCAGCACCGCCTCCGGGGCCAGGTCCAGGTCGGCGTAGGCGCAGGTCGCGGTGCGCAGCCGGCCCATGGTGGCGGCCGCGTCGATGCCGTTGCCCATCACGTCGCCGACCACCAGGGCCGTGCGGTCGCCGTCCAGCGGGATCACGTCGTACCAGTCGCCGCCCACCTCGCTGGTGGCCTGCGCTGGCTCGTAACGGGAGGCCACCTCCAGGCCGGTGTGGCGGGGGGAGTGGTCGGGCAGCAGGCTGCGCTGGAGGGTGAGCGCGGTGTTGCGCACGCTCTGGAACCAGCGCGCGTTGTCGATCGCCACCCCGGCCCGGCCCGCTATCTCGGCCGCCAGCACCACGTCGTCCTCGTCGAACGGCAGCGGGTTGCGGGTCCGCTTCAGGTCCAGCGCGCCCAGCACCTCTCCGTGCGCGATCAGCGGCACCGCCAGGTACGAGTGCACGCCCGCCTCCGCCAGCAGCGCCTCGCCGTCCGCGTCCCGGGCGATCCGCGGCAGGTCGGCGGGCTGCACATGCGGGATCAGCACCGGACGCCCGGTGTGCACGCACAGCGTCACCAGCCGGTCCCCGTCATAGGCGGCCAGGTCGCCCGGCGGGTCGGCGGCGCGCGTCGCCACGGTCGGATGCGCCGCCTTCAGGGCGAGCGCCCGGAACAGCTCGGGCCCGTGGTCCGGGCTGCTCATCCGGCGGCAGGCCAGCGCCGAGTCCAGGACGTCCACCGCGACCACGTCCGCCAGCACCGGCGCCGCCACCTCGGCCAGCTCGCGCGCCGTGCGCTCCACCTCCAGGGTGGTGCCGATCCGCGCGGAGGCGTCCGCGATGACCGCCAGCCGTCTGCGCGCCCGGTCCGCCTCCCCGGCCGCCTGGTGCCGCTCCGTCACGTCCACGACGGAGACGGCCGCCCCCAGCACCCGGCCGCTCGCGTCCTCCAACCGGTAGAACGACAGCGACCAGGCATGCTGCCGTCCGGGATCGTTGCGGGGCTGCCCCACGTGGTACTGGTCCAGCAGCGGGGTGCCGGTGGTGAGGACCTGGCGCAGTGCCGACTCCACGGTCTCGATGTCCGTCAGCGGCAGCGTCTCGCGCAGACTCCGGCCCACGTGCTCGGCGGCCGGCATGCCGTCGATCCGCTCCAGTGCCGGGTTGACCAGCAGGAACTTCAGGTCGGGGTCGAGCAGGGCGAGCCCGATGGGGGACTGGTAGATCAGCCGCTCGCACAGCGCGAGGTCGGTCTCCACGCGCTGGAGCAGGTTCCGGTCCGCGGCGATGCCGAGCGCGTACACCTCCCCCTCGTCGTCGAGCAACCGCATGGTGCGGAACTCGGTCAGCCGGCTGGAGCCGTCCTTGCGCCGCACCGGGAAGGCGCCCGCCCAGCCCTGGCCGGTGGCCAGCACCTCGCTGAACAGCCGTACCGCCGACTCCATCCGGCCCGGTGACACCAGCAGTCGGCCGGCTTCCGCGCCGAGTGCCTCCTCGGAGGTGTAGCCGAAGAGATCCTCCGCCTGCGGGGTCCAGAAGACGATGCGCCCGCGGGTGTCCAGGACCACCGCGGCCACGCTCAGCAGATCCAGCAGCCCCGTCGGCCGGGGGTCCCCGGCGTCGTGCTCCTCGTCCGACTGGTAGGAGTCCACTGCCATCCCGCCACCTCCACCCAACCGGTACGGGCGTCGCCCGACAGCTCGGGACCGTTACCCCTCCATGCTGCCCCCGCCGCCCGCTCCCGCCCACTCAGCCGCCGTCCTCGCGCCCCTCCGGCTCCTCGTCGTCGTGGGACGGCACCCAGTGGTGCTCGGTGAACCAGCGGCCGAACAGCGCGCCCCCGTACACCACGAACCCCACGCCGATCAGCCAGGACGACACGACCAGCACGGTGCCGACCGCCCCGTAGCTCAGCGCGTTGGTCACGATCAGCGGGGTGAAGACCAGGGTGGAGAAGGCGCGCAGCCCCACCAGCCCGAGCAGACTGGCGAGAGCGCCCGGCAGCAGAACACGCCAGCGGACCTGGCCGCCCAGCAGGAACCACGGCCCCCACCAGAAGAAGAGGACCGTGGTCAGCGTGGTGAGGAAGACCCGGGAGAATCCGTGCATCGTGGTGCCCGTCTGCACCTCCTGGTACAGGTACGCCATCAGCACCAGCAGCCAGGTCGCCTGCCGCCACACCCGGTGCCAGCGCCCGGCGGGCAGCCCCCAGATGCGCTCGAACCCGTTCTGCACGCTCCCGCCGAAGGACACCCCGAACACCGCGAGCATCAGGATGCTCCACGCGCTGGTGGTGCCGATGACCTCGCGCGGCGGGCTGAAGACCTCGTTGAGCACCTTCGCGGAGCGGCCCGACAGCCCCATGCCGTCCGACAGCCAGGACGGGAAGCCGCCGCGCACCAGTGGGTCGGCGGCGGCGACGACGATCAGCAGCGGGGCCAGGGTCACCAGCGCGAGGGTGGCGAAGCCCATGGCCCGGTGCAGCAGTTCCAGCTCCTGGCCGCGCCGGATCAGCTTGCGAAGGGCGAGCCACTCCCAGGCGCGCTCCAGCCGGCCTCCGCGCCGGCTCACGGTTCCTCCCCGGCGGGACCCGTGGGCGGCGGGTAGGTGAGACGCCCGTCCTCGACGCGCGCGTTCTCGTTCAGCGACGCCGGCTTCGTGCTCGTCGCCGACATGATGTGGTCCACGTCCGCGCCCGCCGTGAGCAGCGCGTCGGTGATGAGCCTGCGGTGGCAGCGCCAGGGCACCGCCTCGCTGCACATGATGGCGGGCCGGCCGTGCTCGGCCAGCTCCAGCAGTTCGCCGAGGCCCTCCTGGAACTCGTCCGTGGCCATGTGGTCGGCGTAGTCCCGGAACGCCTTGACCCGCCAGACGCCGTTGGGACTCGGCACGTCCTTGGGCGTGTGCCGCCGCCCGCCCAGCTGCGGAATCCAGCGGTACTCGATGTCGGGCGGCAGCGCCTCCTCGATGGCCTGCCGGTTCCACTGCGGGAACTTCCGCGAGGAGGGGAACGAGCGCACATCGACCAGATGGGTGATGCCGTTGTTCCGCAGCATCGTCACCAGCTCGTCGAAGTCACGCGTGGAGTGCCCCACCGTGCGGATACGGTTCGTCATCCCGGCGCCGCCTCACCCGACCGGCCGGTTCAGGCGTTCGCGGCCCGCACCAGCACCCGCTCCTGGGAGATCTTCACGTCCCAGTCCGGCTGCGGCACCGTCGCCGGACCCCGCGTCACCTCGCCGTCGGAGAGCCGGAACGCGCTGCCGTGCCAGGGGCAGTGCAGGCAGCCGTCCGCGTCCACCGTGCCCTCGTCCAGCGGGCCGCCGGCGTGCGTGCAGGTGGCCGAGAGGGCGTTCACCGTGCTGCCGTGCCGCACCAGCACCACCGGGACACCGGCCGCGTCGACCCGCAGCGGCTTGTCCTCCTCCAGCGCGGTCAGCGCCGCCACGTCCGTCCACTTGCCGTTCGGCTCCTCGAACGCCGTGTGATTGACGCCGATGCCGTTCACGTACGACAGGTGGCCGCCCAGGTAGGCCGAGGCGCCGGTCAGTCCGAGGCCCACCCCGCTCAGCACCACACCGGCGCGCCGGCGGCCGGCCAGCCGGGCCACCCAGGACGCGGTTTGGAGCACGGTCGCCGCACTGTTGAGCATCCCGTGGACCAGGCCGACCCGCTGCGGGCCGCCGATGGTGTCCGCCCAGTCGGAGGCGCCGCTCGCGGCCGTCGGCACCACGGCGAGCAGACCGAAGCCGACGAGTTTGCGGGCCGCCACGGCGCCGCGCTCGCCCGCCGTCAGGTCCAGCACCGTGGCCATGCCCCAGGCGCCGATGGGCACATCTGTCAGCACCGGGTGCAGCGCGTGGCCCAGCCAGGTGCCGGAGAGCGCGTTCTTGACGGCGGTCGGCTGCGTCACCTTGTTCACCAGCTTGGCCGCCGGACCGGTGAGGGCGTCGAGCGAGGTGCGGCCCTCGATGTCCCGGATGACGTGCTCGATCTGCTTGGGCATGACACTCGCTCCTCATAGCGTTCGGACCTGGCGGGCCGGTGTCCGTCACGGTGCTCCGGCTCGCGCTCTCATCTGGGCCAGGCTGTCCTTGCCCGAGCATCCCGGGCCGCCGGTACGGCAGTTCGCCGCCGGTGGCTGGCCGGGTTCCCCTCTTCAGCGGGGCCACTCCCGCGGGCCCGCGCCCCGCCATTCGATCCACCCCGCGCCGACCACGTCCGTCTCCTCGATCGACGCCAGGACCTCGGGGCCGGCCCGGCGCAGGAACTCCACGACGTCCAGCACGGTGTAGGCCATGCCGACGAACCGGTCCCCGATACGCACCCGCCTGCCGCCGTCCGGGGCGGGCGGGTAGATCACGACGGGGATGTCCGCAGCCATGTCCCGAGCGTGGCCCAGGACCGCGGTCCCCGCATGCCGGAGTGCTCCGTGACGGGGGGGGGCTACTCGACCGCGGGGTCCTCGTGGCTGTGCCGTACCGCTTCCTGGACCGACCGCTCCAGCGCGCCGCGGTCCTCACCGGTCTCCGCCGACCGGTCGGCGATGGCCGCGCACACGGCGTCGTACGCCGTGCGCCAGCGGCGCCGCTGGGCGTCGTACTCGCTCCCGGTGAGACCGGCCAGCTTGGCCCGCTCCACCTCGGCGGACCGTTCCAGGGCGATGAGGCTGTCGGGAATCTCTGCCACGTGGGGATCGTAAGCGCGGCGGCCTGGGGGCGCCTCCCGGGTCCCGGAGGCGGGGTCTGGGGACGGGCGGCGATAGATCCGGTGCCGGAGGGCCGGCGGATTGGTTTCGATCTTTCTTTCACCTGATCGGGGGAGTGACCAATCCGCTTCGGCGGCAGGTCCGGATTCCCTGTGTGAGGGATGAAGAGCGGTACCAACGGTCGCCGGCCGCCCCGGCGCGCTTCGCACTGGGCGCGCCGCGCGGACCGCTCTTCGGAGGAGTCGGGGCGCCGACTGCCACGAGCCGCCCCGACTCCACCGGCGCCGCCCGCCTCCCCTCCGCCCCGGCTCAGTTTCACCCGTGACGACCATCGGCGCGGCATCCGTCGCGCCCCCATCAGGAGATGACGTACAGATGATGACCACCACCCGCACCCGCCGTGCCGCCGTCACCCTCGCCGCCGCCGCGGTGCTGCCCCTCGCGCTGAGCGCCTGCTCCTCCAGCGACTCCAAGGACAGCGGGAAGTCCGACTCCTCCGCGGCCGCCTCCTCGCCCATGGCGAGTCAGAGCATGGGTGCCGGCTCCATGGACCAGCCGTTCGGCCCGGCGTGTTCCTCGGTGCCGAAGAACGGTGCGGGTTCCTTCGACGGCATGTCCAAGGACCCGGTGGCCACCGCCGCCTCCAACAACCCGGCCCTGTCCACGCTGGTCGCGGCCGTGAAGAAGGCCGGTCTGGTCGACACGCTCAACAACGCCCAGAACATCACGGTGTTCGCGCCGACCAACGACGCCTTCAACAAGATCCCGAAGGCCACCCTGGACAAGGTGCTCAACGACAAGGCCCAGCTCACCAAGATCCTGACCTACCACGTCGTCGGCAAGAAGCTGGCGCCGAAGGACCTGGAGAACGGCTCCTTCGACACCCTGGAGAAGTCGAAGGTCATGACCTCCGGCTCGGGCGAGTCGTACACCGTGAACGACTCCGCCAAGGTCGTCTGCGGCAACGTCAAGACCTCCAACGCCAACGTGTACATCATCGACACCGTCCTGATGCCCAAGAGCTGACCCCACCCCGGCAGCGCCCGCCCGCTCCGGGTCCCCGGAGCGGGCGGGCGCGCAGCCCTTTCCACCCCTGACGCCCACTTTCTCGAAGGGAAAGCACGATGCGCCGAACCGCCGTCGTGGGCAGCGGAGTCGCCGGACTCACCGCCGCCCATGTGCTGCGCCGGGCCCACCACGTCACCCTGTACGAGGCGGACGACCGCCTCGGCGGCCACGCCCACACGCACGACCTCATAGCCCCGGACGGCCGCATCCACCGGGTCGACTCCGGATTCATCGTGCACAACCGGCGCACCTACCCGAACCTGCTCCGCCTCTTCCGTGAACTCGGCGTCGCCACGCAGGAGTCGGAGATGAGCATGTCGGTGCGGTGCGAGGGCTGCGGCCTGGAGTACGCCGGCGCGCGCGGCGCCCGCGGCCTGCTCGCCCAGCCCCGCAACCTGCTGCGCGGCTCCTACCTGCGCATGCTCGCCGAGGTGACCGCCTTCCACCGGGCCGCCCGCGCCCTGCTGGAGCACGGCGGCCACTCCACGATGACCCTGGGCGAGTTCATGGACCGGTCGGGCTTCTCCCCGTACTTCCGGGCCCACTTCATGACCCCGCTGGTCTCCTGCGTCTGGTCCTGCGACGCCGAGACCGCGCAGCACTACCCGGCCGCCTATCTCTTCCGGTTCCTCGACCACCACGGGATGCTCTCCGTCACCGGCTCACCCGTGTGGCGCACCGTGACCGGCGGCTCACGCAGCTATGTCGACCGGGTCGCCGCCGAGGTGCAGGACGTCCGCACCAGCACCCCGGTCCGCACCGTGCTGCGCCACGCCGACGGGGTCGACATCACCACGCGGGACGGCGTCACCGAGTCCTACGACCACGTCGTCGTCGCCGTCCACCCCGACCAGGCGCTCCGGCTGCTCGGTGACGCCTCCGCCGAGGAGAAGGAGGTGCTGGGCGCCTTCCGCTACTCCCGGAACACCACCCTGCTGCACACCGACGCCGCCCTGCTGCCCCGGGCCGCCGGCGCCCGCGCCTCCTGGAACTACCTCATGCCGAGTTGTTCGGCGGGCTCGGACCGGGTACGCGTCACCTACGACATGAACAGGCTCCAGCGTCTCGACGCCTCCCAGCGCTACCTCGTCACCCTCGGCGGCGAGGACCGCGTCGATCCCTCGCGCGTCCTCGCCCGGATGCGCTACGAACACCCCGTCTACACCCCCGAGTCGGTCGCGGCCCAGCAGCGGCTGCCCGCACTCGCCACCTCCGTCACCGCGTTCGCCGGCGCCTACCACGGCTGGGGGTTCCACGAGGACGGCTGCCGCAGCGGGGTCGCGGCCGCGAAGGCGCTGGGGGTGACCTGGTGAGCACGGCCGCCCTGTATCCGTGCGTGGTCCGGCACACCCGCCGGGCCCCCGTCCACCACGCCCTGCGCCACCGCACCTACATGTGGCTCGTCGACACCGACCACATACCCGAACTGCCGCTGCCGCTGCGCCCGTTGGCCCGCTTCCGGGCCCGCGACCACTTCACCGGCCGTGCCCCCTCGATCCGGGCCGCGCTCGACGGTTTCCTCGCCGAGCACGGCATCGACCTCGAAGGGGGCCGCGTCATGATGCTCACGCACGCGCGGGTCCTCGGTCACGTCTTCAACCCCCTCACCCTGTACTGGTGCCACGACCCCGACGGCCGGCCCCGCTGCGTGGTGGCCGAGGTGCACAACACCTACGGCGGCCGCCACGCCTACCTGCTGCACACCGACCCGGCCGGCAGGGCGGACGTGGACAAGGAGTTCTACGTCTCGCCGTTCTATCCGGTGGACGGCCGCTACCACATGCGGCTCCCGCTGCCCGGCGACCGCCTCCAGCTCTCCCTGCGCCTGGACCGCCCCGGCAGCCCGCCCTTCACCGCGACCGTCCACGGCACCCGCCGCCCCGCCACGACGGGCGCGCTGCTGCGGCTCTCCCTGCGTCACCCCTGGTCGACCCTCGCGGTGTCGGCCGCCATCCGTTTCCACGGCATCCGCCTTTTCCTCAGGGGCCTGCCGGTGCAGCCGCGCCAGGTCCGCCACGACCCGGAGAACGCCACATGACCACAGCCCACCCCCGCCCCACGACCAGGACCGCCGCGGCGGCGGTCCCGGCCCCGGTGGACGCCGGCCGCTGGCCCGACGTGGCCGCCGTGCCCAAGGCGTCCCGGCCGGTGCGTACCGTCGCCGCCGCCGTCGTACGGCACGCCCTGGGCCGGCTGCCGCTGTGGGTACGGTTCCCCGACGGCACCATCCTGGGCCAGGGCGGACCGCTCATAGAGGTGCGGGACCCGGACGCCTTCCACGCCCGCATCGGCACCACGGGCCTGATCGGCTTCGGCGAGTCGTACATGGCGGGGGAGTGGGACGCCCCCGACCTGGTCGGCGCGCTCACCGTGCTCGCCTCCCACGCCGCCGAACTCGTCCCCGCCCCGCTGCAACGGCTGCGCCGCCTGTGGGCGCTGCGCCAGCCCGCCGCCCAACGGAACACCGCGACCGGCGCCCGCGACAACATCAGCCGCCACTACGACCTGTCCAACGACCTCTTCGCGCTCTTCCTGGACGACACCCTCACCTACTCCTCCGCCGTCTTCCGCGGCTTCCCCGCCGAGCACGCCCTGCTTCCCGCCGCCCAGCACCGCAAGATCGACCGGCTGCTGGACCTCGCGGAGGTGGGCGAGGGCACCCGGCTGCTGGAGATCGGCACCGGCTGGGGCGAACTCGCGCTGCGCGCCGCCGCCCGGGGCGCCCACGTCACCTCGCTGACCCTCTCCCGCGAACAGCGCGACCTCGCCCGGCGCCGCGTCGCCGAGGCCGGCCTCGCCGACCGGGTCGCCATCGAACTGTGCGACTACCGCGAGGCCGAGGGCACCTACGACGCCATCGTCAGCGTGGAGATGATCGAGGCGGTCGGCGCCGAGTTCTGGCCCGTGTACTTCCGCACCCTCGACGAGCGCCTCGCCCCCGGCGGCCGCGTCGCCCTCCAGGCCATCACGATGCCGCACGACCGGATGCTCGCCTCCCGGGACACCCACACCTGGATCCAGAAGTACATCTTCCCCGGCGGCCTGCTGCCCTCCGTCGAGGCCGTCGACCAGACCGTGCGGGAGCACACCGGCCTCGCCGTCACCCGGCGCGACGCCTTCGGCGCGCACTACGCCGAGACCCTCAGGCTGTGGCGCGAACGGTTCGCCGAGCGCGCCGAGGAGGTCGACGACCTCGGCTTCGACCACGTCTTCCGCCGCCTGTGGACCTTCTACCTCGCCTACTCCGAGGCCGGGTTCCGCTCCGGCTACCTCGATGTCCAGCAGTACCTGCTCACCAAGGAGCCCACTCGATGACCGACCTCCGCACCCCCGTCCGCACCGGCGCCGCGCACCGGCTGGCCGCGCTCGTCGAAGACGCGCTCGGGGTCCCGCTGCCGGTCCGGCTGCGCGCGTGGGACGGCAGCGAGACCGGCCCGTCGGGCACCCCCGTCGTCGTACTGCGCTCCCGCCGGGCGCTGCGCCGGCTGCTCTGGCAGCCCGGTGAACTCGGCCTCGCCCAGGCGTACATCACCGGCGAGCTGGACGTGGAGGGCGACCTCGCCGAGGGGCTGCGCACCGTCTGGGCCGCCGGCCGCGAACGCGGCGCCCACGCACCGCGCCTGACCCTGGCCGACCGGGCCCGCGCGGTCGGGGAGGCCGCACGGCTCGGCGCGATCGGCCCCCGCCCGCCGGTGCCCGCCTCCCAGGCCCGGCTGCGCGGCGGCCGGCACACCAAGGCCCGCGACCGGGCCGCGATCAGCCACCACTACGACCTCTCCAACGACTTCTACCGCCTCCTCCTCGACGACACCATGGCCTACTCCTGCGGCTACTGGACCGCCGAGGCCGGCGAGAACGCCGATCCCGCCGACGCCCAGCGGGCCAAGCTCGAGCTGATCTGCCGCAAGCTCGGCCTCACCGCCGGCTCCCGGCTGCTGGACATCGGCTGCGGCTGGGGCTCGCTCACGCTGTACGCCGCCGAACAGCACAAGGTCGAGGTCACCGCCGTCACCTTGGCCCGCGAGCAGGCCGCGCACGTCCGTGAGCAGGTCCGTGAACGCGGCCTGGAGGACCGGGTGGAGGTGGTCTGCCAGGACTACCGCGACATCAGCGGCTCCGGCTACGACGCGGTGTCCACCATCGAGATGGGCGAGCACGTCGGCGACGACGAGTACCCCGCCTTCGCCGCCGCCCTGCACCGCATGGTCCGCCCCGGCGGCCGGGTGATGGTCCAGCAGATGTCCCGGGGCGCCAACGCGCCCGGCGGCGGCGCGTTCATCGAGGCGTACATCGCGCCCGACATGCACATGCGGCCCCTCGGCGACACCGTCAACCTCCTGGAGGCGGCCGGTCTGGAGGTGCGGTCCACGGAGTCGATGCGCGAGCACTACGTACGCACCGTCGCCGCCTGGCACGAGACCCTGGAGCGCCGCTGGGACGACGTCGTCGCCCTGGTCGGCACCGAGACCGCCCGCGTGTGGCGGCTGTACCTGGTCGGCGGGGCGCTCGCCTTCGAGGAGGGCCGGATGGGCGTCGACCAGATCCTCTCCGTGCGCAGGGACGGCGCGGGCGGCAGCGGGCTGGACCTCTCCGAGGCCGCCGACTGGTACCGGGACCTGGTGTGAGCGGCTTCGCCTGGGGCGCCTTCGCCGCCAACCTCGGCTGGGCGGCGCTCACCGCGCTCGGCGTCATGGTGATCACCTTCGCCGTCGCCGTGCGCAAGGGCATGCACCGGATCGTGGACATCGCCTGGGGCGCCGCGTTCGCCGCGGTCGCCCTGGCCACGTTCGGCGCGTCGGCGGGCGAGGGAGACCTCGCCCGCCGGGCCCTCGTCACCGCCCTCACCGTCGTCTGGGGTCTCCGGCTCGCCGTCCACATCGGGCGGCGCGGCCGGGGCCACGGCGAGGACCCGCGCTACGAGGACATGCTCGGCAAGGCGTCCGGCAACCGGAACCTGTACGCCTTCCGCATGATCTACCTGCTCCAGGGCGCCCTGGTCTGGCTGGTCTCGCTGCCGGTCCAGGCCGCCCAGTACGCGGGCGGACCCGTCTCGGTGCTCGCCTGGCTGGGGACGGCCCTGTGGGCGGTCGGCATCTTCTTCGAGGCCGTCGGCGACGCCCAGAAGGCCCGCTTCAAGGCGGACCCGGCCAACAAGGGCCGCATCATGGACCGGGGCCTGTGGCGCTACACCCGGCACCCCAACTACTTCGGCGACTTCTGCGTCTGGTGGGGCCTGTTCCTCATCGCCTGCGACGGCGGAGCCGCACCCGCCCTCGTCTCCTTCGTCTCGCCGCTGGTGATGAGCTATCTGCTGATCAACGGCAGCGGCAAGCGGCTGCTGGAGCGCCGGATGTCCGGCCGCCCCGGCTGGGCGGAGTACGCCTCCCGCACCAGCGGCTTCTTCCCGCTGCCCCCGCGCGGCTGACGCCGGACCACGAAAGGAGGGGAGCCCCGGACCACCGGGGCTCCCCTCCTCTCGTGTCACTCCGCCTACGACGGCATGCTCAGCACCGTCACAGGGGCGCTGGTCGGCCTGGCCGAGCCGCCCGCCGGCTCCACCGTCACCCCGACCCCCGAGGCACCGTCCACCGTGCCCTTCATCAGCACCGACTGGCTCGCGCGTGCCGGGTCCATCAGGCCGGCGTCGCGCATCGTGCCGCCGTCGTCGAACCAGAGCTGGTACACCTTGCCCTTGGGCGGCTCGGGCATCCTCGACGACACGAACACCGCCCGGTCCCGCTGAGCGGAGACCACCACCGTGCCGGTACCGCCCGCCACTCTCACCGTGCGGGACTTGGCGTCCGGCGCGGCCAGCACCCCGGCCAGGTCGGACGCCTGTCGCTCGGCCTGCGCCGCCCGCTGCTGGGCGTCCTGCGCGCGCTCCCACTGCCACGCCGCCGTACCGCCGAACACGGCGGCCGCCGCGACGCACGCGGCCAGCGCCCAGCGGGCCGGGGCCGTGCCCCTGCTGCGGCGCACCCGCTCCACCGGGGTGGTGCCGGGCGTCAGCTGGCGCACCGAGCCGACGCGGTGCAGCACCTCCTCCCGCATCGCCGGGCGCACCGGCACGGACGCGGCCAGCGCCAGCCGGGCCGCGGCCGCCTCGAACTCCGCCACCTCGCGGGCGCAGGACGGGCAGCCGGAGAGGTGACGCTCGAAGTCGGCACGCTCGTCGTCGGGCAGCGCGTGCAGCGCGTAGGCACCCGTCAGCGTGTGCGGATCGGTCATGGTCACGCGGTCACCCCCAGGCAGTCGCGCAGCCGGATGAGGCCGTCGCGCAGTCGAGTCTTGACGGTGCCGAGCGGCAGGGCGAGCGCCTCCGCGACTTCCCGGTAGGTCAGCCCCCGGTAGTAGGCGAGCGTCACCGACTGCCGCTGGAGGTCGGTCAGCGTGCGCAGACAGCGCCGCACCTGCTCCTGCTCCAGCCGGGACTCCACCTGTTCGGTCACCTCGTCGTACTCCGGCGTACGGTCCAGCAGCGCCGCCTTGGTGTCACGGGCGGCGGCCGCCTCCACCGAGCGGACGCGGTCCACCGCGCGCCGGTGCGCGAGCGTCAGAATCCAGTTGATCGCGGTACCCCGGTCGGCCCGGTAGCGCGGAGCGGTGCGCCAGACCTCCACCAGGACGTCCTGGGCCACCTCCTCCGACTGGGCGACGTCGCGCAGCACCGCCCGGACGACCCCGAGCACCGGACCGGCCACGGTGTCGTAGACCGAGGCGAACGCCTCCTGATCACCGAGGGCCACCTCGTGCAGCAACTGCTGCAAGTCCGGTTCCGCTGCCGGGTTCCTGCCGATGTAGACGGCTTCCTTCACAACTGTCCTCTCCAACGTTGCGCCGGGACGGGGCTCCCGCATGGTGTCGTGGGAGCCGTCCCCGCGTAATCCGGGGCCACGGCGGCCGCGGATTGGTCACCCGGACGAACAACGACGCCAGCTACCGGTATCAGACCAGCCCGGTGACGGTCACGGTGACCTTCGGCGCCTCCTGACCGGGCAGCAGCCCGGCCAGCCGTACCTGCACGGCCCGCACGACGTCACGGGCCACGTCCAGCGTGCGGACCTGCCCGCGCGCCACGACATGGATCTCCACCCGCCACGGCCCGGCCTCGTCCGGGCGGCTCAGCCGCACCCCGGAGGGCACCGCCCGGCCGCCGTTCGCCGCGCCCGCGCCGCGCGGCAGCGCCGAGCGCAGCCGCCCGCCGAGGCCCGGCCGCAGGAACGCCACCCCCGGCACCGACCCGACGGCCGAGGCGATCTCCTCGGTGAGCGTGGTGCGCAGCGCGCGGTCAGTCATCGCCCGGCCCTTCCTCGAATCCGGCCGGATCGTCCACCAGGTCGACGATCCGGATGTCCACCGACGCGGGCCGCAGCCCCAGCCGCAGCCGGGCCGCACCGGCCACCCGGTGCCGCACCTCCTCGGCCACCTCCTCCAGCGGCACGCCCAGCGGGGCGTGCACCTCCAGGCGTACCGTCACCTCGCCCCGGCCCGCGTCCGGCGGGGTGACCCGGCAGGAACCCGCGCGGACCCCGGCGACCGTCTCGGCGGCGGCCCGCAGGGTGCGCGCGGCGACCGCCTCCATCACCCACAGATCCTCGTCGTCGTCCCCGAGCGGCACCGGGCGGCCGGGCCGCAGCTCCATCCGGACCACGTCCATCACGCGCCGGGTCAGCGCCGAGGGGTCGTAGCCGGCCTCCGCCGGATCGGTCTCCTCGCGCAGCTCCCGTACGGTCGACTCCAGCAGCGTCAGTTCCCGTACCGCGTCCTTGCAGTACGGGCAGGTGGCCCGGTGCGGGTCGGGGTCGGCCTGCTCCCAGCCGTCCCAGACCCCGGACAGCAGCCGCCCGCAGGCGAGGCGCTCGTCGTCGCCGTCGGGCCCGGTGTACCGGTCGGGCGGGTCGGTGTGCGTGGTCATCGCCAGGCCCCCAGTGCTCGTGTCAGACAGCGTCGTGCGCGGAAGACGCGGGCGCGCACCGCCTCCTGGCTGATGCCGACCGTATCCGCGATGAACTCGTAGGAATGTCCGTCCAGTTCGCGCAGCACCCAGCAGGCCCGCTGCTCCGCCGAAAGGTCGTCCAGCGCCCGGCGCATCCCGCGCACCGCGTCCCGCGCCTCGGTGACCCGCTCGGGGGAGTCGTGCTCCGGTGCCGCGAACTCCCCGGCCGCCTCCAGCGACGTCACCGGCCGGCGGGCCCTCAGGACGTTCAGGCAGCGGTTGGTGACGATGCGGTACATCCAGGTGCCGAAGGACGACTGGCGCCGGAACTCCGGCAGCCGGCGCCAGGCGCTGATGAAGGCGTCCTGCACCGCGTCCTCCGCCTCGGCGCTGTCGCCCAGCAGCCGGGTGGCGAGGCCGACCAGCGCCGGGGCGTGCTCGCGCACCAGCACGGCGAACGCCTCCTCGTCGCCCTCGGCCGCGCGCACGGACAGCAGGCCGTCGTCCGGGGGCGCCGGTCGTGGCGGACTGTCGTCGGGCGCGCGTTCCGCTTCCGGATACGCGAACTGTCTGCGGACCCCCGGCACCGGGCGGCTCCTCTCCGTCGTCCTGCCCCCTTCGACACCTCGGAGGGGGCTGTGTGACGCGGAATCCGCCGCGTCCCATTCCTGCCGTGCCCCCCATCGGCTACTTCAGGCGCGAAAACCCAGGTGGATGCAGGTCGCGGGGCGCGTCAGCCGGGGCCGGAGAGGCTTCAGCGGAGAAAATCCGGGAATCCGCGTCACATTCGTGGACCGGCCGGGTCCAACGGAACGACAACAGCAGTACGGCCCATCGAGAGGACCTGGTCATGAGCGTCCAGAACGCGTCCGACACCGGTATCGCCCCCACGGCCCCCACCACCAAGCAGCCCCCGGCCACCACGGCCCTCGCGGGCGGCACCAGCGGAGCCGGTGAGCCCGCCGCCACGCGCGGCCGGACCTCCATCGCCGATGTCGTCGTCGTCAAGGTCGCCGGAGTGGCCGCGCGCGAGATCCCCGGGGTGCACGCCATGGGCGGTGGCCTCTCCCGCACCATCGGCGCCGTCCGCGACCGCGTCCCCGGCGGCCGCTCCAACGTCGGCCGGGGCGTCAAGGTCGAGGTGGGCGAGCGGCAGACCGCCATCGACCTCGACCTCGTCGTGGAGTACGGCGTCCCGATCGCCGACCTCGCCCGCGACGTCCGGGAGAACGTCATCGACGCGGTCGAGCGGATCACCGGCCTGGAGGTCGTCGAGGTCAACGTCACCATCAACGACGTCCACCTGCCCGACGACGAGGACAGCGCCCCGGAGACCACCTCCCGCGTCGCCTGACACCGGGGGGCGGCCCGCCGCGTGCGGGAGCCGTGCGGCGGGGCCGTGCGGCGGAGCAGGAAAAAGCAGGAAAGACGCAGGGAAGAAGGGGACGGAGAGATGGACAGAGCGCTGGTAGGGCTCATCGCCGGCATCGCGCTGGCGTTCGCCGGCTGGTTCGGCGGTTTCGGTGCGTTCCTGCTCGTGGCCGCGCTCGGCGCGGTGGGCTACGCGGTCGGGTACTGGTTCGACCGGGGCGGGCGTCCCGAGGACCTGCGGCACGCCTTCGATCGGGGCCGCCGATGACCACCCCCGAACGGCGCGGCACCACCACGGTCTCCGACCGTGCCGTCCGCCGGATCGCGGGCCGCGCTGTCATCGAGGCGCTGCCCGACGGCGCCGCGCGGGCGACCGGCTCCTCGGCCGCCGTGCGCGGCGGCCGGGCCGAGGTCGCCGTCGACGTCGCCCTGCCCTACCCGGCGCCGCTCACCCCCACCGTGCGCCGCGTCCAGGACCATGTCACCGCCCGCACCGGCGAGCTGACCGGCCTGGACGTCCGCACGGCCCGCGTCGGCGTCACCGCGCTCACCCCGGCCCGCACACCGGAACCGGAGGGGGCCACGGAAACCACCCCCGCGCCCTCCCGCACCCGCGTCCCGCGCCGCTGGTGGTCCCAGCGCCGGCTGCCCCTCGGCGTGCTCACCCTGCTCGCCACCCTGACCTGCGGCGCCCTCGCCACCGACCTGATCCTGGTGCACACCGGCCACCGCCCGGCCGCCCTCTGGCGCACCGGCGCCCTGCACTGGCTCTATGTGCACGGCCCCGGCGAACCCCCGGTCACCGCCGCCGCCCTCGGCTGCGCCCTGCTCGGCGTCTGGCTGATCGTCCTCTCCGTCACCCCCGGCCGGCGCGGCCTGCTCACCGCCCACTCCCCGGCGCCGGCCACCCGGGTCGCCGTCGACCGTGGGGCCGTCGCCGCGCTTCTGCGGGACACGGCCGCCGGGACCGAGGGCGTCGACACCGTGGCCGTACGGGTCCGGCGCCGCCGCGCCACCGTCCGCGCCGCCCTCGCCTTCGGGGACCGCGCCGCCGCCCGGGACCAGATCACCGACGCCGCGCGCCGCGCCCTCGCCGAGTGCGGACTGCGCCGCCCGCTGCGGCTGCGGGTCGCCGTACGCCCCCTGCCGGTGTGGACCCCGCCCCCGGCCGAGACCGCACCGGTGCCCCTCGGGGCCGTGGCACCCGCCGGAGGGAGCTGATGCGCACCGCACTCAACCGCTGCGTCCTCGCCGCCACCGGGCTCGCCCTGCTGGCCGCCGGCACCTGGCTGGCCACCGCCGACCCCGCCCTCGGCACCCGGATGCCCGCCTGGTGGCCGGAACTCCCCGGCGACGTCACCTTCCTGAGCCCCGCCCGCGTCCTCGACCTGCGCAGCCGGGCCTGGTGGACGCCCACCGTGCTGGCCGCCTCCGTCGCCGCCACCGCGCTCGGTGCCCTGTGGTGCGCCCGCCAGTTCCACGGCGGCGGACGCTCCCTGATCGCCCTCCCCGCACCCGGCTCCACCGTGCGCGCCCGCGCCCTGGAAGAGGCGGTCGCCCGGGACGCGGCCGCCCTGGACGGCGTCGCCCGCTGCCGCGCCCGCGTCCTCCCCCGACGCGGCCGGATCACCGTACGATTGCACCTCTGGCTCCAGCCCGACACCACCCCCGACGCCGTGCTGCCCGGCGTCACCCGGCTCCTCGGCCGGGCCGAATCGGCCGCCGCCCCCTGTCCCGTCCACGGCCGGGTGCGTCTGAGCGCCCGACCCCACCAGGTACCGCATGTCCGCTGAACCACACGTCCCCGCCGCCACCCGGCCGCCCACGCCCCGTCCCGCCGACTGGGGCCCGGCGCTGCGCCGCACGCCGCTGTCCATGTGGCGCGACGACGTCTCCGACGACGCCGCCGCCCTCACCTACTACTCCATCCTCACCGTGCTGCCCGCCCTCCTGGTCACCGTCATCGCCTTCGCGCTGATCAGCCCCGGCACGGCGGAACGGTTCATCACCCAGGTCACCGCCTACGCCCCGGCCGAGTCCGGCGGCGAACTCCACGACGTACTGGCCCGCATGCTGCGCCCCGGCGCCGCGATCTGGCCGCTGCTGGTCGCCGGGACGGCCAGCGCGATCTGGTCCGCCTCCAGCTATCTCGCGGTCTTCCGCCGCTCTCTGCACCGCATGCACCGCGTCGAGGACCACCGCTCGCCGCTGCGCAAGGCCCACCGGATCGTGCTCACCGCGCTGGGACTGCTCGGCCTGCTGGTGGTCAGCGCCCTGGTGCTGCTGCTCACCGGGCCGGTCGCCGAGGCCGCCGGACGCTTCTTCGGCCTGGATGCCACCGTCGCCTGGGTGTGGCGCCTGCTGCGGTGGCCCCTGCTGCTGGGCCTCGCGGTCGTGCTGATCGTGGTCGTCTTCCGCACCGGCCCGGCGCAGGCCAAGCGGCGAGGTCACAGCCTGCCCGGCGGGGTGCTCGCCGCCACCCTGTGGATCATGGTCTCGGGCGGCTTCGCGCTCTACACCTCGGTGCTCGGCGGCTACAGCAGGCTCTACGGATCGCTCGCGGGCTCGGTCGTCTTCCTGATCTGGCTCTGGCTGTCCAACCTCGCGCTGCTCACCGGCGCGCAGTTCACCGCCGAGCTGACCGGGAAGCCGGCCGAACCGCGCCCGCCGGCCCGCTGAGCGGGGGCGGGCCGGGTCCAGGAGCTGGGCCGCGATCCCGCTGAGCACCAGGCCCGTGGCGATCAGCTGGAGGTCGTCCAGCTTGAACTCCAGGCCCGGGTAGAACAGCAGCAGCACCAGCCCCAGCGCGGAGAGCATCTCGAAGTCGTGCGGGTCCGAGACCAGCACCAGACCGGTGGTGTGCGGGCCGAGCAGCAGACCGGCCAGCATGAACAGCGGGATCGTCGGCACCCCGAAACGGGCGCCCAGCCGGGCGAGGAAGGCGGCGGCCAGGAAGGCGCCGCCCATGGCGAGCAGCGTGTCGGCATGTCCCACGGGCCACCTTCGCCTTCGTATGAGGACGCGCGAAGGGCCATGGCACCGGAGAAGCGGGTCCGGGCGGCCCCGTGCCGTCGGCGGTCTCGGTCCGGATCGCGGGGGCCCTGACACCCTCGCATGCGCCGCCCCCGCGCCACCATCGGTGCTGACCCCCGTACCGGGAGGGGTCCGACACCCACGCACGGCCGGGCGCCCGGTACGGCGAACGCACCGCGACGAATTGCCGACCTCCGCCGGCCGTGTTTCGTTGGGTGCTGAGCCGTCCCCGCCCCGGTGGCGGCGCCCTGGCCGGCTGGAGGAACCGTGGCCGAGAAGTTCGTGCAGATCATCGCCTTCGAGACCGACCGCATCGACGAGATGCGCACTCTGGCGATGGACATCGACCGGCGCTTCGGGGGCATGCAGCACGGCCCCACCTACCAGGCCGTCCTCAAGGACAAGAGCAAGGACGACCGCTACTACGAGGTGCTGGAGTTCGCCTCCCTGGAGGCGGCCGGACGCAGCCGCCACGACCCCGAGGCCCGTGCCTTCGCCGAGCGCATGGCGGCCCTGTGCACCAGCCCGCCCAGCTTCATCGAGTGCGACCTGCTGGAGTCGTCCCGGCCGAGCTGACCGGGACGACCCGGATCGGTCAGCCGATCCGCCACAGGTGATCGTCGGTGCCGTTGTCCGCGAACTGCACGACCTGCGCGCTGTTCGCCGTGGACATCCGGTCCACGCCGAGCACCTTGCCGCTGTGCTTGTTCTGGAGCCGGAACCAGCCGTCACCGCTGTCCAGACGGCGCCAGAGATGGTCGTCCGTGCCGTTGTCCTCGTACTGGACGACCAGCGCGCTGTCGGCCGTCGACATGCCGTCCACGCCCAGCACCTTGCCGCTGTGACCGTTGCGGACCAGGAACCAGCCGTCCCCCCGGTCGAGCAGCTGCCAGGCGTGGTCGCCGGTCGGCGTGTCGTCGTACTGCACCACCCGGGCGCTGTTGGCCGTGGACATGTTGTCCACGGCGAGCACCTTGCCGCTGTTCCTGTTCCGTATCCGCCGGAACGGCGGCTCCGGAATCCACGGGCGGCCGTCCGGCGCGGCGGTCGGGAAGCTGCTGATCCGCAGCCGCGCCGCCCCCATCGGGACCAGCGTCACCGTCTCGACGGGGGCGGTGGACCGGGCCGGGCTCGGCTGGAGCGGGGCGACCACGTGCTCGTCGTCCGCGACCCACTCGGGGATACGACGGGCCCGCGCCGTCAGCCGTACGGGCGTGCCCTCCAGGGTGAACGGGTTGGCCGGGACCGCGCCCCCCGCCCGGACGAACTCCGGCACCGCGCCCGGCACCAGCCCGTAGTTCCACGGGGTGGTGGCGTGCACTTCGTACTCGGGAAAGGTGTCGTCGCCCGCGTACCGGACGTACTGCTCACCGATCTTGAGCGCGTACGTCAGGGGGCCGTGCGCCACGCTGACCGCGTTCCTGCCGCCCGTCCAGGTGCGGATCGTCGTGCGCTGGGGGAGCCTCAGGGCGACGACGTCGCCGTTCGCCCAGGTGCGGTCCATGGTGACGAAGGCGGGGCCCGGACGCGCGGCCACCGCCTGGCCGTTCACCGTGAGGACCGGGTCCGCGCACCAGCCCGGCACCCGCAGGCGCAGCGGGAAGCGGACCGGGCGGGGCGTGGAGAGTGTGAGCCGGACCGTCTCGCCGAAGGGGTAGTCGGTCTCCTCGGTGACGGTGACCTTCGTGCCCCCGGCCACGGTGGCCGTCACCCGGCAGGGCGCGTAGAGGGCGGCCGCCAGACCCTGGTCCGGGGTGGCGAGCCACAGCTCCTCGGTGAAGTTGGGCCAGCCCATGCCGTAGTTGTGCGGACAGCACCGGTACTGGTCGACGCCGGGCTGGAACGACTGCATGGCGAAGCCGTTCTGGAACTGCCCCTGCGTCTTCACCGCGTCGTCCAGGTCGACGCTGTTCGCGCTGGTGATGTAGTGCACCGCCCTGCCCTGCGGGTCGAGCGCGGCGGGGAGCATGTTGAACGCCAGCTCCTCGCAGCGGTCCGCCCACACCGGGTCCCCGGTGACCCGGGTGAGCAACTCGTGGCTGGCCATGAACTCGACGATCCCGCACGTCTCGAACCCCTGCCGGGGATCACCGAACCCGGGCCGCAGATTCTCGTCCCCGGCGAACCCGCCACCGGGGAACTGCCCGTAGGTACCGAGCACTTGGTCGTACGTCCGGTACGTGGCACCCGTGTCCGAGGCCGACCCGGAACGCCGGGCGTACTGGGCCGGTTCCCGGAAGCCCTGGGCGATGTTGACGTTGTGCGGGGTGGGCAGCGGGCCGGTCCAGTCGGCGCCCCAGGTGTGCATCTTGTCGGCGAGGTCCAGCAGGAAGGCGTCGCCGGTACGGTCGTGCAGCCACAGCGCGACATCGAGACCGTCGCCCCAGCGGGTGGCGATCCAGCTGTGGTCGAAGGCACCCTTGCCCTGGGCGTTCATGAAGGTCAGGAAGCGGGTCAGGAACGGGATGATCCGCTGGTCGCCCGCGTACTCCTGCCAGGTGCGCAGCGCCATCAGCAGTGGCAGGAACGGCCAGAAGTCGGGGCCGCCGTCCAGCGAGGTGCGCAAGGAGCGTGGGCCGAAGAACCCGTCGGACTGCTGGGTGGCCAGCACCGCGTCGATCCAGCGGCGGGCTCTGGCCAGCGCGTCGGTGTCCCCGGTGGCGATGGCGAGCGGGACGAAACCTCTCAGCCAGTACGGCAGTTCCTCCCAGCCGGGCTTCTCGGGGTGCACCCAGCCGGAGGTGTCGAAGTCCAGGAAGTGCGAGCGCTGGTCGTAGCGCCCGCACAACCCGTCGAGCTGAAGCCTGAGTTGGCCGGCCAGCCAGCCGCGTGCGGTGATGCTGCCCGGCGTGAGCCGGGTGAAGGCGGCCGGGGCGAGCGAACGGGCGGCCGGGGCGGCGTAGGCCAGGGGGCCGGAGAGGGCGGCCGCACCCAGCGCCAGCGCGCCGCCGGCCAGGAAATGACGTCGGTCGAGGGACATGCGGGCGCTCCTGGGGGTGAGTCCGGCATGGGGACACGCGGCCCGCTCCCGGCGGGGGAGCGGGCCGCGCGGTGATTTCAGGAGGTGCAGGTGAGCGTGCCGTTCTCGGCGCCCTTGATCAGCGCCTCGTGCGCGGCGTGCAGCCGCTTGGTGTCGGCCTTGAGGACCTTGCGGTCGTAGGTGAGCAGGCCGTTCAACTCGCCCTCGACGTCCGTGATCTGGGTGTACACGGCGCCGTTGCTGCCCTTGCAGGCGGCGAGCTGCTCGACCTCCTTCAGGCGGTCGAGGTAGACGTCGGTGTAAGTCTCCGGGGTCACGCCGACATACGTCATCTGGACCGGGAAGGCGTGTCCGGGGACGCCCAGACCGAGACCGCCGTACTCGCCGCTGACCAGGGCCCTGCGGCCGTCGGCCTGCGGTACCTGGGGGCTCGGGTAGCCGTGGGCGTCGGCGATGTCGCCGTTGCCGCCGTCCACCGCGCCGCAGCAGTTCAGGCCGCTCATGTTGTTGACCAGCCGGGTCGGGTCGAGGGACTTGGCGTAGTCCGCGATCCGCGCCTGGTCGTACTGGCCCCAGCCCTCGTTGAAGGTGACCCACATGACCACCGAGGGGTGGCTGTCGTGCTGGAGGATCATCTGCTTCAGCTCGTGCTCGTACTCGGTACGGGCCGCCGCCGAGGGGTTGACCGTGTTCATCGCCGGCATGTCCTGCCAGACCATGAGGCCCAGCTTGTCCGCCCAGTAGTACCAGCGGTCCGGCTCCACCTTGATGTGCTTGCGCACCGAGTTGTAGCCGAGCTGCTTGTGCACCTTCAGGTCGTAGGCGAGCGCGTCGTCGGTCGGCGCGGTGTGCAGGCCGTCGGGCCAGAAGCCCTGGTCGAGCGTGGCCATCAGGAACTCCGGCTTGCCGTTCAGCAGGACGCGCTGCCTGCCGTCGACCGTCTTGACCTCGACCGAGCGCATACCGAAGTAACTGCCCACCCGGTCCGTGTCGTTGCCCCGGCCGACGGTGACCTTGAGCTGGTACAGGTGCGGGTCGTCCGGGGTCCACAGGTGCGGGCGGGGGACCGGCACCGAGAACGCCTTGCCGCCGGTGCCGCTCGCCCGGCCGACCTCACGCCTGCCGTCGTAGGCGACGGCCGTGACCGGCACGCCGTCCCGCACCCCGCGCACGTTCACCGAGACCGAGCGGTTCGCGAGGTCCGGGGTGGTCTTCACGTCCTCGGCGCGGTCCCGGCCGACCGGCTCCATCCACACCGTCTGCCAGATGCCGGAGCTGGGCGTGTACCAGATGCCGCTGGGGTCGAGGCGCTGCTTGCCCATCGGCGGGTTCTCGCCGTTCGCCGAGTCGGTCGGGTCGTAGACGCCGACGATCAGCTCCTGGAGGCCGCCGTTCTTCCTGAGCGCGTCGGTGACGTCCAGGCTGAACCGGTCGTAACCGCCCTTGTGTTCACCGACCTTCTTGCCGTTGACGTACACCACGGCCTGCCAGTCCACGGCGTCGAAGTTGAGCTGGAGCCGCCGCGTGCCGTGCACCTGCCAGTCGGCGGGCACGGTGAAGGTCCGCTTGTACCACATGCGGTCCTCGTGCCGTTCGATCCCGGAGAGCTGGGACTCGACGGGGTAGGGCACCAGGATCTTCTCGCCCAGCTTCTTCTTGCCGGTGGGCGGCTGCTCGCCGGCCTTGGCGCCCGCGAACTCCCAGGTGCCGTTGAGGTTCTTCCACTTGTCGCGGGTCAACTGCGGACGCGGGTACTCCGGATGGGCGTTGGCGGGGCTCACCTTGTCGGCCCAGGGGGTGCGGAGCTGGTACGTGGAGTGGTTGCTGCCCGTGCTCCAGAAGTCGGAGACCGCCACGCCGTCGGTGCCGGTCAGGCCGCCCTTGCCGTCGTAGCGCAGGTCCGCGTAGCCGCCGTGGCCGCCGACCACCGGCTCCTTCAGCGGGACGATCAGCCGGCTCGGGTCGGACGGGTCGAGCTTGGCGGTGCCGCGCGGCCAGGCGGAGCCGCCGACATCGATGTCGAGATGGTCGTCGAACCCGGCCGGGGGAGCCTTGAGCTGCTGGGCGAAGTCCAGCACCAGGGTCTTGCCGTCCGGCTGGATCGCCGAGTCCAGCGGGCCGTTGTAGGTGAACCCGTCCGGCAGGCTGAACGCCGACTGCGGGATCGCCTCCTTGGCACCGCCGGGCGGCGTCCAGCGCACATGCAGGTTGGAGCCGCCGTAGTGCTCGAAGTACTCCACCTTGATGTCGTAGGCGTGACCCGCCTCAAGGGTGACGGGCGCCGAGTTCTGCTCACGGTCCCAGTCGTCCACCCAGTGGTCGATGACCTCCTTGCCGTCGACCCACAGCCTGAAGCCGTTGTCGCCGGTGATCGAGAAGGTGTGCGCGCCGGACTTCTCCGGGGTGAGCCGGCCGGTCCAGCGCACGCTCACGTCGTCCTGCTGCCCGGTGCGGGCCTGCAGACGGGGTTCGAGGTCGGGGAAGTCCAGCGAGGGGTCGAAGGCGGTCGCCTTCAGCGTGGCGAAGTCGAAGGCTCCGGACGCCGACTGGGTGTAGTACTCACCCTTGAGACCGTGGGCCTCGGCCGGGCCGTCGGCCTTCGGTGCGGCCGGTGACGCCGGGGACGCCTGGGAGGCGGCGGCGCCCGAGACCACGAGCGTCAGGGCGGTGAACGCGGAGGCCAGCCAGCGGTGCGGGCGGGACCTGCGGAGAGGGGATGGTGGCACGAGTACCTCCGGGGGGAACGGAGTTGCGGGTGCGTGCTCTGCCCGTGCTCCAGCACATCTTGTATAACGTTGGAAACAAGGGCAGTTGGCATGAGAACACGCCTCCTGCGCTCTGTCCAGGTGTCTGACACGAGGCGTGGGAGGACTGAGGATGCGCGTGAGTCTGAAGGACGTGGCCGAACGTGCGGGGGTCTCCGTGAAGACCGTCTCGAACGTGGTCAACGACTATCCGCACGTCACCCCGGCCATGCGGGCCCGTGTCCAGTCGGCCATCGACGAGCTGGGCTACCGGCCGAATCTGACCGCTCGTCACCTTCGCAAGGGCCGCACCGGGATCATCGGTCTGGCCGTACCGGAACTCGGCAACTCCTATTTCGCGGAGCTGGCCGGCGCCGTCATCGACGCCGCCGCCCAGCACGAGTACACCGTGCTGCTCGACCACACACAGGGCCAGCGCGAACAGGAGATCCTGGTCTGCCAGGGCTTCCGCGCCCGGGTCATGGACGGCCTGATCCTCAGCCCGCTGGAGCTGGAGACCGAGGACCTCGCCGCCCGCCGCGACGACGCCCCCCTGGTCCTGCTCGGCGAGCGGCGCTACGACCTGCCCTACGACCACATCGTGATCGACAACATCGCCGCCGCCCGCGCCGCCGTACGCCATCTGCTCGCCCTCGGCCGGCGCCGGATCGCCTTCCTCGGCGCCCGCCGGGACCACTCGCACCAGCCCGCTCACCTGCGGTTCATCGGCTGGCAGGCCGAACTCGCCGCCTCCGGCGTGGCGGTGGACGACCGATTGGTCGCCACCACCAGCGGCTGGGGCCACGAGGACGGCGCCCGCGCCATGGCCGAACTGCTGGACTCCGGCGAGCGCCCCGACGGGGTCTTCGCCTACAACGACCTGGTCGCGCTGGGCGCGATGCGGGTGATGTTCGAGCGGGGCCTGAGGGTGCCCGAGGACATCGCGGTGGTGGGCTTCGACGACGTCACCGAGTCCCGGTACGCCGCCGTCACCCTGACCACCGTCTCGCCCGACAAGGAGGCCATCGCCCGGCTCGCCGTCGAGTCCGTCGTCGGCCGGCTCAAGGGCGACCAGAACCATGAGGCTCCCCGGGCCGCCCGGCTGCTCCAGCCCGGCTTCACCCTGGTGGAGCGCGAGAGCACCCTCGGACGGCGCCCGCACTCGTTCTGACCAGCGCAAATCCCGTAATACAAAGCCCATTTGGGGCTGGTATCGGTTCGGTGTCGCCCGGCACAAGGTGTTTACACGGCACTTCCAACGATGTAAAAAGCATCCTGATCTGGTCACGGCCGGACGGCCTTCCGCAGTCCCGAAGTGGGGTAATCCGTATGAAGCCGCACTCCCGCACCACCACCAGAAACATCCTCGCCATGGGGCTCGTCGCCGGGCTGGCGCTCGTCACCGGCTGCACCAAGTCCGAGAGCGACAACTCCGCGCCCACGCGGTCCTCCAGCGCGGGCGACGACGCGGGCAAGCAGGTCGCCGAGAGCGGCGGCGGCAAGACCTGCGCGATCGGCGACTACGGCGCCGACAAGCTCGACCTGAAGAACGCCGTGGTCGGCTTCTCCCAGTCGGAGAAGGAGGCCAACCCGTTCCGCATCGCGGAGACGGCCTCCATCAAGGCCGAGGCGTCCAAGCGCGGCATCAAGCTGCTCACCGCCAACGCGCAGTCGCAGTTCTCCAAGCAGATCAGCGATGTGCAGGACCTCATCGCCAAGGGCGCCAAGCTCCTCGTCATCGCCCCGCTGAACTCCGACGGCTGGGAGCCGGTGCTCCGGTCCGCCCAGGCCAAGAAGATCCCGATCATCACCATCGACCGGCAGATCAACGCGGCCCCCTGCAAGGACTACGTCAGCTTCATCGGCTCCGACTTCGTCGCCCAGGGGCGCCGCGCGGCCGACCAGCTGATCGCGGCCACCGGCGGCAAGGGCGAGATCGCCATCCTGCTCGGCGCGGCCGGCAACAACGTCACCACCGAGCGGACCAAGGGCTTCGAGGAGCGCGTCAAGGCCAAGGCCCCCGGACTCAAGATCGTCTTCAAGCAGACCGGCGAGTTCACCCGCGAGAAGGGCCAGTCGGTCACCGAGCAGCTCATCCAGTCCAAGCCCGGCATCAAGGCGATCTACGCCGAGAACGACGAGATGGGCCTCGGCGCGGTCAACGCCCTCAAGGGCGCCGGCAAGAAGCCCGGCGCCGTGAAGATCGTGACCATCGACGGCACCCGCAACGCCGTGCAGGGCATCGCGGACGGCTGGATCAGCGCCGTCATCGAGTCCAACCCGCGCTTCGGGCCGCTGGCCTTCGCCACCCTGGACTCCTTCACCCAGGGCAAGCCGGTCGGCGAGGACATCGTCATCCAGGACAGCCAGTACACCGAGGCGAACGCCAAGGCCGACCTCGACAAGGCTTTCTGAGCGCCCACTTCGACCGGGCGCCGAGAGCCCTCCCCGGTTCTCGGCGCCCCGAGCAGGCACGTCGCCCATGACCCCATGGAGAGCAGCCGTGACCGCACCACCCGACGAAGTCCTCGCCGTCACCGGCCTGACCAAGCGCTTCCCCGGTGTACTGGCCCTGGACGACGTGACGTTCACCCTGCGGGCGGGCCAGACCCACGCCCTGGTCGGTGAGAACGGCGCGGGCAAGTCCACCCTGATCAAGGTACTCACCGGGGTGTACCGCCCCGACGAGGGCGAACTGCGCCACCAGGGCGAGGCGGTGGCCTTCCCGACCCCGCTCGCCGCGCAGCACGCCGGGATCTCCACGATCTACCAGGAGGTCAACCTCATCCCCCTGATGAGCGTGGCCCGCAACCTCTTCCTCGGCCGCGAGCCCCGCACCCGCCTCGGTCTGATCGACTTCGCCCGTATGCACCGCGAGGCGCAGGAGACCATGGCCGAGTACGGCGTCCATGTCGACGTACGCCGTCCCTTGCGCGAACTCGGCGTCGGCGCCCAGCAGATGGTCGCCCTCGCCCGTGCCGTCTCGGTCGACGCCCGCGTGGTCGTCATGGACGAGCCCACCTCCTCGCTCGAACCCCGCGAGGTGGAGACCCTGTTCGGCGTCATCCGACGGCTGCGCGAACAGGGCATCGCCGTGCTGTACGTCAGCCACCGCATGGACGAGCTGTACGCCATCTGCGACACGGTCACCGTGCTCCGCGACGGACGCCTGGTGCACACCGGCCCGCTCGCCGAGACCGGACGCCTCCAGCTGGTCTCCCTGATGCTGGGCCGCGAGACCAGCGAGGTCCGCGCCGAGGGCGTCACCAAGTTCACCGGCGGCCACGACGCGGGGTCCCAACCCGTTCTGAGCGCCCGTCACTTGGACCGGCGTCACCAGCTGCACGACGTCTCGCTCGACATCCGCCCCGGTGAGGTCGTCGGCCTCGGCGGGCTGCTCGGCTCCGGGCGTACCGAGACCGCCAAGGCCATCGCCGGCGCCCTTCCGGTCGGCGGGGGAGAGGTCACCGTGGACGGGCGCCCGGTGCGCACCGGGTCGGCGGCCGCCGCGATCCGGGCCGGGATCAGCCTGCTGCCCGAGGACCGCAAGTCCGAGGGGATCGTGCCGGGCCTCTCCGTACGGGAGAACATCGCGCTGGCCGCGCTGCCCCGCATGTCCCGCTTCGGGCTCGTCTCCGAGGCCAAGGTCGACGCCGTGGTCGACACCTTCATGAAGCGGCTGCGGATCAAGGCCGCGAGCCCGCACCAGAAGGTCGGCGAACTCTCCGGCGGCAACCAGCAGAAGGTGCTGCTGGCCCGCTGGCTGGCCATGCACCCCAAGGTGCTGCTGCTCGACGAGCCGACGCGCGGCATCGACATCGGCGCCAAGGCCGAGGTGCAGAAACTGATCGACGAACTCGCCGAGAACGGCCTCGGCGTGCTGCTGATCTCCTCCGACGTGGAGGAACTCATCGAAGGGTCCGACCGGGTGGTGGTGCTCCGGGACGGCTCGGTCGTCGGCGAGCTGACCGGGGACGAGGTCGGCGCCGACCAGCTCCTGCGGGCCATCGCCGAGGCCGCCGAGGAGGAGGCGCCCCGCCATGACTGAACTCGCCCTGGACAAAAGGACGCTGCCCGACCGGTCCACGGTCGTCGGCTGGCTCCAGAACTACGGCGTCTACCTCGGCCTCGCCGTCCTGCTGCTGTTCAACGTGTTCTTCACTGACCACTTCGTCTCCGGCGAGAACTTCCGCACCCAGGCCGTCCAGGTCTCCCCGGTGCTGATCGTCGCCCTCGGCATGGCGCTGGCCATCGGCACCGAGGGCATCGACCTCTCCGTGGGCGCCGTGATGGCCCTGGCCACCTCCATCACCTCCCTCTACCTCGGCTACGGACCCTGGCTCGCCCTGGTGGCCGCGCTGGTCGGCGGCGCCGTCATCGGCCTGGCGGGCGGCTCGCTCATCGCGTTCGTCGGGGTCCAGCCCATCGTCGCCACCCTCGCGCTCATGGTCGGCGGCCGGGGCATCGCCCTGGTGCTGCTGCCCCAGCTCAAGGACGTACGCGACCCCGCCATGGCCACCCTCGGCTCCGGCAGCGTGGCGGGCGTCCCCTACCTCGCGCTGATCGCGGCCACCCTCGCCCTGATCGTCGGCTTCGTGGTCCGCCGGACCACCTTCGGCCGCCGCCTCCTCGCCATCGGCGACAGCCGCCCCGCCGCCCAGCTCGCCGGGCTGCCCGTGCACCGGGTCCTGATCACGGTCTACGTCTGCTCGGGCGTGCTCGCCGCCGTCGCCGGGTTCCTCGCCACGGCCCGGCTCCAGGCCAGCGACCCCAGCTCGCTGGGCAACCTGATGGAACTGTCCGCCATCACCGCCGTCGTCGTCGGCGGCACCCCGCTCACCGGCGGACGCGTACGCATCGGCGGCACGGTGGCCGGCGCCGTCCTCATCCAGCTCCTGACGGCCACCCTCATCAAACACGACCTGCCCTCGTCCTGGACCCAGATCGCCCAGGCCGTGGTGATCGTGCTCGCGGTGTACGCGGCACGGGAGAGGGGGAAGCGGTGATGCCCAGCACCAAGGAACACCCCGCGGCCGCCGGACGGACCGCGCCCGCCCCCGGCGACCCCGCCCGGCGCGGGGACCGGGTGGCAGCGCTCGCCCAGCGGCACGGCGCCCTGGCCGCGCTCGTCGTCCTCGCCGCCGTGGCCTCGCTGTCCTTCGACTCCTTCGCCACCGGCGACAACCTCGGCAACATCGCCATCTCCTCGTCGTTCCTCGCCACCGTCGCCCTCGGCATGACCTTCGTCATCGTCAGCGGCGGCATCGACCTCTCCGTCGGCTCCGTCTTCGTCCTCGGCGGCGTCCTCGCCGCCTGGGGCTCCCAGTACGGCACGGTCGTCGCGCTGCTGCTGCCGCTGGTGGTGTGCGCGGCGATCGGGCTGGTCAACGGGCTGCTGGTGGCCCGTACCGGGCTCGCACCGTTCATCGTCACCCTCGCCTCGATGCTGGCGGCGCGCGGGCTCATGCTCGCCATCACCGACGAGGGCGCCGACACCTTCCTCGTCAACCCCGACTCGGTCTTCGCCTCGCTCGGCCAGGGCAAGCTGCTCGGCATCGGAACTCCCGTGTGGATCACGGCGGTTCTGTTCGTCGGCGGTGCCGTGCTGCTGCGGAGCACCCGGTTCGGGCAGCGGGTGTACGCCGTCGGGGGCAACGAACAGGCGGCGGCGCTGATGGGCGCCCCGGTCGCCCGCACCAAGGTCAGCGTGTACACCCTGTCCGGGCTGCTGGCCGGCCTCGCCGGGGCGCTGAACGCGGCCTACCTCGCCTCCGGTGTCACCATCCTCGGCTACGGCATGGAGCTGGACGCCATCGCCGCCGTCGTCATCGGCGGCACCCTCCTCACCGGCGGCCTCGGCTACGTCAGCGGCTCCCTCGTCGGCGTGCTGCTGCTGAAGGTCATCCAGAACGTCATCAACCAGATCGGCTCCCTCGACTCCGCCTACCAACAGGTGGTCAGCGGGGCGTTCCTCGTCCTGGTCGTCGTCGCCCAGACCTGGCTGGCCAGGCGGCGCCGGGTCGGCTGAACGCCCCGCCGCCCGCTCACCCGGCCGAGGTCAGCGCCGCCAGCGCGCTCGCCTGGGTCCGCCAGTCCACCTGGTTCGGACTCCCGCCGGCCCAGCGCTCGCCGAGCCGGTTCAGCGGGTCCCGGTCCTTGGCCCACACCGAGTCGGCCTGCCGCACCAGATACGCGCGGTAGGCCGACGAACCGGTGGCGGACGCCAGATCGGCCAGCTGACGGACGAACACGCCCTTGAACTGCTTCTGGTTGTCGTCACAGCTCGCGCCGCCCACGTCGCACGACTCGGTCAGCACCCCGTCCCGGGTCAGCGCGGACGAGGACAGCGCCGCGTCCGCCAGCCGCTTCGCGGCGTCCAGATAGCGGGTGTTCCCGGTCGAGCGCCACAGTTCGGTGAAGCCGCCGATCGCCAGTCCCTGGTTGTAACTCCACACCGTCTGACCGTTGTTGGCACACCCCGAGGTCAGCCCGTCGTTCACCAGCCCCGAGCCGTTGATCAGCCCGCTGCCCAGGTACCAGTCCCCGGCCGTCACCGCCCGCGCACCCCACACCGTGTCCCCGCTGAGCCGCTGGTGCAGCGCCGAGGTCAGCCACAGGTACAGGCCGCTGGTCACCGCGTTCTTGTACGTGCGCTCCCGGTTCCACCACACCCCGCCCCCGCAGCTGCCCGTGTCCCAGAACCCGCGCACATAGTCGGTGATGGTCACCGCCTCGTCCAGATACCGCCGCTCGTGCGTGAGGTCGTACGCCGCCACCCACGCGACCCCCCACCACGCCGCGTCGTCCACCGCCCGGCTGATGAAATGCCCCTCCACCGGGTCCGAACTGCGCCCGCCCGCCGGGAACACCCCCTGGTTCTGCTCGAAGGTACGTGCCACCGCCCAGTCGTAGTCGTGCGTCCCGGTGGCCCGCGCGAAGTCGACGACCGAGGTCAGCGCCACCGCCGAGTTCCACCAACTGCTGCGCCACCAGCCCTCGTCGGTCCGGTACGACGCCATCAGCGCGTCCGCCGCGCCCCGCGCCCTCGTCGGCGCCGGACGCGCCCAAGCGGTGCAACTCCCGTCCTGGTGCGCGGACTCACGGCCGCAGGCGCGCACGGCACCGCCGTACAGCAGCCCGCGCGGGTCCCGGGTGGCGAACATCGCCGTACGCGTCGAGGACGACCCCGACGGCACGCTGGTCCGGCCGAGCGAGGAGCCCTCCGGCCAGCTCGCGCCCTCGTCCCAGGAGCGGTCCAGCCAGACCTCGTCGCCCGCGCCGCCGTTCTCCACCACGCCCCAGGCCAGGCCGTTCGCCTGGTCCATGTGCAGGCTGACGGTGCGCCCGTACAGGGTGGTCGCCGGCACCGGGCGCTCGTCGCGGGCCGCCGTGGCCGGGTCGGCGCCGTCGCAGGAGGTGCCGTCGCACACCCGGGGGCGGAACCAGTCCGTGCAGGTCACCCCGACCGCGTCCGCGCAGGCCCGGACCCAGCCGCGCCGGTGGCCCACCGGATCGGTGACGTTGTACATCAGCGTCCGGGTGCCGGTCCACGAGGCGGGGATGCTCGCCTTCCCCAACAGCCCGTCCCAGCTCGCGCCCCGGTCCCAGGAGCGGTCCAGCCACACCGCGTCGCCCTGCTTGCCCTGGTCGACGCTGGCCCAGGCCATGCTGTCCGGCTCGGAGACATGCAGCCTGAGGAGACGGCCGTTGACGGTACGGTCCGGCACCGGGAACGACTCCTGGCGCGCCTTGGAGGGATCGAGGGTGTCGCAGGAGAGCGCGCACACGGCCGACGCGGCAGGGGCGGGGGAGGGGAGCGCGAGCACTCCGCCGAGCGCGAGAGCGAGGGCCAGCAGCGCGCCGAGGAAGCGGGGTCTGTGAACCGGCATGGCAAGTCCTCCAACGTTGAACAGGCCCGGTCAGTTGCACGACAGCACCGTGGGGAAGGGCTGTACAGCATCAAAAACAGCCACAGGCGGAACCGGACGGAACATCTGTCGCGCGCGCTTCACGCCAACTACCCTGACAACGCTGTCCGTTCCGGATCTGGACACCGGAAAGCGGAGCGTGGTCTCATGCCGGGGAGCCATTTTTACAACGTTGTACCGCTGTATCGCACCTGTGCTGCACCCGTCGTCTCCGCATGTCCGTCGCGCTCGCGAGAGCGCCACCGCCCCCTGGAGCGTGCCGTGCGACCACCCTTCCCCCGTACCCTCCGCCCGCCGCGCGGACCGGTCATCGCCCTCGTCCTGGCCTGCGCGGGCGTCGCGCTCGCACCCGTCGGCGCCGACGCCGCCACCCCGGCCGCCAAGGCCCGCTCGGCCACCGTGACCGTGCCCGGCGCCCGGTTCCAGGTGCTGTCCCCGACCCTGATCCGTACCGAGTACGCCGGGGACGACAGATTCGAGGACAGCGCCACCTTCAACGCCATCGGCCGGGGCGGCTTCACCCCGCCCGCCTACACCTCCGCCGTCAAGGACGGCGTCCTCACCGTCACCACCAGCGCCCTGACCCTGCGCTACAAGGTGGGCTCCGGACCCTTCACCGCCGACAACCTGACCGTGCGCCTGAAGGCCGGGCAGAAACAGGTGCAGGCGAGCCCCTGGCAGCGCCCCGACTGCGCGGTGGGCACCCTCTGCGAGGCCGAGGGCCAGCTCCACGACGGCCCCGGCGTCGCCGTCGACCACGCCGGCTACACCGGCAAGGGCTTCCTCGCGGGCTTCGATGTCACGAACAACTCCCTGACCACGGAAGTGCGTTCACCCGAAGCCGGCACCTACGACTACGCCGTCCGCTACGCCAACGCGGTGGGCTCGGACGGCCGCCGCGAGACCCGTACGCTCAGCCTCAGCGTGGACGGCGGCGCGACCCGGACCCTCAGCCTCCCGGCCACCGCCGACTGGAACACCTGGGGCGTGGCCCGGCTGCCCCTGACCCTCGGCGCCGGCCCCCACACCGTACGGCTCCAGCGCGGCGCCACCGACTCCGGCAACGTCAACATCGACAGCGCGGCCCTGCTGAAGCCCGGCGCCGACTACCCGGCGCGGGACCGCACCGCCGTCCCCGCCTGCGCGTTCGGCACGAGCTGCGAGGCCGAGGACGGTCTCCTCGCGGGCTCCGCCGTCATCGCCACCGACCACCGGGGGAACTCCGGCGACGGCTTCGCCGCCGAGCTGAACAAGGACGCCTCCCTCACCCGCCGCGTCGTGGACGTCCCGCGCGACGGCACCTACCGCCTCCACCTGCGCTACGCCAACGGCACCGGGGGCGACGGCCGCCACGAGAAGCGCACCGTGCAGGTCCGCACCGGCACCGGCACCCCGGCGACCCTCACCCTCGATCCCACCGACAACTGGGACACCTGGCAGACCGCCTCCACCACCGTCGACCTGAAGGCCGGCGCCAACGACGTCACCCTCGCCTGCCCCGACGCCACGAGCTGCCACGTCAACGTCGACACCCTGGGCGTCACCGCCACGGCCGACCCCGCCCCCGAGCCGCACCTCGCGCTCGGCGGCTACCGCCGCAGCCTCGACGGACTCGACGGCGACAACGACCCCAGCCCCCGCACCACCCCCGGCCTGCTGCACCGCGACGGCTGGCACCTGCTGGACGACACCCCCTCCGCCGTCTACGACGCCCGCACGGGCAAGGCCACCCCGCGCGCCGGACACGCCGGGAAGCCCTACCAGGACGGCTACCTCTTCGGCTTCGGCCACGACTACAAGCAGGGTCTGACCGACCTCGCCACCCTGACCGGGCCGCCCGCACTGCTGCCCCGCTGGGCCTACGGCGTCTGGTACTCCGAGTACATCGACCGGACCGCCAAGGACTACCAGGACACCATCCTGCCCGCCTTCCGCGCGGCCGGGGTCCCGCTGGACGTGCTCGTCACCGACACCGACTTCAAGTCGCCCAACACCTGGAGCGGCTGGAACTTCGACCCGGCCAAGTACCCCGACCCCAAGGGCTTCTTCGACTGGTCCACCGCGCAGGGACTGCACAACACCCTGAACGTGCACCCCAGCATCCTGGAGTCCGACCCGCAGTACGCGAAGGCCCAGGAGACCGCCAAGGGCAAGCTGAGCAAGGGCGGTTGCGCGGGGTCGGCCGGCTCGACGTGCCGTACGTTCGACTTCGGCGACCCCGACCAGCTGAAGGCGTACCTCGATCTGCACCGGCCCTTCGACCGCGCCGGGAACGACTTCTGGTGGCTGGACTGGTGCTGCGACGCCTCCCGCTCCTCGCAGGCCGGTGTCACCCCGGACGCCTGGATCAACCAGAAGTACGCCGGCCTCAACGCCGAGACCGCCGAACGGCCCTTCGTCCTCTCCCGCGCCTACGGCTCCCTCCAGGCGGGCGGCTACAGCGGCGGCGTCGGCCTGCCCACCGGGCCCTGGGCCGACAAGCGCTCCACGCTGCACTTCTCCGGCGACACCGCCTCCACCTGGGGCACCCTGAGCGCCGAGGTCGGCTACACCCCGGGTGAGTCCGCCGCCACCGGCATGGCCGCCATCAGCCACGACATCGGCGGCCACAACGACGGACACGGCATCCCCGGCGCCGAGACCTACACCACCGACGACGGCCGCACCCACCGCACCACCAAGCTGCCCGACGACCTGTACGCCCGCTGGGTGCAGTTCGGCACCTTCCAGCCCATCGACCGCCTGCACAGCAACCACAGCGACCGGCTGCCCTGGCAGTACGGCGACGCGGCCCGCGACTCCGCCGCCAAGTTCCTCCGGCTGCGCGAGTCCCTCGTCCCGTACACGTACACCCTCGCCCAGCAGGCCGCCACCACCGGCGTCCCCCTCGTCCGCCCGCTCTACCTGGACCACCCCGAGGACGAGGCCGCCTACACCAGGGCGGGCAGCGAGTACCTGTACGGGCCCGACATGCTGGTGGCCCCGGTCACCACTCCCGGTACCAGCACCACCACCTCCGTGTGGTTCCCCGAGGGCACCTGGACCGACTACTTCACCGGCCGCACCTACACGGCGGGCAGCGGCGGCACCTCGTACGACGTGACGACCACCCTGGACACCATGCCGGTGTTCGTCCGCGCGGGCGGCATCATCGCCACCCGCGCCGGAGACGCCGCACACGACTCCGGGACCCCGCTGGACCGGGTCGGCCTCACCGTGGCCACCGGAGCGCCGGGCGCCTTCACCCTCTACGAGGACGACGGCGTCAGCACCCCGGCTCGCCACCGCTCGGCCACCACCCGCACCAGCTACACCGGGCACACCCTGCGCATCGCCCCCACCCGGGGCACCTACAAGGGGCTGCCCAGCCGCCGTACTTGGACGGTCACCTTCCAGGGCCTCACCGAGCCCCCGGCCCACGTCACCTCCAACGGCACCACACTCGCCCCCTCCGCCTGGCAGTGGGACGCCACGGCACACACCCTGAAGATCACCACCCCGAGGACCAGCGTCCGTCAACCGGTGACCGTGAGCTTCAACTAGCCGTACCCGAAAGGCAGGAGGGCCCGCGCGACGTCCGCGCGGGCCCTCCACTACGCTCGGACCGAACGACGCCGACCGAGGGGAAGACCGTGACCGACTACCGGGACGGCGTGGTCGTCTACTGGCGGCCGCTGTGCCCGTTCTGCATCAAGCTCCGGCTCCGGCTGCGGCTCGCCCGGCTGCCGCGTACCGAGGTCAACATCTGGCGCGATCCCGACGCGGCCGCGTACGTCCGGCTGGTGGCGGACGGCAACGAGACGGTCCCGACGGTGACCGTGGCGGGGAACGCGATGGTCAACCCGTCGATGGGGCAGATCCGCGAGGCCGTACGCCGGGACGCCCCGCATCTGCTCAAGCGGGCGCGCTGACCCGCTGTTCGCCCGACCCCCGCACGATCAGCCGGGTCGGCACGGTGACCGTACGGGCGCGGGAGCGGTCGCCGTCGAGGCGGGCCAGGGCCGTGGTGGCCGCCGTACGGCCGATCTCCTCCGGGTTCTGGGCCACCACCGTCAGCGCCGGCTCCAGCGCCTCCGCGAGCGCCACGTCGTCGAACGCGACCACCGCCACGTCCTTGCGGCCGCTGCGGGCCAGCTCCGCGACCACACCGAGGGCCACGATGTTGTTGCCCGCGAACAGCGCGGTCGGCGGATCGGGCAGGGCCAGCAGCCGGGCTGTCGCCTCGCCCGCGTCGTGCTGGTCGTGGGCGCTGGCGACCAGCGGCCGGTCGTCGGGCAGACCCGCGTCCCGCAGCGCCTCCCGGTAGCCGGCCAGCCGCTCCCGGCGGGTGTAGAGCCGCGTCGGCAGGTCACCGACGAACCCGATCCGGCGATGCCCGTACCCGACCAGATGCGTCACCCCGGCACGGGCGCCCTCGCGGTTGGAGCTGACCACGCAGTCCGTCACCAGCCCCGCCCCCGGCCGGTCCACGAACACCACCGGCAGCCCCACCGCCCGGTGCTGCCGCAGATGCGCGTGGTCGGCGCCCACCGACGGCACCACCATCAGGATGCTGACCCGGCGCGCCAGGAACTTGTCCGTCAACGCCCGCTCCCGGCCCGGGTCGTCGGCGGAGGACCCCATCAGCAGCGTCAGCCCCCGCTCGCGCACCCGGTCCTCGATGCTGCCCGCCACCGCGCCGAAGAACGGGTTGCCGAGGTCCGGCACGACCAGCCCGATCGTGGTGTCCGGGCCCCCCACCCGGATGTTGCGGGCCATCAGGTTCGGCTGGAAGCCGAGCCGCGCCACGGCCGCGAGCACCTGCTCCCGGGTTTGCGCCGAGGCGGGCCCGTCCTCGTTGAGGACACGGGAGACCGTCTTGGCGCTCACCCCGACCTCGCGGGCGACATCGGCCAGGGTGGGGCGGCGGTTCGCGGCCATGCGGGACACGTCTCCTGTGCTCGTCGGCTCCGGCCGGGAACCCCCGGGCCGTGGAAGTCAGGTGGCCTGGACCCCGGCGGCCTTCGCGGCCTCGGAGTCCGCGACGACCGTACCTCCGCTCCCGTCCACCGTGAGCGCCCCGGTCATGATGGCGACCACCTCGGCCATCGAGTACTCCGACGGCTTGATCACCGCCGCCCGGCGGCCCAGCCGGTGTACGTGGACGTGGTCCGCGATCTCGAAGACATGCGGCATGTTGTGGCTGATCAGCACCACCGGCAGCCCCCTGTCCCGGACCCGCCGGATCAGGTCGAGCACCTGGCCGGACTCCTTCACCCCGAGCGCGGCCGTCGGCTCGTCCATCACCACGACACTGCGCGCCCAGGCAACCGACCGCGCCACCGCGACCGCCTGCCGCTGCCCGCCGGAGAGCGTCTCCACGGCCTGGGTCAGCGAGCGCAGCCCGATCTTCAGACCGGCCATGTGCTCGGCGGCCTCCTGCCGCATCCGCTTCTTGTCCAGCATCCGGAAGACACTGCCCAGCACACCGGGCCGGCGCAGCTCCCGGCCCAGGAACATGTTGGACGCGATGTCCATCGAGGCGGCGACCGCGAGATCCTGATGGACCGTCTCGATGCCGTGCGCGCGGGCGCTCTGCGGCCCGGTGAACCGGATCGGCTCGCCGTTCAGCCGGATCTCGCCCGCGTCCGGCACGATCGCCCCGGTCAGCGCCTTGATGAGGCTGGTCTTCCCGGCGCCGTTGTCCCCGATCACCGCCAGCACCTCACCGGGCAGCAGATCGAAGTCGGCGCCGTCGATGGCGGTCACCTGGCCGTAGCGCTTGACCAGACCGCGGGCCTGGAGGACGGGCGTGGGGGAGTCGGCGGCGGTCATCGGGCCCTCTTCCGGGAGATCTGGTCGACGGTCACCGCGAGGATCACCAGGACCCCGGTGATCAGTGTCTGGTAGATGGACGCGACCCCCATCAACTGGAGGCCGTTGCGGAACACCCCGACGATGAGCACACCGATGAACGTGCCCAGCACCGAACCGCGCCCGCCGAACAGGGAGGTCCCGCCGATGACCACGGCGGTGATGCTGTCCAGGTTGTCCGTCTGCCCCGCCTGCGGATCACCGACGCCGGTACGGGAGACGAGCAGCAGCGCGGCCACCCCGTAGAGCAGCCCGGCGACCGTGTACACGCCGATGGTGAGCCGGGAGGTGCGGACGCCGTTCAGCCGGGCCGCCTCCACGCTGTTGCCGAGCGCGTACACGTGCCGGCCCCAGCCGGTGCCGCTCAGCGCGTAGGCGAACAGCAGGAACAGGGCGATGGTGACCAGCGACCCGTAGGTGATGTCGGTGTGGCCGAGCGGGAAGGTGCCGCCGAGCGCGGTGAGCGGTCCGGGCAGCTCGGTGACCGTCTGCTCCTTGGAGTAGATGTGGGTCAGCGCGAACGCCACGTTCAGCATGCCGAGGGTGACGATGAACGGCGGCAGCGGGATCTTCTCCGTCAACACCCCGTTCAGCAGCCCGAATCCGGCGCACACCAGCAGCCCCAGGCCGATGGCGAGCAGCGGCGGCAGCGTACCCTCGGCCGCCATCCGCGCCATCATGATGCTGCCGAACGCCATCACCGCCCCGCACGACAGGTCGATCCCCGCCGTCAGGATGATCAGGGTCTGCCCGATGGCGAGCGTCCCCACGACCATGACCTGCTGCACGATCAGCGAGAAGTTCCCGCCGGTGAGGAACTGGTCGGTGGAGAAGGAGAAGAAGACACAGGCGATCAGGAGGGCGGCCAGGGGACCGGCGGTGGGTGCCGTGAGCAGTCGGCGCGCCGTGCTCGGCGCCGTGAGCCCGGCGTACGGCGTGGTCGTGGCGGTCATACGACGTCCTTGTCGAAGGGCTTGACGGAGGTCGGGGGACTCGAAGGGGAGGAGCGGGGGCGGCCGGACCGGCGGGGGAGTGGCCGGGCCGGCCGCCCGGTGGAGGGAGCCGGAGGCTCAGCCCCAGCAGTTGTCCAGGCCGTACGCGGTGTCCTTCGCGTCCACCCCGGACTGCGCCTTGTCGGTGATCAGGGTGACGCCGGTGTCGGTGTAACCGGACGCCTTCTTCCCGTCCTTGGCGTACGACACCACAGCCTTCACGCCCTCGGCGGCCATCTTGAGCGGGTACTGCTGCGAAGTCGCCGCGATCTTCCCGTCCTTGACCGCCTTGGTGCCGGTGCAGCCGCCGTCCACGGAGACGATCAGTACGTCCTTCTCGCGGCCCTTGGCCTTCAGCGCGGTGTAAGCGCCCAGCGCCGCGGGCTCGTTGATCGTGTAGACGACGTTGATGCCCGGTTCCTTCTGGAGGCAGTTCTCCATCGCCGTCTGCCCCTTGGTCTGGTCACCGGCGGTGTCCTGGGAGCAGACCACGGAGGGGTCCTTGGCGCCGACCCCGAAGCCCTTGAGGAACCCGTCGTGCCGCTGCACGCCCACCGAGACGCCCGGCGCCAGGTCCAGCGTGGCGATCTTCGCCTTCTTGCCCTTCATCGCCGCCTTGGCGTACTCACCGATCAGCTCGCCCGCCTTCAGGTTGTCCGTGGCGAACAGCGCGTCCACCGCGCTCTGCGGCTCGGTCGGGGTGTCCAGCGCGATCACCAGCACGCCCTTGGCGCGGGCCTTGGCCAGCGCGGGCACGATCGCTTTGGAGTCGCTCGGCGTGATCAGGATGCCCTTCACCCCGGACGCCACCATGTTCTCGATCGCGGTCACCTGACCGGCGTTGTCCCCGTCGAACTTGCCTGCCGCCGTGAGGAGTTGGGCGCCGTTCTCCTTGGCCGACCGCTCCGCGCCCTCCTTCATCTTCACGAAGAACGGGTTGGTGTCGGTCTTGGTGATCAGCCCGACCTTGACCCCGCCCGAACCGGACTTGGACGACCCCGCGCCGGAGCCGGAGCCGCACGCCGTGAGGGCCAGGGCCAGGGCGCCCGTACACGCGGCGACTCTCAGCAGGGACAGGTGCGGACGAGGATTGCGAGACATGAACGACTCCTGCGGGATTGCGAGCGGCGCGGCCGGCATCGGAGCATGCCGTCCCGAGGTGTCATCGTTGACTTATGTCATCGTTGACACGGCATGGCGAGGACTATGGACGGCCCCTCGGGGCGCCGTCAATGCCCTGGGCCTGTCACAAATCGGCAACGCAAACGGCTTCTGCCCTACGTCGTGAATCGGCCAACGGACGCCTGCGCGCGAACCGTTGACGCGCCCCTGTCCCTGCCGCATCATCGACGCACCCGCTCGCTGTCATCGATGACATGAGTCAACGATGACATCTCCCGCCGACGCCAGGGACGACGGCACCGGCGGCCTGCCCACTCCTTCCCGGACCCGTGCGCCCCGCGCGTCACGCTCCGCCGCGGGGCCGACCGCAGCACAGGAGATGTCATGAGCTCCGTACGTGGAGCGCGGCACGCCCGCGCCTGGCTGATCGCGGCGTCACTGGCCGCCTGCGCCCTGGCGGCCACTTCGCTCACCCCGCCGGCGGCCGCCGCCGACACACCGCCGTACACCGAGACCTACCGGCCGCAATTCCACTTCACCCCCGAGAAGAACTGGATGAACGACCCCAACGGTCTCGTGTACTACCAGGGTGAATACCACCTCTTCTACCAGTACAACCCGAACGGCAGCTCCTGGGGCGACATGTCCTGGGGCCACGCGGTGAGCACCGACCTCGTGCACTGGAAGCAGCTCCCGCTCGCGCTGTCCCACGACGACAAGGAGATGGTGTTCTCCGGCAGCGCGGTGGTCGACCGGAACAACACCAGCGGCTTCGGCACCCCGGGCAATCCGCCGATGGTCGCCGCGTACACCAGCGCCTACAAGAGCGGCGGCAAGCAGGCCCAGTCCCTCGCCTACAGCACCGACCGCGGCCGCACCTGGACCAAGTACCAGGGCAACCCCGTACTGGACATCGGCTCCACCGAGTTCCGCGACCCCAAGGTCCAGTGGTACGCGCCCACCAAGAGCTGGCTGATGACGGTCGCGCTGCCCACCGAGCACAAGGTCCGCTTCTACACCTCCAAGAACCTCAAGGACTGGAAGCTGCTGAGCGACTTCGGCCCGGCGGGCGCGACCGGCGGCGTCTGGGAATGCCCGGACCTCTTCCCCCTCGCCGTCGACGGTACCCCGGGCAAGGTCAAATGGGTGCTGGTCACCAACGTCAACCCCGGTGCGGTGGCGGGCGGTTCGGGCACCCAGTACTTCACCGGCGACTTCGACGGCACCCGGTTCACCCCGGACGACGACGGCAGCTACACCCCGCCGTCCGGCACGCCGGTCCAGGACTTCGAGGGGGCCGGCTTCGGCGACTGGAGCGCCACCGGCACCGCCTTCGGTGCCGGCCCCGCGTCCGGCGCGGTGGACGGCCAGCAGACGGTCACCGGGTTCGACGGCAAGGGCCTCGCCAACAGCTTCCACGGCGGCGACCCGAGCACCGGCACCCTTACCTCACCCGGCTTCACGGTGAGCACCCCGTACCTCAACTTCAAGGTCGGCGGCGGCCGACACCCGCACCGACCCGGCACCTCCGTGGACCGGGGCCCCACCCCCGAGGGCACCCTCGTCGCCGACTTCGAGGGCGGCACGTACGGCGGCTGGACCGCGACCGGCGACGCCTTCGGCACCGCACCGGCCACCGGCACCCTCCCCGACCAGCAGCAGGTCTCCGGCTGGCTCGGCGACGGCCTGGTCAACACCTACCTCGGCGGCGACACCGCCACCGGTACGCTCACCTCACCCGAGTTCACCCTCGACAAGGACTACCTCGACTTCCTCGTGGGCGGCGGCAACCACCCCGCCACCTCGGCGAACCGCACCGCCGTCGAACTCCTCGTGGACGGCCGCACCGTCCGCACCACCACCGGCCGCGACGCCGAGGCGCTCGACTGGGCCTCCTGGGACGTGCGCGACCTCAGAGGAAAGCGGGCCCGCGTCCGGATCACCGACGACAACACCGGCCGCTGGGGCCACCTCAACGTCGACCACCTCGTCCTCTCCGACACCCGCGCCCAGGGCCCCACCGACGAGACGGCGGTGAACCTCCTGGTCGACGGACAGGTGGTCCGCAGCGTCACCGGCTCCGACAGCGAGGCGATGGACTGGGCCTCCTTCGACCTGCGCCCCTACCAGGGCCGAACCGCCCGCATCCAGCTGGTCGACCGCAACACCGGCGGCTGGGGCCACATCATGGCCGACAGCTTCACGGCGGCCCAGGCCCCCGCCCGCTCCGCCGTCGACCGCGCCTCCTGGGTCGACTACGGCAAGGACCACTACGCGGCCGTGACCTGGAACGACGCCCCCGACGGCCAGCGGTACATGATCGGCTGGATGGCCGGCCTCGACTACGCGGGCACCACCCCCACCACCCCCTGGCGCAGCGCCCAGACCGTCCCCCGCCGCCTCACCCTGCGCACCGTCGACGGCCGCGCCCGCCTGATCAGCGAGCCGGTACCCGCGCTCTCCACCCTGTGGCGGCAGCCCACCACGACGACGGGCCTCACCGTCACCAGCACCTCCCGCTCCCTGGCCGCCAAGGGCAAGGCCCTCGACATCGACGCCACGTTCTCCGTCCGCGACGCCACCCGCTTCGGCCTCAAGGTCCGCACGGGCAGCGGGGGAGAGGAGACGGTCGTCGGCTACGACCGCACGACCGGCGAGATGTACGTCGACCGCACCCGCTCCGGGTTGACGGACTTCAGCCCGTCGTTCCCCGGAGTACAGCGCGCCCCGCTGAAGCCCCGCGACGGCAAGATCCGGCTCCGGATACTCATCGACTGGTCCTCGGTCGAGGTGTACGGCGGCGACGGCGAGGCGACCATCACCGACCTGGTGTTCCCCGACCCCGCATCCGACGGGGTCCAGGCGTTCGCCGAGGAGGGCTCCGTGAAGCTGGACCGGGTGACGGTACGGCAGATGGGCTCGTACCGGCAGTGAGGCTGTGCGGCCGGGCACTCCTGAGGGTGCCCGGCCGGGCGGCTCGCTACAGGTACGGCCGGGCACCCCCAAGGGGGACGTCGCAAGGCGCGGGCCTCACTGGCCCACCCTCCCGTCAATACGCTCCCGCAGCAGATCGGCGTGGCCGCAGTGCCGTGCGTACTCCTCGACGCGGTGCACCATCAACTCCCGCACGGCGATCTCCTCCCGGCCGATACGTGCCCCGAGGTCGGCAGAGTGCCCGACCAACACAGCATCGGTCGCGGCCTGTTCACGCTCCAGGTCAAGGAACGCCCGCTCGACTGCGTCCTGTTCGCCGACGGCATCCTCGAAGTCCGCGTCCCGCACCCCGTACAGCTTCGGCAGCGGCTCACCCTCGCTGATCCAGTTCCGCCAGTCCCGCTCCACCTCGGCGAGATGCCGGACGAGTCCGAGGAGCGACATGGTCGAGGGGGGTACCGACCGGAGCGCGAGCTGCGCCGGGTCCAGGCCCTCGCACTTCATCCGGAGGGTGAGGCGGTAATTGGTCAGGTAGTCCATCAGGGTGGCCAACTCACCCTCCGGACTGGGCCCTTCACGCGGGTCGACATCCGGATCGGACCACATGTCGGGGTAGACGGTCGCCTCGGTCCATCGCGCGGGCTGCTCAGTCATGGCCCGCATGCTCGCGGATGACCGTCCTTCGGCGCCACCGAGTATCGGCACCCCTCCGGCTGGCAGGGCACGACCGGGAAGCGATGCAGTAACGATGCGACTGGCACCGCACGCTCCGCCGATGTTCACTTACGTACAGTCGAGGGATAGGGGCAGGGCGATGGTCGACCACACCCCACCCACGCGCACGCGCCCGTATTCGAGCCGCGTGACCACGGCCGCCACGGCCCCCCGCCCCGGCCTGCGCGGACGCCTCGGCGACGCCCTCTTCCGCGGAGTGGCGGGCCCCGACGGCCCCGAAAGCCGGCGCCACGTCCACGGCACACCCGGCCCCCGCTGGTTCGCCCCCGACCGCCCGATCCGCGTGGTCCACGGCGACGCGTCCATGTTCCCCGGCGGTCTGGCCGCCCTGCTGCTCCAGTCCCTGCACCCCCTGGCGATGACCGCGGTGGCCGACCACTCCGACTACCGCAACGACCCCTGGGGCCGCCTCGCCCGCACCAGCACCTTCCTCGCCTACACCACCTACGGCGCGGCGGACGACGCCCAGCGAGCCGTCGACCGCGTACGAGCCGTCCACGAGCACATCCGGGGCCGCACGCCGGACGGCGAGCCGTACCACGCCTCCGACCCCCACCTCCTGGCCTGGGTCCACTGCGCCGAGGCGTACTGCTTCCTCACGGCCCACCAGCGCTACGGCAGACACCCGCTGAACGCGGCGGGCCAGGACGCGTACGTGGCCGACATGGCGCGAGTGGCCACCGCGATGGGCGTCGAGCACCCCCCGACATCGCTCCGCGAACTCCGCACCCGCCTGAACTCGTACCGCCCCGAACTACGCCTGACCCCCCAGACCCGCGAAGCAGTCCACTACATCCTCCTCCGCCCACCCCTCCCCAAACCCGTCCTCCCCCCGTACCTCCTCCTCGGCGCCGCAGCCGCCTCCCTCCTCCCCGCCTGGTCCCGCACCCAACTCGGCCTCCCGGTCCTCCCCCGCACAGAACGCTGGTGCGTAGCCCCGGCCGGCGCAGCGGTGACAGCCTTGATCAGATACCTACTCCCACCACCACCGCAGCGCCGCGCCTAGGAAGGCGCGACCGTGCCCCATCCTTCGACCAGCGCCCCCCCGAACGGCAGCCGCCCCTCTCCTCACCCTGCGGACCCGCGTCCGCCGCACATGCCCTCAGGCACGCTCCCCATGCGCAAGAGACGACACGTACTCCCACAGCTCCCCCCGGACCTCCTCCGAGTCCACCCCCGCCCCGATCGGATACGTCGTCGGCCGGGGCCGGCGGTCGTGCCAGAAGAGGCCGTCGGTTTCGGTGGCCTCAGGGGCCGTGCCGAGCCAGACGATCGTGTCGGCGCCCTGGGCAGGGGTGCGGATGATGGGCCGGGTCACCGCGCGGAAGACCGGCATCCACTGCTGGACCCCCTTCGTGTCGGCCCACCCCGGATGCATCGAGTGCACATGCACACCCTGGTCGTGCAGCCGCTCCGCCCACTTCTCGGTCACCACGACCTGGGCCCGCTTGCTCCGGGCGTAGAACTTCTTCGGGCTGTACGACGTCTCCTCGGACTCAGGGTCACCGGCGGAGAGCTGCTGGCTGTACTGCCCTCCCGAGGTCACGTTGATCACCACCGACGGCGCGGAGCGCACGAGCAGCGGCGTCAGCTCCTCGATCAGCACGTAGGGCGCGAGCACATGCGTGGCGAACGTCAGCTCCACCCCGTCCACACTGTGCTGCCGCTCGTCCGGCATCACGCCCGCGTTGTTGACCAGCACGTCCAGCCGGTCCTCCGTCTCCAGGAACCGCGCGGTGAAGTCCCGCAACGCGGCCAGACTGCTGACATCGCACGCGACGGGCCGTACGTCCACGTCGTCGCCCGCCTGCTCCCGCGTGAGCGCCGCGGCCTCCTCGGCGCGCTGCTCGTTGCGGCCGAGCACCCGCACCGAGGCCCCCAGCCTGGCGAAGCCGACGGCGGCCGCGAGACCGACGCCGGACCCTGCGCCGGTGACGAGGACGACCTTGCCGTCCATCCGTTCGGGCTCGTCGGGCCAGTCCGGCAGCGCCTTGCGCAGCAGCAGTCCCGGCCAGCCGTAGCCGAGAACGACGGAACGGTCGAGGGCGGTGTCGATCAGGGAGGTGACACTCATGGCATCCGCAGTACCCGCACCCGCCGTCCTCACACAGCCGAGCGCCCCTCGCCCCACGGATGGGGGAGGGGCGCTCGGCGGGTGGTGATCAGGCCTTGTGCTGCATGCTGCTGCGGGCCGGATTGCCCTGGTCGGCGGCCTTCGGGTCCTTCGCGTCGGCCTTGGCACGCACGCCCTCGGCGATCCGCGCGCCGATCTTGGGGTCGATGTTGGTCCAGTACTCGAAGGCACGCTCGAGCACGGGCTCGGTGACGCCGTTGAGCAGATGCCCCACGACGTTGTCCACGAGCCGGTCGCGGGCGTCGTCGTCCAGCACCTCGCGGACGAGGGCGCCGGCCTGCCCCCAGTCGTCGTCCTCAGCGTGCGTGGCATACGCCGTACGGGTGATGTCACCGTCGGTGTGCCAGGTCGGCGGCTTGCCGAACTCGGCGGTGTCGGCCGCCGGGCCGCCCTTGGAGTTCGGGGCGTAGACCGGGTCGCTGGTCTTCCGGTACGCCATCGCCCCGTCCTTGGAGTACGTGTGGACGTCGGTGATGGGCGCGTTCACCGGGAGCTGCGCGTAGTTCGCACCGATGCGGTACCGGTGCGCGTCGGCGTACGAGAACAGCCGGGCCAGCAGCATGCGGTCGGGGCTCGGACCGATGCCCGGCACGAAGTTGTTCGGCTGGAACGCCAGCTGCTCGATCTCCGCGTGGTTGTCCGTCGGATTCCGGTCCAGCGTCATCTTGCCGACCTCGATCAGCGGGTAGTCGCCGTGCGGCCACACCTTGGTCAGGTCGAACGGGTTGAAGCGGTACTCGGCGGCGTCCGCGTACGGCATGATCTGCACGTACAGCGTCCAGCTCGGGTGCTCCCCGTCCCGGATGTGCTCGAACAGATCACGCGTGTGGTAGTCGGTGTCGGCTGAGGCCATCTGGTCGGCCTCGTCCTGGGTGAAGAACTCGATGCCCTGGTCGGTCTTGAAGTGGTACTTGACCCAGAACTCCTCACCGGCCTCGTTGATCCACATGTACGTGTGCGAGGTGTAGCCGTTCATGTGCCGCCAGGTGCGCGGCACGCCCCGGTCGCCCATGAGCCAGGTGACCTGGTGGGCCGACTCGGGGGAGAGGGTCCAGAAGTCCCACTGCATGTCATGGTCACGCAGGTTGTTGTCGGCGCGGCGCTTCTGGGACCGGATGAAGTGCTGGAACTTCATCGGGTCCTTGACGAAGAACACCGGCGTGTTGTTGCCGACCATGTCGTAGTTGCCTTCGCTGGTGTAGAACTTCACCGCGAAGCCGCGCGGGTCACGCCAGGTGTCCGGGCTCCCGCGCTCCCCGGCCACGGTGGAGAACCGGGCGACCAGATCCGTACGGGTCCCCGGCTGGAACACGGCCGCCTTGGTGTACGGGGTGACATCCCCCGTCACCTCGAAGTGCCCGAAGGCCCCGCTGCCCTTGGCATGCGGCTGCCGCTCGGGAATGCGCTCCCGGTTGAACTGGGCCATCTGCTCGATCAGGTACGCGTCCTGGAGCAGGATCGGACCGGCGGGGCCGACGGTGAGCGAATGCTCGTCGCTCTCCACCGGGGCGCCGGAGTCGGTGGTGGTGCGGGGGATGTCGGTCATGGTTCCTTCCCAAAACGCCGGACCGACGGTCACGGAATGCGCCGCGTGCCGGATCGGCGGTTACATGGACTCAGGGGTATCGGGTGACCGGCGTCGGGGGGTGGCAAACGTGCGCGGGGTCGGGATGCCCTGGGTGGGTGCAGTTTCTGTCAGATGGGGTCGGTCAGGTGGGGCCTGCTCGTGCGGACCACGAGTGCGCCGGCGACGGTGAGGGCTGCCAGGACGCTGCCGAAGAGGATGGTGGCGCGGGTGAGGCCGGTGGTGTCGCTGAGGTGGCCGGTCAGGACGGGCAGGAGGCCGGCGGGGAGGTAGCCGCCGATGTTGAGCGCGGCGTTGGCCTCGGCGAGGCGGCGTGGCGGGACGACGGTGTTGAGCAGCGACAGGCCGCCGAGCTGTCCCATGCCCTGGCCGGTGCCGGCGAGCAGCGCGGAGATGATCAGGGCGGGCGCCGAGGTGGTGTGGACCCCAGAGAGCAGCGGGCCGAGTCCGGCGCCGAGCACCATCGCGCAGGAGGCGAGCAGGGCGGCGGTCCGCTTCCGTTCGGCCCCGGCGACATCGCTCACGGCGGCCATCCCGGCCGAGACGGCGGCGCCGACCGCGATCCCGGTGAACAGCCGGGCGATGATCAGCGCGGGCACGCTGGTGGCGGTGGCGAAGACCAGGCAGGCGGCCAGGGCGGCAACCCCGCCGTACGTGCTGTGGCAGCACGACATCGGGTTCTCCAGCGGCCTGCTGACCGTCTTGTTCGCCTTCTACATCGTCGGCCTGACCGGTTCGCTGCTGGTCTGCAGCGTGGTCTCCGACCGGCTCGGCCGTAAGTCCGTCCTGCTGCCCGCCCTGGCACGCTCAGCGACCCGCTGCGTCTGAGTATCGTCCGTCAACTCCTGCTGGAGTCAGAGGAGTTCGACCACTCCTGCGGCTGGTTCGGCCTGGACCGTCCGAAGTCTTCGCTCATGCACCAATTCAAGGCTCTGCGCGAGGCGGGGTCGACGGCTGGCGTCGATGTGGGGGGCTGCTGGGTTGTTCGGTCTGTGGGTGTGGTTGGCGTGTGCGAAGTTGTTGCAGGGGGTCGGCGAGAGCGGGTTGTTCGTTCGGCGCCGTGCGTGGGTCAGGGTGGTCGTGCCGTTGGCCGTGGGGGGGGGCGACGGGAGTGCTGTGCCTGGGGTGGGGCGGGGGCGCTGATGCCTTTCTGGGGGGCTTGAGCAGGGGCAGTGGGCGGGCGCAGCCGCTTGAACGAGGGCACTTGTCCCTGTGCTGCTGCTGGCTTCTGGTTGTGGCCTGTGTAGGTCAGGGCCGGTTTGGCTGGGGGGTGGGGTGTTGGGTGGGTGGGGTGGGTTGGGGAGGGTGGTGGGTGTTGGTGTTGGTTGGTTGGGGAGGGGTTGTGGGGATGTTGGGTGGCTGGGTTGTGCGGGTGGTTGTGGTGGGTGTGGTCGTGGTGGTGGGGGCTGGTTTGGCGGGGGGTGGGGCTTCGGCTGGTGTGGGTTCGGTTTTGGGTGGTTCTTCGCTGGTGGGGGGTGTGGCGGCGGGTTCTGCTGTGGTGGGTTCTGTGGGTTCTGTGGGTGTTCGGGTGGGTTTGGATGATTCGGGGTGGCAGGGGGTCAGGGTGTGAGGGGTGGGGGCCTGGTGGGGGTGTGAGCGGGGTGGTGGGTGTGGGGTTGGTGTCGGTGGTGGGAGGGGTTTCTGTGGTGGGTCAGGGGTCTGTGTCGGTGGTGGCGGGTGTGGGGTCTGATCGGGTGGGGTCGGGTGTGGGGCCGGTGGTGGGGGTTGATTCCGTGGTGGTGGGTGTGGGTGAGGGGTCTGTGGCGGGTGTGGGTTCTGTGGGGTCGGGTGTGGGTCAGGGGTCTGTGTCGGGTGTGGTGGGTGGGGTGGTGGCGGGTGTGGGTTCTGGTGGGCCGGTGGTGGAGGGTTGGGATTATGTGAGGTTGTTGCGGGATGGGGTGGGTGGGGGGCCGGTGGTGTGGGTGGGGGTGGATGAGGTGGGGGTGGGGTTTTCGGCGCGGGGTGGTGGGGTGGATGAGGGTTTTGTGGCGGAGCTTGTGGAGTCGGTGCCGGTGACGGACCCGGGGCCGGCTGGTGGGCCGGGTTTGGTGTCGGGTGAGTGGGGTGGGCTGGGTTTGGGGTGGGGGTTGGGGTGGTCGGCGATTGTGGTGCATCGGGCGTCGATGCGGGTGGTGGATGGGGTGCATCGGTTGTGTGCGGCGCGGTTGCGGGGTGATGAGCGGATCGCGGTGCGGTTTTTTGATGGGTGTGTGGAGGATGCCGCGTTGTTGGCGGTGGCGGTGAATGTGCGGCATGGGCGGTCGTTGCCGGTGGGGGACCGGGTGGCGGCGGCGGAGCGGATTGTGGTGGGGCGGCCGGGGTGGTCGGATCGTGCGGTGGCGGCGGTGGCGGGGTTGTCGGCGCGGAAGGTGGCGCAGGTGCGTCGGGCGTGTGGGGTGGAGGTGCCGGGGGTTCGGGTGGGGCGTGATGGGCGGGTGCGGGCGGTGGGTTCGGGTTCGGCGCGGGCGCGGGAGGTGGCGTGCCGGTTGTTGAGGGAGGAGCCGGGGGTGTCGTTGCGTGAGGTGGCGCGGCGGGCGGGGTTGTCTCCGGCGACGGTGGCGGATGTGCGGGACCGGTTGCGGCGGGGTGAGGATCCGTTGCCGCCGAGGCAGCGGGCGGCGCAGTCGCGTGCGGTGGGGTGTGCGGGGGGTGGGGAGGGGGTGGCTGTGGCGCGTGTCGCCGGCGTGGACCCCGCCGGTCCGGCCGGGCTGCCCGGCCTGGCGGATGCCGGGGCAGCGTCCGCCGGGCTGGATGGTGGCGCGGGTGCCGGGGATTCTTCTGCCGCGTCTGCGGGGCTGGATGGTGGCGCGGGTGCCGGGGTTTCTTCTTCCGGGTCTGCCGGGTTGTCCGGGGGTGTGGGTGGCGGGGTGTCTTCTGCCGTGTCGGGTGGGCGGTTGGGTGCGGTGGCGGCCGGAGTGGCGGCCGGGTCTGCGGGGCCGGGTGCTGGTGGGGGTTCGGGGGCGCGGGCGGGTGGTGGGGTGTCGGCTGGGGTGACGTCGTTGATACGGGCGCATGCCCAGCCGGGCCGTCCGGCCCGCTCTTCCCGTGCGCGGGCGTCGAAGAGTCCGGCGGAGCTGCTGGCGGTTTTCGATGTGTTGCGGCGGGATCCGTCGTTGCGGCTGAATGACGCGGGCCGTAGTGTGCTGCGGTTGCTGGATGCGTGTGCGGTGGTGGTCCGGGACCGTGGCCGGGTCCTGGACAGTGTTCCGGCGCACTGCCGGGGTCCGCTGGCCGAGCTTGCCGAGGGGTATGGCGAGGTGTGGGCGCGGCTGGCGCAGGAACTGCGCGAGAGGGATCTGCCGGAGGCGGATCTGGCCCAGCCCTCCTCCCTCGGCGCCTGACCCGACCGGTCCTGACCCGACCGGTCCTGGCCTCACCGGCCTCCTGGCCTCACCGGCCCCCGGCCTCACCGGCCCTGGCCTCACCGGCCCCCCCGGCCTCACCGGCCCCCGGGCTCCCTGCCGGCTCCGGTCCTGACCCCTGCCGGCCCAGCCCTCAGCGGCCTCGGCTTCACCGGCTCCGGTCTCCCTCGGCTCCGCCCTCAGTGGCCTCCGGGTGCGGCCCGCCTCGACCGGCCTCCGGCCCGGGCCGCCCCGTAAAGGGCGGCCCGGGCCGGGGGCCGGTCTGCGTGAGGGCTCTGGCGCACCTGTGGGGTGTGTCGGGTTCGGGCCCTGCCGGTCCAGGGGGCCGGCTTTTGCGGTCCGGGGGAGGTCCGTGCCGGGTTTCGTGTGTTCGTCGTGTAGGCCTTTGCCGCGGGTTTTGCCGCTGTCCTCTGCCTGTTCCTGGCAGGTGGGGAGTCGGCTCGCGGGCTGGGGGTTTTGGCGGTGCGGGGGAGGGGGGCTTTCCCTGGCTGCTCGTTCCGCTGTCCGGCTCGGCGGGGGACGCCGCCGCCTGGACCAGAGAGAGTGCCTCGTGCCGCCCGCGAAGAGATGGGGAGCCGGCCTCGGCTGCCGTTTCCCGTCCGGCCACGATCCCGGGGGGTGGTGCGGGCTGTGTTCAACTGCGGTCGTCCGCAGTTGGACCCCTCGTCTCCGCTGTCGGCCGGGCCCGGGTCTGAAGGTCCGTGCCCGCTGTGGCGGAAGGACCGTGTGCCCCGCTGTCGCCCCAGCGGGCGGGATGCCTACTGGGGCTCTGCCGGACGGGGGAGTTTCCCGGATGCCGGTCGGGGGCGTGTGTTCGGCTGGGGCTGGCGGCCGTGGTGCCGCTGCTCCTCGGTGCGCCCGCGTTCGCGGGACCGGGCCGGCCCGCTGTGGTGCTGTTTCTCCTGGGTGCGTCCGCGTTCGCGGGGCTGTGCCGGGCCGCCCGTACGTGGGGCCCCGGGTTTCACGGCGTCGCCCTGTCCCGGTGGGAGGTCTGTGTCTGCGCTGCCGCCGCCCTGGCCCCGGACGGTGGGCGGGTCTACGCGGTCGGCTGGGTCTGTCCGCAGTCGGCCGCAATTGCTTCTTCGGCTTTGGCCGCGCCCGCATACATGGAGCTGCGCTGCGCCGTCGGGAAAGCGGGGTCTGCTTCTTGCTGAAGGAAGAGGGGATGTGTCCCGCTTCCCCGAGCCGGCAGGACGTCCGAATGGGGGCCGGGCCGCTGACTTCGGCCGTGTATGCCCGTGGTTTTCTCCCTTTCTGTTCCAGTCGTATCTGTTTCTGAGGGACTGTGTCCGGTGGCCGTACAAGGTCGCCTGCTCCGCCATCGCGTCTCCTGCCCGGCCGGAAGTCGGGTCCCGCCATCACATTCCGTCCCCGTAGGCCCCGTGCGTGGCGTGCCCGGTCGCGTGTGTTCAGGTGTGCCCGGTTAGGTGTTCAACTGCGGGCGAGCGCAGTTGAACACTCCTTTTCCCTCCGGAGGTGTTCACGGGAAAGCCGTGCGCCTCGCGTATGAGGGGGTGTGCCTCCGGCGGGTTGGAGGGGGCCGTCTGCCGCTGTGGAGAGATCCCCTCGCCGCCCCGGTTGCGCTGTCCGCCCGGTAAAGGGGATGTGCCCCGCTACCGTCTCCCACCTGGGATTACCCGGGCTCCCGGCCCCGTCTCCTCGCCGTTCACGGCCCGGCCGGGGCCGGCCTGTGCCCGGTGTCCAACTGCGCCTGTCCGCAGTTGACCCCCCTCGTCCCGGCCCCCCTGCGCCCGGCGGGCCCTCACCTCTCGCCTCCGGGACAGTCGCCCTCGCTCACCCCACCCACCACCCAAGGGTTCCTGGTCTTCGCCGGGGTTGCCGGTCTTCTCTTCGTCCGTCCCCGTGTCCGGGTTTTCGTATATCCCGGCCGCCGTGCTGTTCAGGTTTTTGTTCCGTTGACGTTCCTGCCCGTTCGGGGTGAGTATTTGGTCATCGCCGGGACAGCCCGGCGGAAATTCCGGGAAACAAGAGGGAGTGAACAGCATGGAGAACACCGTGGCGTTCGACGACATCGAGTTCATCGAGACCTCCGCCGAGCTGCTGGCGACGTCGTACTACGTCAACATCCAGTAATTCTGATGCGGCCGGAGGGGCGGCCCGAATGTACAGGCTGCCGCCCCTCCGCCGCATAAAAGCTTTTCGTTCCACGCCATCGGGCATTGAAAGGAATGCAATGTACGACTTCACATTCGAAGATCTGGTGGGGGACGAAAAGGTCTTCTTTGCCGAGTACTTCGACAAGAAGCCCCTGCTGCGGAAGAACGCGATGCCGGGCGATGTCCGGGACATCCTGTCGGTCCGCAAGCTCGACGAGCTGCTGCACATGGAGTCGATCCGGCCGCCGTACATCAAGGTCAACCACAACGGTTCCGGTGTCCCTGAGAAGGGCTACACGCGCAGTGTGGTCGTGCAGGGTGTGAACATCACCGACACGGTGGTGCCGGAGAAGATCTACGAGCTGTTCCGGGCCGGTGCGACGGTCACCTGGTGCTCGCTGAACCAGATCGTGCCCGAGCTGCGGGACTTCACCCGTGTCATCAGCGACAAGATGGCCGTGCGTACCGACGTGGTGGGGTTCATGACGCCCACCAAGAAGCGCGGTTACCTCCCGCACCACGACCCGGTCGACCTGTTCATCGTGCAGCTGGAGGGCACCAAGCGGTGGAAGCTGTGGGACCTGCCCGCCCAGCGTGAGGGTGACAACGCCTCCTACACCGACGAGGAGCTCGGCGAGCCGGCCATCGAGGTCCTGCTGGAGCCGGGTGACGTCCTGTACCTGCCGTACAACACCCGCACGCGGCGGCCGCCGAGGACCAGGTGTCGCTGCATCTGTCGATCATGATGCGGCCGCGGATGTGGAAGGACCTGCTGCGCGAGACGTTCGAACAGGCCGCTTCCGGGCCGGAGTTCAACCAGTACCCGCACATCGGGGCCCTGCGGGACGCCGGTACCGAGGCCCTGTTCCGGCAGAAGATCGCCGCGCTGGCCGCCCGCATGGACGCCCTGGACAGCGGCGCGGAGCTGGACCGGCTGGCCGAGCTGGGCCGTACGATGCCGGGCAGTTCGCACGGCACGACCTTCCAGACGATCGCCGAGACCGACCGCATCACCCCCTCGGTGCTGCTGCGGCGTACGGCGGCGGTGGTGGAGTTCGGCGCGAACGACGGCGGGCGCACGCAGATGACGGTCAACGGTCACAAGATCGCCGTTCCCACCCCGGTCGCGGAGACCCTCGCCGGTCTGGAAGCGGACGTCCCGGCCGGTGACATCTTCCCCGGCGTCGACCCCGAGCGCGCCACGAAGGCCGCCCAGGGCCTGACCCGCCTGGGCGTCCTCGAAGTCGCCCCTCACTGAAACGGGCCCCCTTCGGCAGGGGGACCCGGCCGCGCCCCGCAGCGAGGCCACCGGTCACGGCCCCCCGGCAGCAGGCGGTTCGCGCCGGCCGCTGCCGGGGGGGCCAGGCCCCCGCACCCAGGAAGGCCCCGCGCACAGCCCCGGCACGCAACACCTGCTACCGCCCGGGCAGTTGAACACCCGGCCGGCACCGGCCCGCGACACCCGGGTACCGCCTGACACACCCAGCCCCGCCCGGGGCCCGTAACACCCGGCCGTACTGGGGAAGTTGAACCCCGGCGCCGCCCCCGGGCAGGGGAGTGCCCCGGGTGTGACGCCACCTGGTGACACCGCAGTCCCGAACCCCGGGGACCGAAAACCCGCCCCTCGCCCCGGCAGTTGGACCCCGGGCCCCGGCGCGCCGGCCGGGGAGGCGCCCCGCCCCGCCCGGCGGGCCTCGCCCCGCCCCGGCCACCCGCCCGTCCCGCCCCGGCCACCCGCCCGGCCCGTCCCGCCCGGCGAGCCTCGTCCTACCGGGGCCACCTGCCCCCGCCCCACCCGTCGACCCCGCCCCGCCCGCCCGGCGGGCCTCGTCCCACCCGGGCCACCTGCCCCCGCCCCACCCGTCGACCCCGCCCCGCCCCACCCGGCGGGCCTCGCCCCGCGCCGGCCACCCGCCGGCCCGGCGAGCCTCGTCCTACCGGGGCCCCCGGCCCCGGCCACCCGCCGACGCCGTCCCGCCCGGCGGCCCTCCTTCCGCGCCGGCCACCCGCCGACCCGCCCCGCGGGCCTCGTCCCACCCGAGCCACCTGCCCCCGCCCCACCCGCCGATCCCGCCCCGCCCGCCCGGCGGGCCTCGCCCCGCCCGCCCGGCGGGCCTCGCCCGCCCGCCCGGCGGGAGGCGCTCCAAGCCCCACCCCGCCATCTGCAATCCCGCCCCGCCCGGCGGGCCCCCTCTGGGCCCGCCCCCTCATTCCCCGCACCGGCACCACCGTTCCCACCCCTGGCCCTATCCCGTCCGCTGGAGGCGAAGAGCGTGGACACATCCACGACCCCCCAAGGCTTCGAAGACCTCGTCGGAGACCGGCAGGTCTTCTTCCAGGAGTACTTCAACCGCAAGCCGCTGCTGCGCAGGGGCGCCCTGGACGGCCGGGCCCGGGATCTGGTGTCGGTGCGGCAGCTCGACGACATCGTGGCGATGCAGACCGTCTCACCCGCCTACCTGCGGATCGCCAAGGACGGCCGCGGTGTGCCCGGCAAGGCGTACACCCGCACCGTCTCCGACCGCGGGGCGGGACTGACCGAGGCGGTCGTCGCCGGGCAGGTGTACGAGCTGTTCCGCTCCGGCGGCACCGTCACCTGGAACGCGCTGAACCACTTCCTGCCCTCCGCCCGCCGCCTGGCCGAGATGTTCGCCGCCACCTTCGCCTGCGAGAGCGAGGTCGTCGCCTTCCTCACCCCCGCCGGCCGCGACGGCTACGCCCCTCACCACGACCCGGTCGACGTCTACGTCATCCAGATCGAGGGCACCAAGGACTGGCGGATCTGGGAGCCGCCGGCCGGCCGCCGCGCCGGCAAGGTCTCCTACCGGCCCGAGGACCTGGGGGCGCCGGCCATCGAGACGACGCTGCGTGCGGGTGACGTCCTGTACCTGCCCTATGGAACCCCGCACGCAGCGGCCGCAAAGGACCAGGTGTCCCTGCACCTGTCGGTCACCGTCGAGCCGCGCCGCTGGCGCGACCTGCTGGCCGACACCGTCCAGCACCTCCTGGCCGACCCCGCCTTCGACGGCTTCCCGTACCTGGCCGAGCCCGCCGCCCCCGACACCGCCGCCACGCTCGGTGCCCTGTCCGCCCGCCTCGCCGGACTCCTGACCGGCCTGGACACGGATGCGGAGGCGGTCCGGCTGCGCGAGATGGGCGCTGCCCGCGCGGGTGCCGGCCGGCCCCGGGAGTTCGAACGCCTGGCGTCCGCGGACGTCCTGGCCCCGCCGCCCTGCTGCGCCGCAGCCCGGTACCGCTGGAGATCGGCCCGAGCGACGGCGCCCGCAGCGCCCTGCTCGTCAACGGCCACCGGCTGGCCGTGCCCGACGCCGTCGCCGAGGCCCTGCGCGCCCTGGCCGACGGCCGCGCGGTGGCAGCCGCCCGTTTCTTCCCGGGCGTGGACGAAGCCCGGTCCGTGCACGTCGCCCAGGGGCTGACCCGTCTCGGGGTACTGGAAACCGCCGACCGCAACTAGGAGCTGACCTCCCGTCATGACCGCCATCACCCCACCGCCCCCCACCGCCACGGCTGCTCCCGCGTGGCGGGACGTCTACGTCCTGGCCGGCATGCGGGGACTGTCCTTCGCCGGTGACATCGCCGCCGCCACCGCCCTGACCCTGCTGCTCCAGGCCAACGGCGCCGGATCGTACGCGGTCATGGCCCTGCTGCTGGCCGCGGCCGTCCCCCGGCGCTGCTGGCCCCGCTCACCGGCCGGTTCGCCGACCGCTTCGACAGCCGCCGCCTCATCGTCACGGTCGCCTCGCTGCAGATCCTGGCCTGCCTGGCGATGACCCAGACCACCACCCCGGCCCTGCTGATCGTGCTCGCGGTACTGCTCTCCACCGGACTGGCCTTCACCCACCCGGTGTTCGCCGGGCTGCCCGCGGCGATGGTCGGCAAGGACAACATCCCGCGCGCCTCGGCGATCTCCCAGACCACCGCGATGGCGGCATGGTCATCGCCCCGGGCATCGCCGGTTTCCTCACCGCCCACTTCGGCGTCCGTATCTCCCTGCTCCTGGACGCCGCCTCCTTCGCCGTGGTCGTCGCCGGCGCCCTGACCATCCGCACCCGCCTGCACCACACCGCCCCGCCGCCCAGAGCCCCGCGGACACGGGCAAGCAGACGGGTCCGGCCTACCGGGTGAGCGGG